>NZ_JBAPRN010000791.1:0-6793 GCF_049281135.1 Mycobacterium sp. | reverse complement strand
CAGACTGCTGCCGTCGTCGAAGCTGGCGAAGATGTCGGGCACATCGAAGTACGGCTCGCGACCCTCGACGTCATGCCAGATGTATGCCGACTCGTTGCGTTCCACCACGGGGTAGGTGCGCATCTTGCGTCCGCGGTTGGGTCGCTTCTCGTAGGGGATGCAGACGTTGCGACCGTCGTGGTTCCACTGCCAGCCGTGAAAGGCGCATTCGATGACCTCGCCCTCGACATGGCCGCCGAAACCCAAGTGAGCGCCCAGATGTTCGCAGTAGGCGTCCATCACCGTGAGTCGTCCCGACTGCGCACGCCAGGCCACCATTTCTCGACCGAAGTAGTGCATCTTGTGCACGTCGCCGGCGGAGATCTCGTCGGACCACGCGACTTGGAACCAACCGGTCGGCTTCATCGACAGCGGCGGTTTCGCCATCTGAGCTCCTTTTACTGGCATGTGGGGCTGCACCGAAGAGTCGTCCAAGCAGGAAGCATAGTGACCTCAATGAAAAAATCATAGAATGTTCTCTGTATCTGACTGAAGTGAGTGGTCGGGCCGTACCATCGGCACAATGACTGACGCGGGCGTTCAGCCTCAGCGCACCAACCGGCGGGGGGATGCCACCCGCCAGAACATGCTGGAGGCCGCGCTGAAGGCACTGGCTACCGGCGATCCCGGCGCGGTGTCAGCGAATCGGATCGCAAAGCAGATCGGCGCCACCTGGGGTGTGGTGCAGTACCAGTTCGGCGGCGCCGACGGTCTATGGGCTGCGGTGCTACACCGCACTGCCGAGCACCGGGCAGATGTATTCGCGCCTACCGATGCCGCGGCGCCGTTGCGACAACGGGTCGCCGCGATTATCGACACTCTCTATGACGGCCTGACGGCCACTGACTCGCGGGCGATCGAGAACCTGCGCGCCGCGTTGCCCCGCGACCCCGCCGAGCTCGAACGCCTCTACCCGCGTACGTCCGCGGAACTCCAGTCGTGGGGACGGGGTTGGCTCGCAACCTGCCAGAATGCCTTCGCCGACTTGAACATTGACCCCGAACGGGTACGCGCAGTCGCCACCTTCATTCCGGGAGCGATGCGCGGCATCACCTCAGAGCGTCAGCTCGGCAGCTACTACGACCTCGACCTAGCGCGGCAGGGGCTGACCGATGCGATCGTGGCTTACCTGGAGCCGTCGAATTCAAGCGGAGTGGGTGGTTGACGGCTCGGAAGAGCCCTGTCCCGGAGTAGCGTCGCGAGGTCATGGCCACCACAGAGCTGGGTGAGGATCCAACGGTACCGAGCGTGTTGGGTCGCCTGGGACCCAATTGGTTTGCCTCCGTCATGGGAACCGGGATCGTTGCGAATGCGGCCGCGACTCTGCCGGTGCGTATCCACGGGCTCCGCGCGTTTGCGGAAGCGGTTTGGGTGTTCGCCGCGCTGTTGCTGATCGTGTTGATCGTCGTCGTGGGGGGTCACTGGCTGCGGCACCCGACGGTGGCCCGCAGGCATGCCCGCAACCCGCAGATGGCGCATTTCTATGGCGCGGCCCCGATGGCACTGCTCACGGTCGGGACGGGATCTGTGCTGATCGGTCCGGATTTGGTGGGGGAGGTGCTTGCAGTTGATCTCGACTGGGTGCTGTGGACGGCCGGCACATTGAGCGGTCTTTTCACCGCCATCTCCATCCCCTACCTGATGTTCATTCAGCACAACGTCGAGCCCGACGCCGCGTTTGGCGGCTGGCTGATGCCGGTCGTACCGCCGATGGTGTCGGCGGCCGCAGGAGCTCTGCTGATTGGACACATCGGACCGGGTAGCGGCCGACAGACCCTGCTCTACGGGTGCTATGCGATGTTCGGGTTGTCGCTCATCGCGTCGTTGATCATCATCACGATGATCTGGAGTCGGCTCGCCTACTACGGCACGTCAGGGAGTGCGAGGGTGCCGACACTGTGGATCGTACTGGGCCCGCTCGGTCAATCCATCACGGCTGCAGGACTTCTCGGGACAAATGCCGCGCTGGCCGTCGCTCCACCGATTGCCGGGGGCATGAACGTCCTCGCCGTCCTGTATGGGGTGCCGGTGTGGGGGTTCGCCATGTTGTGGATCTGTTTGGCGACGTTGTTGACGGTGCATACCTTGCGTAGGGGAATGCCTTTCGCGCTGACATGGTGGAGTCTTACCTTCCCGGTCGGCACGTTCGTCACCGGAACCGCCCAGCTGGCGGTGCACACTGGGCTGACGGCGTTTCGGGTCGCCGCGGTCGTGGCCTACGTCTGCCTGCTCGGCACGTGGATCCTGGTAGCGGTCCGCACCGTGAGAGGCAGCCTGCAGGGGAACCTATTTCAGCCACCGAGCACTGTCCCGGTCAAGGCGCACAAGGACCCGGTGAGCTAAGTGCTCTGCTCGACGAATTAGTTGGGCCGGTGGCCTGCAGTGGTCCTCGGGACACACTTCAAGCCACCGGCGGGGTGGTGGATGTTAGTTGCCCTGGAGCGGGTTGGACTCGGGGGAGGGGGCCGGCTGATCGACGCGGTGGGTGGCGTCGACCTGTGTTGCGGGCTGCGGCACCGTGGCGGTCCCGGTCAGTTGGTGGGCGGCGAAATCAGCTGCTTGGCCGGCCATTCCGTTGTCCTTGTAGGCACTGTGCGCCGAGCGGGTGAGTCCACCCGGGAAGCAAACCGGGTCACCGGTGACACACAGCTGCAGCGTCTTGGCGGTGTACAGCCGGCCGATGGTGATCGGCGGTGCGTCGTGGTCGACGAGGCCCAGAAACCAGGGATCCGGCGTTCCGAATAACACCACGGCTGCGACGTGGGAGGCGATCGCGGCGGGCATCGGGCCGCTCAGCCCGGCGGGCAGCGCATACCCGGCCGGCACGCTGTCGGTGGTGGTGTAGCCAACTACCGCGGCTCCTTGGGAGTACCCACCGAGCACGATCTTGGTGGTCGGGCACGTCGCCGCGATCGATTGGACCTTGTTGGCCGTGTCGATGATGCCGTCGGCCGCTTGCCCGAAGTTCAACGAGGCCGGGTAATTCACCCCGTATGGTTCGACGGTCTTGCCCGGCAGCCGGGCGGTGAGTGCGTCGACGAATGCTTGCCCGGTCGCCCCGACCCCGGGGCCCTCGAGGGTGCCGCGGGCAAAGACGACTTCGACGGCGGGGCAGGAGTCCTGTGCGGCGCGTGCCGACGGGATTGCAGTGCCCGGCGGGCCGGCCAATACCGCGCCCAGGGTCAGCGCGACGAAGATCGCTGACGTCGCCGCCCGCACGCTCAGGCGACCCCATTTAACTATCTGAGGTGTCACGGTGCTCATGGTGGTTCTCCTCCTGCCGGTAACCGGTCGCCATTACTTAAATGTTTAACTGGAGCCTGCTTGCTACAAGCCCCATGCCGGCACTGCGATTCCATCCACCCCCCGTGACGTCCATCACACGACCACGTCCCCGCCCGCACTCGGTCAAGGCGAAGTGGTGCGAGGCCACGTCTCATCCGCTGGCAGTCCATCCAGAATGCGTTGGCAAATCACACCCAGCTGGCGGGCCTGCGTTTGCGTCAGACGGTCGAAGACGAACTCGTGAACATCCTTGACGTGCGAGGGAGCTATCCGCTGCAGCTCTTGATATCCGGCGCTGGTCAAAGTTGCTACCGTGAACCGACTGTCCTCCGCGTCGGGCTGCCGAGATATCCAGCCATGCTTCTCTAGGCGGCCGACTGCCTGGGACAACCGCGGGAGGGAACTGCCGCTCAGGGTGGCGAGCACGCTCATCCGCAGCGTCGACCGTGGCGCTTCGGACAAGCGGGCCATCATCAAGTACTCGAAGTGGCTGATGCCGAACTCACGTTGCAACCGCGCACTCAGCATCGGCTGCAACCTGAGGATCATCGTCGACAGCTGCGCCCAGGTCTGCTGCTCCTGCGCGTCCAGCCACTCAGTCTCGTTTGGGGCCATGTCCTGACAATAACTTAATCGTTGAACCGGGAATGCTATCGCTTCACTTAAATGTTTAACCGTCCAAATGAAAAGCCCACTTGGAGAGGGTCGGCGATGAAGGCAGTAGGAACAACCGGGCAAGACGACATGACGCGCCTATTCGACGTCGACGAACCATCCGCCGCCCACGACGGCGTCGTCGTCGAGGTGGTGGCCGCCTCCGTGAACGACTTCGATCGAAAGGTGCTCCGAGGTCGCGCGACCGAGGTAGGCGACCAAGATCCGGTCATGCTCGGACGTGACTTCGTCGGCCGGGTCACCGCCGTGGGCGAGGACGTGGACTACATCGACGTCGGCATGCACGTAGCAGGTGCGCTGAGTCCGAAGGCATTCGGAACATCTGGCAGTTTCGCCGAAAGGGTGGCTGTCCCGGCGGCATCACTGGCACCTATCCCCGTCGGCGTTGACGTCGAACATGCCGCCGGTGTGGGGTTGGCGGGAGTGACCGCGCTCGACGCGATCAACGCACTTGGAGCGGTGCGGCTCGGGAAACTGGTGATCCACGGACCTGTAAGCGAGGTAGGCGGATTCGCGCTTCAGCTGGCAAAGGCCCACGGCGCCGTCGTCGCCGTGATCACCGCTGAATCACAGGTTGACTTGGCGTATCGGCTGGGCGCGGACTTCGTGGTTGCCGAGCGGAACAGCGCGTCCGAGTCGGTGGAGGCCGTGCGGGAGTTCTTTGGCGGCGGCGCCGATACCGCCATTCACGTCGCGGGTGACCTCGCCGTGGCTGCTGGCGTAGTGCGCCCACACGGGAAATTCACGTCGGTCGACGGCGCCGTCCTTTCGGGCGATGGCTACGTACCGACGGTCGTCACACTCACTGGGCACAAACTGGCCGATCTGCTCTTCAAGGTCGCCGCTCGACGTCTCATCAGCCCGGTGGGTCGGACGCTGTCGTTCGACCAGATCGAAGCCGCGGTCAATCCTGATGGCGGCGAGATCAATGGGCGTACCGTCGTCGTCCGCTGATCGCGCCGAGAATCAGGGGTGCCCCTCGAGTTCACCGCCTCGCCATCTACGCAACATCCGTCTTCCAGATCCGACGCGCTTCGGCCTTCACAATGTGCATGGATCCGTCCACACCAGCGGAGGTCATAGTGGTTGTCGGAGACAACGAAGTCGCCCTCAGCTTGGAGGTTGACCCGGCGGCGCAGCGAGCGCAGGTGCGACGCGCGGCGTTGGCCAGCTCGATCGGCACCACGATCGAGTGGTACGACTTCTTCCTCTATAACACCGCTGCCGCCTTGGTTTTCCCGCACCTGTTCTTCCCTGCGTCCAGTCCGTACGCGGGCGCGATGGCCTCGTTCGCGACTTACGCGGTCGGGTTCGTCGCCCGCCCGCTCGGTGCCGCGATCTTCGGGCACTGGGGTGACCGGATCGGTCGCAAAGCGACACTGATCGTGACGCTGCTGGTGATGGGCATCTCGTCGGCGATCGTCGGCATCCTGCCCGGCACCGCCGCGATCGGGGTGGCCGCGCCGCTACTGCTCGTCGCGCTGCGGCTGGTGCAGGGCATCGCGATTGGCGGAGAGTGGAGCGGGTCGGTGTTGATCGCGATGGAGTGGGGCGACCAAAGCAAGCGTGGGCTGCTCGGCAGTTTCGCTCAGCTCGGCGTGCCGATGGGGCTGGTCCTGGGCACCGGCGGCATGACGTTGCTGTCGGCAACGCTTTCGGCCGAGGCGTTCAACTCGTGGGGCTGGCGGATTCCGTTCCTGTTCAGCCTTGTGCTCGTGGCCCTCGGCCTGGTGATCCGGCTGTCCATCCTCGAGACGCCGATGTTCGCAAAGGTGGCCGAGGAACGGAGAACTGCCAGCACTCCTGTGTACGACGCGATCCGGTATCACTGGCGGGAGATTTTGCTGTCCGCGGGAGTGCGGTTCAGCGAACAGATGCCGTTTTACTTGTTCACGACCTTCGTCCTGATCTACGTCGTCTCGCGGCACGGGTTCGCCAAGACGTTCGTGCTCACCGCCGTGCTGGCGGGCGCCGTCTGCGAACTCGTCGCGATCCCACTGTTTTCCCACCTGTCGGACCGCCTCGGCCGCAAGCGGGTATATCTCACCGGAGCGGTCCTGACCGGCCTGATCGCCTACCCGTACTTCGCAGTGCTGACCCACGGCGGGGCCGCGCTGATCTTCATCGCGGTCGTCGCCTCACTGTTCCTCCACGCTCTGCAGTACGGCCCACAGGCCGCGCTGATCGGCGAGAATTTCCCAACCCACCTGCGCTACGGCGGTGCCGGGCTCGGCTACCAGTTGGCCTCGGTTTTCGCCGGCGGCCCCGCGCCGCTGATCGCGACGTGGTTGCTGCACAAAACCGGAACCCCGTACGCGATCTCGGCGTACATCGTCTTCGCCGCCATCGTCACGGTCGCCTGTGTCCTTGCCCTGCCGGACCGTTCCCGGGTCGATATCGACGACGCCGCGGTATACCGCCGATAACGGTTGTTGCAAGGCTTTGACGAATTGAGCTGCGGTAGTAGATTTGCGTGATAGATCAATCAATTGAGGTATGGCGAACGATGACACTTGACCAATGGACGCTTCACGGTGTGGAGTTCGAGAATTGCCCCTGCGCCTGGGGCTGCCCCTGTCAATTCGGTGCGCAACCAACTTACGGGCGCTGCCAGGCAGTCATGGGCGGCCATATCGAGACGGGGAACTTCAACGACACGAATCTCGACGGGCTGAACTGGGCGATGCTTCTCTCGTGGCCGGGTCCGGTCCCCGAGGGCGACGGCACGCAGCAGGCCATCATCGACGAACGTGCGGATCCGATTCAGCGAGAAGCACTGCGCAAGATCCTGCAC
>NZ_JBAPRN010000790.1:0-7728 GCF_049281135.1 Mycobacterium sp. | reverse complement strand
GTCTACCAACGGAGCACACGCCGTGTAGACGTCCTCGATCGGGCAGGAAAACGGCGGCTTGCCGATCGCGGTGAGATCGACCAGGAACCGCCGGGTATTGGGGCCGACGGCCTCTTTGCGGACTGAGCACTCCTCGAGCAACTGCTCGCGGGTGCTCGACGGCAGCGAACGCAGTCCAGCGCCCGTGCGGACCAGTTTGAGGATGGCCGCGTCGAAGTCGTCGCCGCCGAGGCGCTGGATGCCCTCGCTGACTACCACCTCGTTCAACCGCCCGGTCATTTTCAGCAGCGACGCGTCGAACGTTCCGCCACCGAGGTCGTAGATCAGGACGTACTCCCGCTTGGCGGTGATCGTCGAGCGATACCGATGGGCGTATTCGAAGCCTGCCGCCGACGGCTCGTTCAGCAGCGCGACCACGTCGAACCCGGCCTGCGCGAACGCGTCCAGGGTCAGGAAGCGTTGCGCGCTGGAGGCATTGGCCGGCACGCTGATCGCGGCCTCGACCCGCACGCCCGGCGAGAGCTCGGCGTTCGAACGGTGCTGGAGGTCGCTTTTCAGCTGGGTCAGAAAGCCCGCGAACAGCTCAGCCAGCAGGTAACGGCGTCCGGCCAGATCGACCGTCGTCGTCGGCCCGGCGTCGTTGAGCAGCCGCTTGAACGACCGCAGCACGGACCAGTCCGGGTGGTGCCGGACCGCGGCGGCCTCCGGGCCGTACCGCAGCTCGCCACTTTCGTTGACGGCAATGATCGACGGCCACGCGTCGTCCCCGTCGAATGACACCACGGGGTAGTTGCCCCGGTCGACGACCGCGACAACGGTGTGCGTTGTGCCGAAGTCGATCCCCAGCCTCATCGGCTAAGAGTAGGCGCTGCACCGCGTTTCGCGGCTGCTATTCACCAACCCCGCTCGCGCCGCTGCGTTGGTCGGGGTCGCCCGCGCGGTTTACCAGCCGCGCTCGCGCCACGTTGCGAGGCTGGGACGCTCGGCGCCCAGTGTGGTGTCGTCGCCGTGGCCGGGATACACCACGGTGGTGTCGTCGTAGACGTCGAACACCCGGGAGGTGACGTCGTCGAGCAGCTGCTCGAAATCACCGGGCTGCCACGTCTTGCCGACGCCACCGGGAAACAGGCAATCGCCGGTGAACAATTGGGTGACTCCGCCGGTGGCCGGGCCGTTGAGCGCCAGCGCAACGGATCCCGGGGTGTGTCCGCGGAGGTGGATGACGTCGAATGTCAAGTCACCGATCTGGACGCTGTCGCCGCCGGCCAGCAAGCGGTCCGGCCGGACCGGCAACGGCTCGGCGTCGACCTCGTGGGCGGCGGTGGGTGCGCCGGTGGCCTGCGCCACCGCTTCAAGTGCCTGCCAATGGTCGAAGTGTTGGTGACTGGTGACGATCAGCGATACGTTCGGGGCCTGGGTGCGCACCAGCTCGACGAGATTCTCAGCGTCGTTGGCGGCGTCGATCAGCAGTGTCTGACCGGTCGCGGAACAGGTCACCAGGTAGGCGTTGTTATCCATGGGGCCCACCGACGTTTTGACGATCGTGGCGCCCGGCAAGGTTCGGCGGGCCGCGGTGCCCGGATCGACGTGGCCGGTGTAGTCGTCACTTAGGGCGGTCATACCAGTCAACGGTACTGGCCGACGGCGGCTTGTCGGTATGGGCACTTAGCATGGGGATGACGTGTGTGATGAGCTCGAGAGATAGAGACGTGAAAGAGACGCTGTGGCTGACCGCCTGATCGTGAAGGGTGCTCGCGAGCACAATCTGCGCAGCGTCGATCTTGATTTGCCGCGCGATGCGTTGATCGTCTTCACCGGCCTCTCCGGTTCGGGGAAGTCTTCGCTGGCGTTCGACACGATCTTCGCCGAAGGTCAGCGACGCTATGTCGAATCGCTGTCGGCGTACGCCCGCCAGTTCCTCGGGCAGATGGACAAGCCCGACGTCGACTTCATCGAAGGACTGTCGCCGGCGGTGTCCATCGACCAGAAGTCGACCAACCGCAATCCGCGCTCAACTGTCGGGACCATCACCGAGGTGTACGACTACCTGCGGCTGCTGTACGCGCGTGCCGGCACCCCGCACTGCCCGGTCTGCGGTGAGCGGATAGCCCGCCAGACCCCGCAGCAGATCGTCGACCAGGTGCTGGTGATGCCCGAAGGCACCCGGTTCCAGGTGCTCGCCCCGGTGGTGCGCACCCGCAAGGGCGAATTCGCCGACCTGTTCGAGAAGCTCAACGCGCAGGGCTACAGCCGGGTCCGCGTCGACGGCGTGGTGCACTCACTGACCGATCCACCCAAGCTGAAGAAGCAGGAGAAGCACGACATCGAGGTCGTGGTCGATCGCCTCACCGTCAAGGCCAGCGCCAAGCAGCGGCTCACCGATTCGGTCGAGACCGCGCTGAACCTGGCCGACGGCATCGTGGTGCTGGAGTTCGTCGATCACGACCACGACGCCCACAACCGCGAACAGCGGTTCTCCGAGAAGCTGGCCTGCCCCAACGGGCACTCCCTGGCGGTCGACGACTTGGAGCCGCGGTCGTTCTCGTTCAACTCGCCGTACGGCGCCTGCCCCGAGTGCGTCGGCTTGGGCATCCGCAAGGAGGTCGATCCCGATCTGGTGGTGCCCGACCCGGATCGCACGCTGGCGGAGGGCGCGGTGGCGCCCTGGTCGATGGGCCACACGGCGGAGTACTTCACCCGGATGCTGGCCAGCCTCGGTGAGGCGATGGGCTTCGACGTCGACACGCCGTGGCGCAAGCTACCGGCCAAGGCGCGCAAGGCAATTCTGGAGGGCTGCGACGAGCAGGTGCACGTCCGCTACCGCAACCGCTACGGGCGTACCCGCTCCTACTACGCCGACTTCGAGGGCGTGCTGGCCTTCTTGGAGCGCAAGCTGGACCAGACGGAATCCGAGCTGATGAAGGAGCGCTACGAAGGCTTCATGCGTGACGTGCCGTGCCCGGTGTGTGAGGGCACGCGGCTCAAGCCGGAAATCCTGGCCGTCACCTTGGCCGCGGGGGATCAGGGTGCCAAGTCGATCGCCGAGGTGTGTGAGCTGTCGATCTCCGACTGCGCCGATTTCCTGAACGCGCTCACGCTGGGCTCACGCGAGCAAGCGATCGCCGGCCAGGTGCTCAAGGAAATCCAGTCGAGGCTGGGCTTCTTGCTCGACGTCGGGTTGGAGTACCTGTCGCTGTCCCGGGCGGCGGGCACGCTATCCGGTGGCGAAGCGCAGCGCATCCGGTTGGCCACCCAGATCGGCTCCGGGCTGGTCGGCGTGCTCTATGTGCTCGACGAGCCGTCGATCGGGCTGCATCAGCGCGACAACCGCCGCCTCATCGAAACTCTCACTCGGTTAAGGAATCTGGGTAACACCCTGATCGTCGTCGAGCACGACGAGGACACCATCGCGCACGCCGACTGGATTGTCGACATCGGTCCGGGCGCCGGCGAGCACGGCGGTCACATCGTGCACAGCGGCACCTACGCCGACTTGCTGACGAACGAGGAGTCGATCACCGGGGCCTATCTGTCGGGCAAGGAAAGCATTGCCGCCCCGACGATTCGGCGTCCGGTGGACAAGCGGCGTCGGCTCACGGTCGTCGGTGCCAACGAGCACAACCTGCGCGGGATCGACGTGGTGTTTCCACTCGGTGTGCTGACCGCCGTGACCGGTGTGTCCGGCTCCGGCAAGTCGACGCTGGTCAACGACATCCTCGCCGCGGTGCTGGCCAATCGGCTCAATGGCGCCCGGCAGGTCCCGGGTCGGCACACCCGGGTCACCGGGCTGGACAATGTCGACAAGCTGGTGCGAGTCGACCAGTCGCCGATCGGCCGTACCCCGCGATCCAACCCGGCCACCTACACCGGCGTCTTCGACAAGATCCGCACCCTCTTCGCGGCGACGACCGAAGCCAAAGTCCGTGGTTATCAACCGGGCCGGTTCTCGTTCAACGTCAAGGGCGGTCGCTGCGAGGCGTGCACGGGCGACGGCACCATCAAGATCGAGATGAACTTCCTGCCCGATGTGTATGTGCCCTGCGAGGTTTGTCACGGCGCACGCTACAACCGGGAAACCCTGGAGGTGCACTACAAGGGCAAGACCATCTCCGAGGTACTGGACATGTCGATCGAGGAGGCGGCGGAGTTTTTCCAGCCGATCACCGGCATTCATCGCTATTTGCGGACGCTGGTCGATGTCGGCCTCGGATACGTCCGACTCGGCCAGCCCGCGCCGACACTGTCCGGCGGTGAGGCGCAGCGGGTGAAGTTGGCATCGGAGTTACAGAAGCGCTCCACCGGACGCACGGTCTACATCCTCGACGAGCCCACCACCGGGTTGCATTTCGAAGACATCCGCAAGTTGCTCGATGTCATCAACAGCCTTGTCGACAAGGGTAATTCGGTGATCGTCATCGAACACAACCTGGACGTGATCAAGACGTCGGACTGGATCATCGACATGGGGCCTGAGGGCGGTGCCGGCGGCGGAACCATCGTCGCCGAGGGCACACCGGAGGATGTGATGGCGGTGCCGGAGAGCTACACCGGCAAGTTCCTCGCCGAGGCGCTCGGCGCCAGTAAGCCATCTGCCGGCGCCCCGCGCCGATCCACCAAGCGCCGCAAGGTCAGCGCCTAGGTCTGGCTGCGGGCTCAGCGGCTGTCGCCGCGCATCGATTCGCGGATTTGGGCCAACCGGTCGGCGGCCGCACGCTGTCGGGCCTCATATTGGTCCTCGACGTCGCGGCCCTCCGGTGTCTCGGCGTCCAGTTCGGCTGAACCGATGGATGTTTCGTAGCGGCTCTCGATTTTCTCGCGGACCGATTCGAACGTCGGCACCCCAGAGTTGCTGTAGCCCGGGTCGACATCGGGCTGGCCGGCGGGAGTTTCTGGTTCATCGGGCACGATGCCACGCTACCCGGGTCAGCGGCCGACTGGCTCGGCGTACGGAGCCGGAGCCGAGGCGGGCGGCCAGGTCGCGGGTGCCGGAATCCTCGGCAGCCCGGGAGTGTCCAGTCGACCGGCCAGCCAGGGGAGTGCCGCGGCGAATGCATTGCTCGCAAAAGGCCAGTCGTGCTGGCCGGGCTGAGCGACGATCGCGCAGTTGATGCCGTTGGCGCGACCGAGCGCGCACAACGACTCGGCCGCCGAGATCTGGTCATTGGGGTTGGCGGTCGGCTCCCGGCCGCTGAGGTAGACGTCGCTGGCGTCCGTCACCGACAGACCGCGATGACGCTTCGGCGGGTTGCTCGACGACACATCGAACCAGCCCGAAACCCCGGTGTATCGGCCGTGTCGGGCGATGACGGTGGCCGGGTCGAAGGCGGCCCAGGCATCGGCGTTGCCGCCGAACAGCCGCGCGATGGTTTGCGCCTTGGTTCCGGCCTCGGGGCCCATGTTGCCCGCGATGTCGACAAATGAGCTGAACAACTCCGGATGCATGACCGTGAGGTCCAGCGCGCAGGTCCCGCCCATCGACCAGCCGACGATGCCCCAACGCTCCGGCTCCGGGCTGACTCCGAACTTCGAGATCATGTATGGCACAACGTCTTTAGTCAGGTGGTCGGCCGCGTTTCCTCGGCTTCCGTTGACGCACTCGGTGTCGTTGTTGAACGCGCCGCCAGAGTCCACGAAGACGAAGACCGGCGCGTTGCCGCCGTGCCTGGCCGCCATCTCGTCGATCGTTCTCGCCGCGTTGCCGGTTCGCAGCCAATCGGCGGGCGTGTTGAACTCGCCGCCGATCATCATCACCGTCGGCAGCGGCGGCGGGGGGCTGCTGGAGAACCATGCCGGCGGTAAATAGACGACTTCACCGCGGTGCCTGAAATGGGACGCCTCATCGGAGATCGTCACCGGCACGACGATGCCGTGGGCGGGCTGCAGGCCCGCGGCCGCCATCGCGGCAACGCCGGCGGCGTCGGTCTGATGCGGCAGTGGCCCCGCGGTGAGCTGATCCCACGCGGTCTGCACGGTCGGGAAGTAGCCGACCCAGAGGTTGAGTGTCAGCCCCGCGCTGAGCAGACACAGCGGCACGGACAGCAGCGAAGCGCTGCGCCGCCACCAGCGCGCGCTGCCCCACCCCAGGATCACGATCGCAGCGGCCGCACCACTGCCCGCGATCCACCACCACAGCAGATGAGGTGCGGGATCGTCGGCCAGACCGGCATGAGCGATGTACCAACTCGAGCACGCGGCCGAAGCTGCGCCCAGGACCGCGGCCACCGGCAAATAGAGCAGCCGCCACAGCCGCGATCGCCACCCGACCGCCACCAGCAGCATGGCTACCGATGCGGCCTGGACCACTCCGGGGACCCAGCCATGCATCAACGAGGTGTGGTTGTCAGCCAGCACCGCAAACGCAAGGTTCGCCGTTGAACCTGTCACAGTGTCTATTGTGAACTTCTAGTTACCGATTAAGCACTACTTTTGCTCATCGGATGCCTAACGTTCGCGCGGCGGGAGCGCAAAGTTGGGCGGGTCAGCGTGGCTTCGCCAGCGGGAAGGGCAGTGTCTCGCGGATACTCCGGCCGGTGACGAGCATGACCACGCGGTCGACGCCCATCCCGAGGCCGCCGGTCGGCGGCATCGCGTATTCCATCGCCTGCAAAAAGTCTTCGTCGAGCTCCATTGCTTCGGGATCCCCACCGGCGGCCAGGTAGGACTGCTCCTCGAGGCGCCGTCGCTGCTCGACAGGGTCGGTGAGTTCGCTGTAGGCCGTGCCTAATTCGACACCCCACGCCACCAAGTCCCAGCGCTCGGCGATGCCGGGTTTACTGCGGTGCGGTCGGGTCAGCGGTGAGACGGACAACGGGAAATCGATGTAGAAGGTCGGTTTCTCGGTCGGGGCTTCGACCAGATGCTCGTAGAGTTCCAGCACCACCGCGCCGGCGTCCCACTGCGCCAGATACGGGATCTTCGCGGCGTCGGACAATCGGCGCAGCCTGGTCAGGCTGGTGCTGGCGTCGATGTGGTCACCGAGCGCCTCGGATACCGCATCGTGCACGGTCTTGACCGGCCAGACGCCGGAGATGTCGATTTCTTCCATCCCGTCACCGGCGGGTCGCATCACCACCTGTGCGCCGTTGGCGGCCTGGGCGGCGTTCTGGATGAGTTCCCGGCTGCCGTCGATCCAGTCTTTGTAGTCGGCGTGCGCCTGATACGCCTCCAGCAGCGTGAATTCCGGATTGTGGCTGAAGTCAACACCCTCGTTACGGAACGCCCTGCCCAACTCGAATACCCGTTCCACACCACCGACGCAGAGCCGCTTCAGATATAGCTCGGGCGCAATCCGCAGATACAGCTCGAGGTCGTAGCTGTTGATATGGGTGATAAATGGCCGGGCGGCGGCACCGCCGTGAATTTGTTGCAGAATCGGGGTTTCGACTTCGAGAAATCCCTTGTCGTTCAACGTATCTCTGATCGAGCGCAGCACTCTGCTGCGAGCGGCGATCAGCTCGCGCGCCTCGGCGTTGACGGCGAGATCGACATAGCGGCTGCGCACTCGCGCTTCGGGATCGGTCAGCCCTTTCCACTTGTTCGGCAGCGGACGTAGGCATTTGCCGATCAACCGCCAACTGTGCACGATCAGCGACTGGGTGCCGGTCTTGCTGTATCCCATCTTGCCGGTCACTTCGACCAGGTCGCCGAGATCGATCGCCTTGGTGAAGTCCGCGGTTCGGCCATGCTCGAGAACCGAATTCTCCAGCAGCAGTTGCACTTCCGCTGACC
>NZ_JBAPRN010000789.1:0-2338 GCF_049281135.1 Mycobacterium sp. | reverse complement strand
GTGCCGGCGACTGTGCGCCGTATGCCGACGCGATCGACGAAGCGACGCTGCCCTAGCTCGGGCGGCGCCGCACGTCGTGGGCGATCGCGAATCCGTCACCGGCGTCCAACTCGGCCGCCGTCTGGGTCATCAACACACGACTGCGGTTGGGCGACAACAGGATCGATACATAGTGGTGCGGCACGCCGGCCACGAATGCCAGCCGGTTGACTCGAACCAGTGCCGACCCGATCGCGACGTTGAGCAGACCAGCGTTGCGCGGCCCCGCGATCTCGGCGGTGATCTCGTGCTGCATCCGATCGACGACAACACCGGCGCCGGAGAGCAACTCGTAGAGTGGTGCACGTCGAAGCGCCTGCGCGGTCAACACCTGTGCGAGATCGGCCGGCAGCCAGGCTTCGGTGATCATCAACGGTTCGCGGGTTCTGCGTTCGCGTCGAACTCGCAGAATGTGCAAGATCTCCGCGACGCCACCGAGCGCGTCGCCGATCGTTGCCGGCGGCATTCGGGTGTCGTGTTCGACCACGTCGACCGACGTCTGGAACTGCGTCTGCCGCAGATTGTCCATGTAGGAGCCGGACAGCGGCGCCTCATCGGAACGGTCGAGTTGCCGGACGAAAGATCCGACGCCTTGCCGACGTTCGATGTAGCCCTGCTCGGCCAGATCGGCCAGCGCTCGTCGCACGGTGATCCGGGACACCCCGAACTGATCACACAGAGACTGCTCGGTCGGCAACGCCTCACCGGGAGCGATAGCGCCGCGGGCAATCTCGTCGTGCAGCACTAGGAAGAGCTGGCGATGCAACGGCACCCCGGCACTGGCAGACACCCCGCCGCTGGTCTCCTGCATGAGCATCAATGCTGTCACACCGCCCTTGCCGTCGAAGTCAGAAGTTGTTATAACTATATAACAACTAGCCAGTCCGGCAACCCTTCGACTACAGGACCGACGATGACCGCGACCGCTGTTCACCAGCACCCCGCCACCGACCCGGAGGGGCCGACCGGACGACTGGCCACCTGGGTCGCCGGCCTGACCCTCGACGACATCCCGCAGACCGTCGTCGAACGCGCCAAACACCTGCTCCTCGACGGTGTGGGCTGCGGCCTGATCGGCGCGCAATTGCCCTGGTCGCGGGTAGCCACCAACGCCGTCCTCGATCTTGAGAACAGCGGCGACACCGCGGTGATCGGCACCGGCAAATCCACCAGCGGACCGGCCGCTGCCGTGCTCAACGGGACCTTCATTCAGGGCTTCGAGCTCGACGACTTTCACCCCATCGCGCCGGTACACAGTTGTTCGCTGGTCATTCCCGCGCTGCTGTCGACAGCGGCCGCGCAGTCGCGGACCACCACCGGCGCGGATTTTCTGCTCGCGGCGATCATCGGCTTCGAGGTCGGCCCGCGGGTCGGCTACACATTGCACGGCGCGCAGATGCTCGACCGCGGCTGGCACTCGGGCCCGGTGTTCGGCACCCATTCGGCGGCGATGGCATCGGGCAAACTGCGCGGGTTGTCGCCGGCGCAGTTGGAGGATGCCCTCGGCCTGGCCGGCACGCAGTCGGCGGGTTTGATGGCCGCACAGTACGAAGCGATGAGCAAGCGCATGCACCACGGCTTCGCCGCCCGCAACGGTTTCTACGCCGCCGGGCTCGCGGCAGCCAACTACACCGGCATCAAACGGGTCTTCGAGCGTGAATACGGCGGATTCCTCAGTGTTTTCGGTGAAGGCCACGAACCCGACGCGTCGTTGCTGACCGACGAACTGGGTGAACGGTGGGAGACCTCCATCATCATGGTCAAGTCCTACGCGGTGATGGGCGGCCTGCACGGAGCTGTCGACGCAGCTCGTCAACTACGGGAATCTGTTGTCGGCGCAGATATCTCGAAGATCGACATCACGGTCGGTGAGACCGTGTACAAGCACGGGTGGTGGGCGCCCGAGCGGCCACTGACCGCCATCGGCGCTCAGATGAACATCGGCTATGCGACGGCGGCCGCGCTGCTCGACGGGAACGCCCTGCCCGAGCAGTTCACCCCGGCACGGCTGGACGCCGACGACATCTGGTCGTTGATCGGCGTCACCGATGTGCATTTAGACGAGTCGCTCGCCGACGCCCCGCTCACCGAGCGGTTCCGCACCGACCTCGCCGTGACCACCCGCGACGGCGACGTCCATCAGGTCCGGGTCGTCGCGCCGCACGGTGCGCCATGGGACCCGGTCACCAACGACGAATTGGTTTCCAAATTCCATGCTTTGGCCGATCGCGTCACCAGCCGCGATCGCGCCACGGCGATCGAACGCGCGGTGCTCGGTCTGGAGAACCTCGACGACGTC
>NZ_JBAPRN010000788.1:0-7492 GCF_049281135.1 Mycobacterium sp. | reverse complement strand
GCGCAAGGAAGAGGTGGCCCTCGACGAACTTGCCGAGGTCGAAGCCGCGCGTGTTCGACGCGAAGCGGGATGCACTGTCCAAGCGGACATCTGGCCAACGCGTCTGACAGGTGACCCAGCCGGGATGTCTCGGATGATCCGCAACTTGGTGGACAACGCAGTGCATCATGCGAAGTCACTGATCGTCATCGAAGTCAGCAGCCGGGACAGCACAGCCATTCTCAGCCTCAGTGACGACGGTCCTGGCATTGCCCCGGCCGAACGAACGCGCGTATTCGAACGCTTCGTGCGTCTGGATTCGGATCGCTCCCGCAGCGGCGGGGGAGCGGGCTTGGGCTTAGCGATCGTCGCCGAGGTAGTTGCCGCCCATGGCGGCACGGTCACCATCGACGATCGACCCGGTGGCGGGACCAAGGTGATCGTGGCACTGCCTCAACACAACAACCGATAACCGACGCCCCGGATTGTCTCGATGGTGTTGGTACCGAACGGAACATCAATCTTGCGCCGCAGATATCCGACATAGACCTCGACGACATTGTCAGGACCCTGATAGTGCGCATCCCACACGTTCCGTAATATCTCGGTTTTCGTCACCACCATGTCCTTGTTGCGCATCAGGAACTCGAGCAGCCCAAACTCGCGAGGAGTCAGAGTGATTGGGATCGAACCACGTTCAACCTTGTGCCGTGCAGGATCGAGTGACAGTGATCCGGCGGTCAACACCACAGGTCGCTCCGGCGCACCACGACGGACCAAGGCGTGGATCCGTGCCACCAGCACCCGGAACGAAAACGGTTTCGTCAGATAGTCATCCGCCCCGAGGTCGAACGCATCGGTTTCGTCATACTCACCGTCCTTGGCAGTCAGCATGAGCACGGGTGTCCACACCTGTTGTGCGCGCATTCGTCGCAGGACCTCATATCCACTATGGCCGGGCAGCATGATGTCGAGGACCACGACGTCGAAGCTGTTCTCGATCGCCTCGTATAGGCCGTCGACGCCATTAGCGACGGACACGACGACGAAGCCTTCGGCCTTCAGGCCCCTGGTGAGAGTCGTCGAGAGGCGCGGCTCATCCTCGACGAGCAGAACTCTCATGTCCGTGCCTCGGCCGGATGACGTCCCGGGCGTTGTGGCAGGACGACCATCAGCAGAACGATGATGGCCGCGATGACCGCCGAGGCCAGCGGCCGGCTCAGGGCCAGGCCGCCGTCGGCGACGGGCTTGTCGACGAAGTCACCCACGGTTGCGCCCAAAGGCCGCGTCAGGATGAAAGCGACCCAAAACAAGGTGACGTGCGACACCGTGGTCCAGCAATAGAGGGCGATGACAATCGCGAGCGCAGCGGCGAATACCAGTGCGCCCCGCTCGTATCCAATTCCGCGTGTGTCGGCGAGCCAGTCGCCGAGCGCGGTGCCCAACGTCTGCGAAAACGTGATGGTTGCCCAGTAGAACGCCTCGACTTTTGGCGTAGAAACAGTGCTGACAGCTACTGTCCCTTCGGACCAACGCCAGAGCCCCAGCGTCGCTGACAGGCAACCCAGAAGCAGAAGCGATCCGCCGGTGTAGCCGATTCCCAACGATCGATCGGCGAAATCCGCCAGGGTCGTGCCGAAGGTCGTCGAGGCCACGATCGTTGCCCAATACAGCGTCGCGTGGAAACGCTTGGCGAGGATTTGTGCAGCGACCAGCGCCACAAACGCAACGCCGAAAAGTGCGACTCCGGCCAGATAGCCCCAGTTCAGGGTCATTGTGACGGTGTCGCCGCCCGTCTCGCCCAGCGTTGTGGCCAAGATCTTGATGACCCAGAAGCCCAGGGTCACCGCCGGCACTTTGGTCAACGCCTGTTTCGAGCCTTCATCAGCTAACAAGTTTCCGGCCTCACGTGAAATCGGTGGGAAATGAGTGCTGGTGTTCGACCATCGTGCGCGTGCTTACGGCATTGCTTACGCTAGCCGCGCTGAGGAATTGTTGAGAAACGACGCCAGGTGTTGATGCCGTCAACACTTTCGGCGTATCCGCAGGTCAATCAAATTTTTCAGGCTGCTTCGATTCCCTGCAGCTCCACAATAAGCGGCAGGTCAAAGCGATAAAGAGAGCCCCTGCCGAAGCTACGTTTAGAACCGTGATTATTCGTCGGTGGCCGGCACTGCCAAAGCCTCGGCAACCGCGCGGTAGGCGTGTCGGTTGAATGCCAGGCCGATGTGACTTCCGCGCACCTCCACGCACACCGCGTAATCGGCTACACATGACTGCCAGCGCACCACTCCGTCGTTGCGCGAGTAGATCGATGTGAATCTGACATCGCCAGGAAACGGCGCGGCGAAACCCACCCCATATGGGCAGGTGCATCGCAGGGTGAGGCAGCCACGCTCGGATCGCGCCGGGTCACAGCCGGCCAAGGCGCCGCGCATGACCGCGGCGCCACACTTGGTCAAAACCGAGATGTCGAGTGGATCCTCCACCCCGGTGCCCATCGTGACGACGTGAGAAACCCGATCGGGATAACGTGCCGCGAGAGATCTGGCGTAGTGGCCGCCGCGGCTGTGCCCGACGATCGCCAGGCGCCGCCCGCCCATCGAGTACTCGCGTTCGATGACGCCGACCATTCGCTCATCGAAGCTATCGCCGCACCCGGAGTTGAACCGAATTCCGCTGGCAACCGGACGGTAGCCGATGCGCCCCAAAAAACCGGCTAGCAGCCTCAATGTCGCATCGGAAACGAGGAAGCCCGGTAGCAGCAGCACGCTGCGGCCATCACCATGGGGCACGCCACGGCCCCGCAACACGGGATCGGTGAGCAACCGTGCCAGTTCGCCAGAAGACCGGCATTCGAGCAGTGGGTGACCCAACCAGAACGCATCGACTCCGGTCGCAGCGCCGTTGGTGACGGCTGCGGCGGCCGGCCTCCGCGCCATTGCCCTCACCGCTTGGTGCCGCCCCAACCGGGCCTCGCCCGCAACGATTCCGAGAACCATTTTTGGACCATAGCCCAGTTCAAGCCGCTAGAACAATCTGAATCAGAATTCAGAATCGATTTCTGTTCTGATAAACTGAGGGACACTCGCGTCGGTAAGCGGTTGTTATCCGTCCGGCGAGTAAGGAGAAAACACAATGGTCGAGGTGGAGATTTACGAGGTGTCCACCACGCTGAGTCCGTTTTCACAGATGGGGATCTTCTACGACGAACACGGCGTACCGCACTATGAAGCGCTGCCGACGTCCCTGTTGGAAATGCTCGAGAGTCATGTCACTGACCGTCCCGAGGCCGAGGCCGTGGTCGAACTGGGTGGCAAGCGCCTGACCTATGGCCAGTTGTGGGACCGCGCCGCGCGGGTCGCGGGCGGATTGCGCACGGCCGGATTGCAACCTGGGGCCCGGGTGGCCCTACGCCATCCGGCCGGAGCTAATTGGGTACTGGGGTTCTGGGGCACCCTTATGGCGGGTGGCATCCCGGTGGCGATCAACACCCGCTCCGCTGCTCCCGAGGCTGGGTTCGTCATCGAGGACAGCGATGCGCGTATCGAATTGTCGGCGGAGACCTCCATGCCCGACGCCGGGCCCTACGTGGCCGACGACCTCACCGGTGACGATATCGCCGCGTTGTTCTACACATCGGGAACTACCGGGCGGCCGAAGGGCGTGCCGACTACGCACGAGGCGTTTTTGACCAACGCCGAGAATATCGTTCGCTGCCTGGACATTCCCCGTGACATCGGGGCCGAGTTGCGGACACTAATTTGCGTGCCGCTGTTTCATGTTACGGGCTGCAACTCCCAATTAATCGCCGCGACGTATTTGGGCGGTACCTCGGTAATCATGCCGGCGTTGGATCTTTCCGCGATGCCGACCGTGCTTGCGCGCGAGCGGATCACGCTCATGGTGACCGTCCCGGCCATCTACGCCCTGCTGCTTGGTCGATCCGATCTCGCCGACGCCGACGTTAGCCATCTCCGATGGGTGGGATACGGCGGCGCACCGATCGCGACGTCGTTGGTGGATGCGCTGCGGTCGAAGTTCAGCAACGCCAAGGTTTTCAACGGCTACGGGATGACCGAGACCTCCTCGTTGACCACCCTGCTGCCCGACCGTGACGCCCTTAAGCATGCCGATTCAGTTGGCTATGCTGTGCCATCGGTGGATATCGCAGTCACGCCCTTCGGTGACGACGCCACCACCGGCGAGTTGTTGGTGCGTGGGGCAAATGTCATGGCGGGCTACTGGAATCGCCCCGAGGCCACCGCCCAAACCATCACCGAAGGCTGGCTGCACACTGGAGACGTGGTCAGGGTCGACGATGCCGGGCGTGTGCACATCATCGATCGGACGAAGGACATCATCAATCGCGGGGGCGAGAACATCTCGAGTGTGGAGGTAGAAAACGCACTCGCGACCGCCCCGGGTGTCGTCGAGGCCGCGGTGGTCGCGGTGCCGGATACGGTGATGGGTGAAAAAGTCGGGGTGGTTCTCTTCGGCGGCGGCAAGCAGATCGTCATCGGCGACGTGCTGGCGCACTGCCGCGAACTGCTGGCTGACTTCAAAGTTCCTCAGTACGTGAGTGTTTCGGATGATCCGCTGCCCCGCAACGCCGCGGGCAAGCTGCTGAAAGCCGCGCTGCGCAAAGAGGTGCGGTGGGGACCGCCTTTGCGATGACCACCAGCGCCGCAGAGGGTCACGACGTTAGGCAAGCATTGCATCGGGCGGTGCGTGACTTGTTCGAGCAGAACGGTTATACGGGAACCCACATTCGCGATATCACCGACAGGGCCGGCGTCGCTCTGTCGACGTTCTATGCCACGTACGGCTCGAAGCAGCAGGCCTGGCATGCCACCATGGGCAGCGCTGACGAGACCACCGGCAGCGAGGCGCCGCAGGGTCGCGCGGCCCAAACGCGCGCGGCGCTGATCGCTGCGGCCCGCGACGTCATCGAGCGCGACGGCTACCATGCTGCGCGGATCACCGACATCGCGAATCAAGCGGGAGCCGCCATCGGGTCGTTCTACCACCACTTTTCAGGCAAGCAAGCGGTTTTCACCGCGGTCTTGCACGAACACCTCGCTACGCTGCACAACACCGTCGGCGCCGGTGGCGGCGGCGACCGCGGCCGCGATACCGATGACACGGGGCTGCGGACAACCGCCGAACTGCGTGCACATGCCATCCAGCGCGTCAGTGCTGCCGTCGATCGCTATTTGGACGACTACCCCGGTCACACATCACTGTTACTGCTACGCCTCGACGAGGCCATTGGAACCCACCCCGAACTCATCGAGTTGCGTCTTGCGGTACACCGCCATTTCGCCTCAGCGATCGCGACCAGTCTGCGCCGCTGGCAAGCAGCAGGCATTGCCGACGCATCGCTCGACGCCGATCATGCCGGTGACGCATTGGCAGCCATGGTAGGCCACGCAACGAGAGTCTGGCGATTGTTCGGCAGCCCATACGACCGGGATGTTGCGTCACGAAACTTGACGACCCTGTGGTGCAACGGAGTTGGCCTACGCAACCCAGAGTGATGTCAGGTTGTCAGAACTCCGCCGTCGACAGGCAAGGTAATGCCGGTGACATAACTTCCGGCGTCGCTGGCTAGGAAGATCAGTGCGGCGGAGAGTTCGGCGTGCAAGCCGAGGCGTCCGGCTAGGACGCGTGGGAGGATCCGTGTGTCGACGTGGTTGCGGTCCATGCTGTCGCTCATGTCGGATTCGAAGAAGCCGGGAGCGAGTGCGTTCACTCGAATTCCCTTGCGGGAGGTCCATTGCTGTGCAAGATCACGGGTGAGCCCGATGAGGCCGGCCTTCGACGACGAATACGCAGCTTGCGGCAGGCCACTGGTGGTGAGTGCCAGCACGCTGGCGATGTTGACGATCGAGCTGCCGGGACGCATGACGCGCGCGCAAGCCTGTGCCATCCAATAACAGCCGTTGAGATTGATCTCAATAACCGATCGGAACTGGTCGGGGGTTTCCTTGAGTGCTGGTACGGCGGTGCCGACTCCGGCATTGTTGATAAGAATGTCTACGCGCCCGTAGGTGGTCATCGCCGCCTCGACGAGGGCTGTGCAGTCGTCGGGGTCCGCGACGTCGGTGCGTAAGGCGATGGCACGGCGTCCGGTGTTTTCGACGAGGGTGCAGGTTTCTGCGAGGCGGTCCGCTCGGCGGGCGCCGAGGGCGAGGTCGGCGCCGGCTTCGGCGAGCGCAGCAGCGAATCCGACGCCCAGGCCACTGGATGCCCCGGTCAAGACGGCGACCCGGCCGTCGAGCCGGAAGCGGTCGAGGATAGTCATTGGGTACCTTTCGCGACGGATGTGTCTGTGGGGAAAGTGATTACGCGCCGAACGTATTCACCCGGCGCGTCACCCACTGGAGGGTAAGTGTCGCTTCCCAGTCGTACGGGTGCCGGACGCTTGCCGGGGGTGTGCTGCTCGATCCACGCGTTCCAGTGGTCCCACCAGCTGCCCTGATTGTCGACCGAGCGGGCGAGCCACGTCTGCGGATCATCACCGCCGATGTCACCCGTCCGATGGCTGGCTCGCGCACTGCCCGGCGCTCTGGCGATTGCGATGGCGTGCCCGCCGTGTGCGAGCACAAATGTCACCTCGCCGCCGATCATGGAGACCGTCCGAAAGCAGTTCTGCCACGGGGAGATGTGGTCGGTCGATGCGGCAAGGACGTAAGTATCGACGGTGATCTGTCCGCCGTCGATCGGCACCCCGCTGATACTGACTCCGCCAGGCCGCGTGAGTCTATTGTTCAGCGCTGCCTCCATCATTTGTGCGCCGAAGCGGGTGGCCAAATTTGTTTGGTCAGCCGCCCAGTAGAGCAGCCCCACAGCGGGTGGAGGCTTGCCGAGCAGGTAGTTGTGCACAGCATTTGCCCAGATGCCTTCGATGGGCCGGATCAGCGCAAACGACCACGCCGCTTCCCGGGCGTCGAAGTAGCCGTGCTTGATTGCGCGACGCACAGCACGGTCGACCTGCTTCTGGTCGAGATACGCCATGCCCGACGGGCCCCGGTCGTAATCGAGGACTGCGATGGCGATCGTCAGTGTCGCGAGTATGTGCTGTTGCTCGATCGCTGCCAGATATGCCGCGGCTAAAAAGGCGAGCACGCCGCCGCCACACAGGCCGAGCAGGTGGCTAGTAGTGGCGCCGCTAATGTCGGAGATCGTCTCGAGGATCTCAACGATGCTCGAGACGTAATCGTCGAAACCGATGTCGGCGTGGCTGGCGTCCGGGTTGACCCAGGACACCACGAAAACGTTACGGCCACGGTCCAGCTCAGCGCGCATCACCGACTGCTCAGGCTCGAGGTCAACCAGGTAGTACTTGTTCACCGGTGATGAGACCAGTAGCACCGGGACCTCGTCCACCTCGTCGGCGCGCGGCTGATATTGGATCAGCTCGTAGATCCGGTTCCGTCGCACCACCTTTCCGGGTGTGGCGGCGATGGTTTCGCCGATGCGGTAGGCCGACTGATCGACGCTACTCGGC
>NZ_JBAPRN010000787.1:0-13910 GCF_049281135.1 Mycobacterium sp. | reverse complement strand
CACATGAGCCGCCCGCGCCAGCCAGCGCAGCGCCTCGTCGTCCCCCGGCGCCGGCAGCATGTGCGTGCGCTTGAGGCGCTGCAATTGCAGCCGATGTTCCAGCAGCCGAAGAAACTCGTAAGAGGCGGTCAGATTCGCGGTGTCGTCGCGACCGACGTAGCCGCCAGCCCCTAGAGCGGCCAGCGCGTCAACCGTCGAAGCCACGTGTAGTGACTCGTCGGTGCGACCGTGCACGAGCTGCAAGAGCTGCACCGCGAATTCGACGTCACGCAGCCCGCCGCTGCCGAGTTTGATCTCGCGGGTGCGCACGTCGGCGGGCACCAGTTGCTCCACCCGTCGCCGCATGGCCTGGACTTCGCTGACGAAATCCTCGCGCTCGCAAGCATTCCAGACCATCGGCATCAGCGATTCGATGTACAGCTTGCCCAGTTCGGCGTCGCCGGCCGCGGGCCGGGCCTTCAGCAACGCCTGAAACTCCCAGGTCTTGGCCCACTGCTGGTAATAGGCGATATGCGAGTCGAGGCTGCGAACCAGCTCGCCGTGGCGGCCTTCCGGTCGCAGGCCGGCGTCAACCTGGAAGAAGGCATCCGACGCCAACCGCATCATCTCGCCGGCTATCCGCGCGGACACCTGATCGGCGGGTTCGGCAACGAAGATCACGTCGACGTCGCTGACGTAATTCAATTCGCGCGCACCACATTTGCCCATGGCGATGACCGCAATCCGGGGCGGCGTGGCGTCCCCACACACCGTGATTTCAGCGACGGACAGCGCCGCCGCCAACGCGGCATCGGCCATGTCGGCAAGGTGGGCGCCGACGGCTTGGAAGGACAACACGGGCTCGTTTTCGACCGTCGGCGCCAGATCCAGCGCGGCCAGCACCAACAGCCGGTCGCGGTAGTGAGCGCGCAGCCGCCACACCACTGACCCTGCGGCGGTTGGGGGTTCAGAGACGCACTCAACGAATCCGGCGCGCAGTTGTTCGGTCGTGGGCAGCTTCACATCGCCCTGCAACAGATGCCATGACTGCGGGTTGGCGACCAGGTGATCCCCCAACGCCAGCGACGATCCGAGCACACCGAACAGCCGGCCGCGCAGTCCGCGCTCGGTGCCCAGTGCCGTGTTGAGCTCTGCCCAGCCGTCGCCGAGCGCCTCGGCCAACCGGACCGTCGCGCACAGGGCGGCGTCGGCGTCTGGTGCGCGCGACAGCGACCAGAGCACGTCGACGCATTCTTCGGTATTCCAACCCAGCTGAGCCAAATTCGCGTTCGCACGGTCGTCGACCAACCCGAGTCGGCCCACACTGGGCACCTTCGACCGTTCGGTTACGGGTTGATTCACGCCTTCGACGGTAGCGCAGATCGACCCGGTGTTTGAGCGGGCCACCGACACCGGCTACAGCGAAAGATAGGTCTTCAGCTCATACGGCGTGACGTGACGGCGGTAGTTCGCCCACTCTGCGCGCTTGTTTCGCAGGAAGAAGTCGAAGACGTGCTCCCCCAGCGCTTCCGCGACGAGCTCGGAGCCCTCCATCGCTCGCAGCGCTTCGTCGAGGCTGGACGGCAGCTCGCGATAACCCATCGCCCGCCGTTCCGTGGGAGTGAGATCCCAGACGTTGTCCTCGGCCTGCGGGCCCAGGACGTATCCCTTCTCCACGCCGCGCAGCCCGGCCGCCAGCAGCACGGCAAACGCCAGGTACGGGTTGCAGGCCGAGTCGGGACTGCGTACCTCGATGCGTCGCGACGAGGTCTTGTTCGGGCTGTACATCGGGATGCGGACCAGGGCCGACCGGTTGGCCGCGCCCCACGACGCGGCGGTGGGCGCCTCGCCGCCGAGCACCAGCCGCTTGTAGGAGTTGACCCATTGGTTGGTGACGGCACTGATCTCGCTGGCGTGCTCGAGGATTCCGGCAATGAACGACTTGGCGACGTCGGAAAGCTGCAGCGGATCATCGGGGCTGTGGAAGGCGTTGACCTCGCCCTCGAACAGACTCATGTGGGTGTGCATCGCCGAGCCGGGGTATTCGCCGAACGGTTTGGGCATGAACGTCGCCCGCGAGCCCTCGTTCAGCGCGACCTCTTTGATGACGTAGCGGAATGTCATCACGTTGTCGGCCATCGACAGCGCGTCTGCGAAGCGCAGGTCGATCTCCTGCTGGCCGGGCGCGCCTTCGTGGTGGCTGAACTCTACCGAGATGCCCATCGATTCCAGGGAATCGATCGCGTGCCGGCGGAAGTTGGAGGCGCTGTGCACGGCTTGGTCGAAGTAGCCGGCATTGTCGGCGGGGATCGGCACAGATCCGTCTTCGGGGCCGGGCTCCAGGAGGAAGAACTCGATCTCGGGGTGTACGTAGCAGGAGAAGCCCAGGTCGTTGGCTTTGCCTAGCTGACGGCGGAGGACGTGGCGTGGGTCGGCCCACGACGGCGAGCCGTCGGGCATGGTGATGTCGCAAAACATTCGCGCCGAGTGGTGGTGGCCGCTACGCGTCGTCCAGGGCAACACCTGAAAGGTCGACGGGTCGGGATGGGCCACCGTGTCGGACTCTGAAACCCGGGCAAAGCCCTCGATAGAGGACCCGTCGAAACCGATGCCTTCCTCGAACGCGCCCTCAAGCTCGGCCGGCGCGATCGCGACCGACTTGAGGAAACCGAGCACGTCGGTGAACCACAACCGGACGAACCGGATGTCCCGCTCCTCCAAGGTGCGGAGCACGAATTCCTTTTGTCGATCCATACCTGGAACAATATGCACCGACCGTTAAATTTGTGTTACCGCCGCGGCCTAGCACCTTAAGTTTCCCGGCGCGACGCCGTCGACCAAGTAGCGCACCACCGCATCGTCTACGCAGTCGTTTCCGTTGAACGTCACGGTGTGTTGGGTGCCTTCGAAAGTGATCAGGTCAGCGCCGAGTTGGTGGGCCAGGTCGACTCCGGCTTGGTATGGAGTGGCCGGGTCGTGAGTGGTGGACACGACGACGACTTTTCCGGGGGCCACGGGCGCGGCCGGATGCGGCGATGACGTCGCGGGCACCGGCCACAACGCGCACAAGTCGCGCGGCGCCTGGCCGGTGAACTGCCCGTAGGAGGTGAACGGCGCGACCTGACGTATCCGCCGATCGGCATCGGCCCACGCCGCCGGGTCGGTCGGCTCCGGCGCATCGACGCATCGGATCGCGTTGAACGCGTCCTGCGAACCGTTGTAGTGCCCCTTGGCATCGCGGCCGTAGTACTCGTCGGCCAGCGTCAGCAGATCGCCGGGATCGGTGCCGCGGCGCAGACCGAGCAGGCCACTGGTGAGGAATTTCCAGAACTGCGGGGTGTAGAGCGCGTTGATGGTGCCCGTGGTGGCGTCGGCGTAACCGAGCGCGCGCCGCTCCGAGGTCGCCGCGGGTTTGGTCACTAGTGGGTCGATCAACTGGTGGTAGCGGACGACCCATTGGGTCGGGTCGGTGCCCAGCGGGCAGTCCGTGGAGCGGGCGCAGTCCGCGGCGTAGTCGTTGAACGCGGTCTGGAACCCGGCCTCCTGGTTGATGAGCTCGTCGATCGGGCCGATGCTCGGGTCGATCGCCCCGTCGAGCACCATCGACCGCACGTGGTCGCCGAAGCGCTCGACGTAGGCGGTCCCCAACTCGGTGCCGTAGCTGTAGCCGAGGTAGTTGATCTGGTCGTCGCCCAGGGCTTGGCGCACCGAATCCATGTCTCGTGCGGCCGAAGCGGTCCCGACGTTCTCCAGGAATGCCGAACCATTGCGGGCCTGACAGCGCTGAGCTATCTGCCGATATATCTGCTCGATGTGCGCCACACCCTGCGGGCTGTAGTCGACCATCGGTTCACGCCGGTAGGCGTCGAACTCGGCGTCGGTTTGGCAGCGCACCCCCGGCGTGGAATGGCCGACGCCACGGGGATCGAACCCGACCAGATCGAATCGCTTGCTGACCTCGGAGCCCGCCAGATCCCCGCCCATCGCGGCGACCATGTCGACCGCCGACGCCCCGGGACCGCCCGGATTGACCAGCAGCGCGCCGATCCGCGGGCCCGTTGCCGGAATGCGGATCACCGCGAGATGCACCTGCGCGCCACCCGGGTTTGCGTAATCGACAGGAACCACGACGGTCCCGCATTGCGCGCTCGGAACGTCGTGCGGGTTGCTCAGGACCTGGCCGCAGCTACCCCAGCTCAATGGTGGCGCCGACGACGGCTGGGGCGCCCCCGAGCTCGGCGTGGGGCCCGCGTCGTATCCCGGCGTCGCGCCCGACAACGGCGTCAACGCAATTGCGGTCGCCATCGACAACCCAAATGAAAGCAGCGCAGAGCTCAGCCGTCTCATGCGCCACATGGCAGTCAATCGTGGCATGCGTCGGCCACAGGCCGTGATCCCATTGGTCACACCTTGATCTCGTTATTTACCGCGCGGTCTCTACGTTTCGCTCGCGAAGCGGACCCACGGCGGCGCTAACACTTAGCCCCCTTGGATGGCACAGTACCGCTGACGATGTACGCCGACGCGTAGTCGTCGATGCAGCTGTTGCCCTGGAACACGACCGTGTGCTGCGTGCCGTCGAACGTGAGCAGTCCGCCGTGCAGCTCGTTGGCCAGGTCGACACCGGCTTGGTACGGCGTCGCGGGGTCGTGTGTGGTGGACACCACCAGCGTCGGCGCCAGCCCCTGCGCCGAGATGGTGTGCGGCTTGCTGGTCGGCGGCACCGGCCAGAACGCGCATGTGCCGATCGGGGCGTCGCCGGTGAACTTCCCGTAGTTCATGAACGGCGCGACCTCACGTGACCGGCGGTCCTCGTCGATGACCTTTGCCCGATCCTTCACCGGCGGCTGGTCCACACAGTTGACCGCGACCCGGGCGTCGGTGGAGTTGCTGTAGTGCCCCTGCTTGTCGCGACGCATATAGAGGTCGGCCAACTCGAGCAACACATCGCCGCGGTGGCGCGACAGTTCGGTCAACCCGGTTGTCAGGTGGTGCCAGAACGTCGGCGAATACAGCGCCATGATCGTGCCGATGATGGCGTCGCTGTAGCTCAGACCGCGGGGGTCTTTGGTGCGTGCCGGCCTGCCAACGCTCGGGTTCTTCTTGTCGACGAGCGCATAGACCAGATGGTGGTACACGTCAACGGCTTTGGCCGGGTCGGTGCCCAGTGGACAGGCCGGCGACTTGGCGCAGTCCTTCGCATAGTTGTCGAAGGCATCCTGAAAACCCTTGGCCTGCCTCAGGTCTGACTCGACCGGATCCGCATTGGGGTCGATGGCACCGTCCAGGATCATCGCCCGGACATTCTTCGGAAAAGCCTCCGCGTACGCGGCGCCGATCCGAGTGCCGTAGGAGTAGCCCAGGAACGTCAGCTTGCTGTCACCCAGCGCCTCGCGGATGGTGTCCAGGTCGCGGGCGACATTGTCGGTTCCGATGTTCGCCAGGAATTTCTTGCCCATCTTGGCAACACAGCGGCCCACGTAGGCCTTGGTCTCGTCCTCGATCTGCGCGACGCCTGCCGGGCTGTAGTCGGCTTGCGTCTCGGTGCGCAGCTTGTCGTTGTCGGCGTCGGAATTGCACCAGATCGCCGGTCGCGACGCCGCCACTCCGCGTGGGTCGAACCCGACCAGGTCGAAGCGCTCCCGAACCTGCTGCGGCAACGACTGCACGACGCCCAGTGCCGCCTCGATGCCGGACTCCCCCGGGCCGCCGGGGTTGATGACCAGCGAGCCGACCTTGTCTCCGGTTGCCGGGAAACGGATCAGTCCCAGCGTGGTGGCGTCACCGCCGGGGTGTTTGTAATCGACAGGCACGGCGAGCTTGCCGCATTGCGCGCCGCCGGGCAGTTTCACCGCCCCGCCGCCCGCAACGCGGCACGGGCCCCACTCGATCGGCTGGCCGACCTTGGGGCCGGCGAGTACCGCGCGACCCTTGACGACCTGAGTACAGCTGGCCACGGTCACCGCTGTAACCGCCATCACGGTCCAGATCAGCATCGTGCGCGCGATCTTGCCGCGGCGAGGGCTCCCCATGCCCAACATGCTGCCATGCGCCAGCGCGGGACCCCGGTTGCTGGGCCGTCTAACGTGTCGCGAGCAGCAGTTCTTCCATCCCGACCGCGAAGTCGTCGGCCAACTCCCAGACGTCGGGCAACAGATCCGGGCAGGCGATGATCCCGATGTCGAGTTTGCCGGTCAGCGACATCACGGTGATATTCAGGCCCGAGCCGTGGAAGATCGGCCCGAGCGGATACATGGCCTTGACCTCACTGCCCAGGAAATACAGCGGCACCTGCGGACCCGGCACGTTGGACACCACCAGGTTGTGCACCGGCCTGCTCTTGGTGAGACTGGTCCGGGCGTACGCGCGCATCGCCACGCCGAACACCGCGGGCGCGGCAAACTGAGACCAGTCCTGCAGCAGCGTGGCCTTGATGGCCGAACTATGTTGTTTGGCAACCGAATTCGCGTCGGCGATAGCCTTGATCCGCTCCGCCGGATCGGCGATGTGGGTCTGCAGGCTGGAGAACATGCCCGAAACCTGGTTGCGCCCAGGCCGATCCGACTTGCCGTGCACGGATACCGGCACCATTGCCACCAGCGACGACTCCGGGAGCTCGCCACGGTCGAGCAGGAATTGGCGCAGTACGCCGGACACCAGGGCCATCACCACGTCGTTGACCTTGACGTCGAAATGGTCCTTGACCTTCTTGATGTCCCCGAGGTCCAACTGCGCATAGGCGATGTTGCGACGCGGGCTGACGCTGGCGTTGAACGCGGTCTTCGGGGCGGCGAACGGCGACGCCATGGTCTGGCCGCTGCGTGCCCGCATGACCGTCTTGATCACCGACGAGGCGGTGCCGTTGAGCGCCTTGGCCAAGCGGAGCGGTCGCGCGGCGAACTTGACCGCGCCAGTGACCGCGATCTCGAGCTCATTGGCGCCGCCGACGCCGTCCACCGGGTCTGGGGCGGGCGCGTCGGCTTCGGTGCTGCACAGCTGCGACATCAGGTCGGCGCCGGTCACGCCGTCCACCGCGGCGTGGTGAACCTTGGTCATCACGGCCAGCCGGCCGCCCTGCTGCGCGTCGGTTTCCGCTACGCCTTCGATGACCCACATCTCCCACAGCGGGCGGGCGCGGTCCAGCGACAACGAGGCGATGTGACCGCAGATCTCGGCGAGCTCGACGCGTCCGCCCGGTGGTGGCAGACCGATCCGGTGAAGATGTCGGTTCACGTCAAAGTCGTTGTCCTCCACCCACACCGGATGGTCCAGGTTGAAGGCGCTGTCGGCCAGCTTCTCGCGGAACTGCGGCATTGCCTTGATCCGCAACGCCAACTCGTCGCGCAGCCGATCGAAGGTGTAGCCGCCCGGCATCGTCGACGTGTCGAGCTCGAGGATCGAGCAGACATGCAATGGCTGCGATGGGGTTTCCAGGTACAGGAAGCTGGCGTCGAGTCCGCTGAGGCGCTGCATGCGCCGATGCTATGTCCGCTGCCGCAGGGGGGCGCCCGAATCGTCACGATGGTGACGGTGTGAGGAAGTCCACTGGGCTCGCTATCCACATGTGCGGCGGCAGGTGGCAGACTGGGCAGGTCAGACGAACCCGGGGACCCGGTTGGGCCACGAGGATCGACCCGACCAAAGCTAGGGACAATGATGTCTGAACAGACTGTTTACGGTGCCCATTCTTCTTCGCAGGCTGCGCCGCGGACCAAGACGCGCGTCCACCACCTGCAGAAAATGAAGGCCGAAGGCCATAAGTGGGCGATGCTCACGGCCTACGACTACTCCACCGCCCGGATATTCGACGACGCCGGTATCCCGGTGTTGCTGGTCGGTGATTCGGCCGCCAACGTCGTCTACGGCTACGACACCACGGTGCCCGTGTCGGTCGACGAACTGATTCCACTTGTGCGCGGCGTCGTGCGCGGTGCGCCGCACGCGCTGGTGGTCGCAGACTTGCCGTTCGGCAGCTACGAGGCGGGCCCGGCGGCGGCGCTCGACGCCGCAATCCGGTTCATGAAGGAAGCCGGCGCGCATGCCGTCAAGCTGGAGGGTGGCGAGCGGGTCGCCCCGCAGATCGCGGCCTTGACCGCTGCCGGCATCCCGGTGATGGCACACATCGGCTTCACCCCGCAGAGCGTCAACACCCTCGGCGGTTTCCGGGTGCAGGGCCGTGGGGATGCCGCCGAGCAGACCATCCACGACGCGATCGCGGTTGCCGAGGCCGGCGCGTTCGCCGTGGTGATGGAAATGGTGCCGGCCGAGTTGGCCACCCAGATCACCGGCAAGCTGACGATTCCCACAGTCGGGATCGGCGCAGGACGCAACTGTGACGCCCAAGTGCTGGTCTGGCAGGACATGGCCGGTCTCACCAGCGGCAAGACGGCCAAGTTCGTCAAGCGGTTCGGTGACGTCGGGGGCGAATTGCACCGCGCGGCAACGCAGTACGCAGACGAAGTCGCCTCAGCGACATTCCCCGACGACGAGCACAGCTTCTAAGCCCCTGGTTTGGCGGCCACCGGAATGTGGCACGCTCTCGAGCATGTCCGCCGACGGCGCGAGCACATCGCGCTATCTCGAAGTTGAGCGCAAGTTCGATGCCGACGAGTCCACGCAGCCGCCATCATTCGACGGCATCGCCGCGGTCGGCCGGGTAGAGCACGCCGAGACGCAGTCGTTGGACGCGGTGTACTTCGACACGCCGTCCCGAGATCTCGCGCTGAATCGCGTGACGTTGCGCCGTCGCACCGGCGGCCTCGACGCGGGTTGGCACCTGAAACTGCCGGCGGGCCCCGATGCCCGCACCGAGGTGCGGGCGCCACTGGATACCACCGACGGCACCACGCTCCCCACCGAGCTGCTGGATGTGGTGCTGGCCATCGTGCGGGACCGCCCGCTGAGCCCGGTCGCGCGGATCAGCACCACTCGGCAGGTTCGTCTGCTGCACGGCGCCGACGACGCGGTGGTCGCCGAGTTCTGCGATGACCACGTCACAGCGGGCCACGGCGCCGACGGAACCACCAACGAGCAGCGGTGGCGTGAATGGGAGCTCGAACTCGTCGACCCCGGCGTGAACTCCGGGCTGATGGACGAGTTGTGCGACCGGCTGCTCGACGCCGGTGCGCGTCCAGCCGGCCACGGCTCCAAGCTGGCGCGGGTACTCGGCACGTCGCCGAAGGATTTACCGGCCGAGTCAATGCATCGGGCGCTGGCCGAACAGATCGGCGAGCTGCTGGTGTGGGACCGCGCGGTGCGGGCCGAGGCCGACGACGCGGTACACCAGATGCGGGTGACCGCCCGCAAGATCCGCAGCCTGCTCCAGGCCGCTCCGGATTCCTTCGGACTAGCCGACGATGCCCCGATCATCGGCGAACTGCGCGAGCTGGGCAACGTGTTAGGGGTGGCCCGCGACGCCGAAGTCCTGGCCGATCGTTACCGCAACGCTCTGGACGATGTGCCGCCGGAGTTGGTCCGTGGGCCCATCCGGGAGCGGCTTGTCGACGGCGCCGAACAGCGTTACCGGACTGGGCTCCGGCATGCGTTGTCCGCCTTGCGCTTACCGCGCTACTTCCGACTGCTCGATGACCTGGATGCATTGGTCGGCCAAGCGCCGTCGGCCGGTCACGAGCTGCCGCCGGCGACCGTCGCCGCCGCCGGCAAGAAGGTCTACCAGGCGGCAAAGGCCGCGCGACGGGCTGCCCGCGGGGCGGACCGTGACGATGCGATTCACCGTATTCGTAAGCGCGCTAAGCGACTTCGTTACACCGCGGATGCGACCGACGCGAAGAAGGTGTCCAAGCGGGCGAAGAAACTGCAGTCACTGCTCGGTGATCATCAGGACAGCGTGGTCAGCCGCGAGCACCTGGTGCAACAAGCGCAGGCCGCACACGCCGCGGGCGAGGACACGTTCACCTACGGGCTGCTCTACCAGCGGGAAGCCGAGCTGGCGCTCGATTCCCGCCGCCAACTGGAGCCGAAGCTCAGCAAGCTCTACAAGGCAGTGGGCAAGCTGTCGGGCTGAGCCGAGAGTGCTCGTAGGCCACGCAGGGTCCTGCTTATCAGTTCACGTCGTTCGTCGATGGTCATCGAGTCACCGAGCGGAGCGTGCACCCGCAAATAACCCTGTGTCGCCAGGTCGTCGACCAGGAACCGCGTCGCACCGAGCGGCAAAGACAGACGGGAAGCGATCTCTGCGACCGAGGGGCTGTTCACGCACGACGTCAGGATCTGGCCCCGCACATCATTTCTCCGCCAGCGCGGCGGCTTAGCTGTGGTGTTGAGCACTTCGACCGGGGCCTCGACTGCCAGTTCGGCACTCGCGTAGGTACGGCCTTTCGCCAGCGTGAATGGCCGCACCAAGCTCGGCTCGTCGACGGTTTCCGGTTCTGCGAACCCGTCGCCGAGCGGCTCGCCCTTGCCCTCCGACTGCTGATGCGCGTCGGTGTCCTTCGCCGGGACAAGTGGCGGACTCACATGGCGGTTCGCCAGGTACCACAAGGTCTGGTCGGCGTGCACCGATGCGCGCACCTCGCTGGCGACGACCTTGAGAATGGTGCGGTCGGTGTCGATGACGAATGTGGTCCGTCTGACCGGCAGCAGCCGGGCCAGCAGGCCGCGGCGCCGCGCGTGCCGACCACTCCGGGTCTCATCCCGCGTCCCGACGGATCTACGCAGCTTGGCGAGCCTGCCTCGGTGCACCCCGAACAGCTCGGACACCACGCCGTCCGCGTCGGAGAGCAGCGGATAGTCGAACGAGCGCTGTTGGGCGAAGTGAGCCTGCCTGTCGACGGTGTCGGTGCTGATACCCACCCGCTTGGCGCCCACCCTGGCGAATTCGTCGCTCAGGTTCCGAAAATGGCACGCCTGGGCGGTGCAGATCGGTGAGGACGCTAATGGGAAGAAGAACAGCACAACCGGGCCGTCGGAAAGGAGCGTGGACAGTTTCCGAGGCCGACCGGTGTGGTCATACAGAGTGAAGTCAGGCGCCTTCTCGCCCGCGATCATCGGCAAAGACTAACGCGGGAAAGCTCTGCGCGTCGCACGACTGGAGATAATTCGATCATTGGCTAATAGCTAGCTGAGGAATCGTGGATGGTGTCATCTTGACCCTGTCATGCGCCCGAAACTGCCGAGAACAGTTCCGTGAAGTTGACCGCGGTTCCCAGGGTCGCGAACAGGGCTTGTCGGCGGCATCCACGAATTGAGGCGGCGGAATCGGGACACCGGTGCCGCCGAAAACGAATGCCGGCCCCTTCCCCGGGCGGTGAATCAGCGGTGTCAACAAGCTGCATCGCGCGGACTTGGACGGTGCGCGGCGACGGTGCGACTGACGGGACCACGAGTAGGCCGGCGACCATGATGGATCCCACTGCGAGCAGGCCGCCCGCGGCCGTGCCGCGTATCCCGGTTATCCGATGAGCGTTCATCATCGGGCTAGGGCCTTCGAACCGCCGGCGGGCGATCGGCGCGTCGCGCTAAGCGAATCTCACGAACAAGCGCCGGTATCGAAAAAACCACGGTGAACGCGACACCCGAACATGGCGTTCATTTCGTCCCCGCTACTGCGCGATGTCGACCAAGAAGGGGGCGACGATAGCTTGCGCCAGCAGATTGTCGCCCAAGGCGGCGGCGAGGTCGAAAAAGCCAACGCTGTTGTCGATCCCCTCGAAACCGGCTAGGGCGGTGCTGCCGTCACCGAAGACCAAGGCGGCGTCGAAATTCGTCGGAGAGAACAATCCCGATATCGGTTCAGCGTAGAAGCCGGCCTTGGCGACGCTGTCGGCCCCGTCGGCAACAGCGACGTCGAAATTGCCGATTTCGGCCTCGGCGAAGCTGTTGGTGCCGTCGGCGAATGCGAAGTCGAACGCACCGTTCTGAGCGGAGGCGTAGCTGTTGTCGCCGATGGCGATCGCAATGTTCCCCGGGCTCGCCATGGCGATCGCGGTGTTGTCCTCGTAGGGGAACAACAGGGTCCCGCCAATGGAGATCTGCATATCCAAAGCCTCGGCCGGATCTGCGGCTGGGACGGACAAACCACCCAGCAGTTGATCGATCGACGAGGACCAGTCGGTAGAGGAGTCGCCCGAGGCGACTCCTGGCGTGGATGCCACCGTGGCCCCAATACCCAGCCCCACCGCCAGCAAGCCCAGCCGACCGAGACCACGAGAGCGCAACATGGGCCTTCCTCTCTTCTCAGCCCCCTGAGCGCATCTTCTTGGTGTCCCCGACCAGGCACGGCAGTAGTTCGCTACTGCATTTCCACCTGCGGTGTGCTGCGGTCGAGGCAGTTCAGAAGCCTAAGGCGGGCGAGTTGGCCTGTAAGCCGGATTCTGTTCCGCGTTACCAGGTAACGCGGCGGCGACCATCCATCTGGACACACCGTCGCCGGGTGCCTCGAGCGGCCTACCCGCAGGCTCGGGCGAGCAGCCCTCAAACACCTGCGCGACCGCACCGTAGTGCGGTCTTCTTGACCTTGCTTCGGGTGGGGTTTGCCGAGCCACTCCGGTCACCCGGAATGCTGGTGCGCTCTTACCGCACCGTTTCACCCTTACCACCGCGAGGGTGGCGGTCTGTTCTCTGTGGCACTTTCCCGCGAGTCGCCTCGGATTGCCGTTAGCAATCACCCTGCTCTGTGAAGTCCGGACTTTCCTCGACCCGCTGCTGCGTGAGCACGAGCCGCGGCCGCCCGGCCAACTCGTCCGCGCTAACACCGTACTCGTTGGCGAATGTGCAGGCCAATGGCCATCTATGCGGCGTGTGGGCGCGAGAGTGCTATCTCGATGGCGACTTCCATCTCGCTGATGTCCATGCGCACCGACGATCTCGGCAACGGAGGTGCCCCCGACCGATACACCATTCCGGTAGGCGTGGTGAATTCTGCTGCGTGCCTTGATTTTCCACCGACTGCCGGTTTGACCACCCAGCCGTCGACTTCTTTGACGTAGTTGCAAAGTTCGCACATGCCGAGTCCGTTACGCTCGTCGGTCGGACCGCCGGCCACCCACGGCCGAGCATGGTCCAAATGGCGGATCGGGGCGTCGCAGTACGGCGTGCGGCAGCGCTGGTCCCGGAATCGTATGAAGGCCGCCAAGCCGCGCGGAAACAACCGCGCCCTCGACTCCATTGCCACCAGCGCGCCCGACGCTGGCCGCGCATAAAGTCGGCGCAGCGTGGCCCGTGACCGCTCGTCGTCGACCGCGCCCGACACCAATTGGCGCGCGATCGCCGCCGGGATAGGACCGTAGCCGCAAATGTCGGCAGGAGTAGTCGACTCGGCCAGCAGGGTTTCGTCGGACATCACCAGGTTGACCGCGATCGGTGTCGGTACCGCCGCGCTCCGGCCAGTAACCCGCTCCACCAGCGCATCGGCCATCGCCTGGCCACGCGAGCGTCCGTCAGTACAGATGTCGGCCTCCCGTCGCAGCGCCGCGTATACCGACACTCCCTGGGCCACCGGCAATAATGCGGTCAGATACGTCATCGTGTCGGGCGCGGGCCGGATGCTCACAGTGCGCTCGGTCTCTGCTTTGGCCGCTCGGTCGACCACGGCGTGCGGGTCGAGCCGGTAAGCGATTGTCTTGGCCTCTGCCACCACCCGAGCGTCACCCATCCCAGCCAGACCGCCTGAGTCAGAACATAATTCAGCATCCAGAGCCCGACGGTCCTCGACGTCAAGGCACGCGCTCTCGCGCACGATCAGCGTGGCTCGCCACTCCGTCAACACCCCGGCCTCCAAAGCGGCCAGTGTGTGCGGCATCTCGTGCACCAATGCTTTGGCGAAGCCCAGGTGCCGGTTACCCCGTGCCGGCGAATCCAGTCGGGCAAGCGCGATCTCGCTGGCGACCCCACGCCCCCGCCGTCGGGCCGGCATTCCAGCGGCCGCCTCGGCAGCGCGGCGTGCGGCGTCTAACGCAGCCGCCGCTCGCGCC
>NZ_JBAPRN010000786.1:0-10277 GCF_049281135.1 Mycobacterium sp. | reverse complement strand
CCTTGTCCCCGGCCTTGAAACCAGCTTGACAACTGTCCTCGACGGCACTATCGCAAGCGACTTGAACGTCACGGTGAGCACGTTGCTGGGCGGGCAGACCCTGAATGACTCGCTGAGCGACATACTGACGGCGCTAGGCACCGACGTCACCAACGCAACACCGCTGAGCACTCTGAGTATCGGTACGTTGCTTTCGGACCTGGGCTTCTCCTCGGCGACCGGTCAATTGACCCTGAGCGACCTGCTGGGCGACCTGGGTACCATCGCGAATCCGATCCTCGGCCTGAACATCACCGACTTGTTGAACGGCCTGAACCTGGGTGATCTGCTGGGTGACCTGGGCCTGTCGAACCTGCCGTTGAACCTGAGCGACTTGGGCGACCTGTCCAACCTGAATCTGGGCGACCTGATCGGCGACCTGGGTCTGGGCGATCTGGCCAACGTCAGCGTGGAACCGCTTGGTGGCTTCGACACCCTGCTGGTGGACGTCGTACCGCAGCAGATCCTCGCCGCGCTGGGCATGTAGCGATCAGGCGGAACACTCCACCGGTGGGCGCAAGAGCGCTTTCCGGGCGGCGGTCGCCGTAAGCGCCGGCGGCCGCTCGATCCTTCTCCCTAGCCCGAGGTCGACGTCACGCGATGCGGCGTCTGGTTCACACCGATGGCTTTTCTGATATCCGATGTGCCGGAATTAGCGTCCGGATATACGGACGAGCAGCGGTTTTGTTACGCATATGTGTGTTTCTTAGCCGAATCTCAGCTACAGTCCCGACCAAGCTGTGAGATGCATCACAGTCGGGGGAACGACAAGGAGGATGCAGTGATGGAACAAGCGCTTCGCCCCTATACCGCTGCTGGAGTTGCCTTGCTGGGCGCCGGCATGGTCGCTGTCATGTCGGTGGTGACACCGCCGGCGCTACCGAAACTTCAGACTTCCGAAGTCCGACTCGTCGATTCTGAGGCCGACGCTCTAGCGCTTTTGGCCAATGCCATCGACCCTGGTGCGTTTACCAACGGCATCTCGGCGCCGGCCACCGACTCCCTCGGTCAGCTCGCCGTGTCCGTTGATAGCCTCATCGATCTAGGCGGGACACCGTATATCACCGGGGCCGACAACCTCGCCACCGACCTTCTCCCGTTGCTGGACGTCACCGGCCTGCTCGGCGGGGTAACTACTTCCCTCGACGGCCTTCTGGCCGATTTGGGCAACCTGGGCAACCTGAGTACCTTGCTGAGCGAGTTGGGCAACCTGCCGACCGCCACCGAAATCGCAAATGATGTGGTCAGTGCTTTGACCGGCCCGGGTGGTGTGCTAACCACCATCACCACCGACTTGAACACCCTGCCCTCGACGCTCACAACCGACCTGATCAGCGGTCTGACTGGTACCGGTGATTCGCTCACGACCATTACCGGTGATCTCGGGACCATTACGACCGATCTCGGGGGTATTTCGACCGAGCTAGGGGGCCTCGAAACCGGACTAAACGAGCTCCTTGGCCACTTCAGTTTGGGCTTACTCACAGGCCTGTAGTCGGTCGATAATTGCCGGGCGCCGCAATTTAGGTCAGGCGTAAGACTCCACCGGCGGGCAGGAGCAGACCAGGTTGCGGTCGCCGTAGGCGCCGTCGATGCGGCGCACCGGCGGCCACACCTTGGGCCGGAAGCCCTTGCCGAGCGGGTAGGCGGCGACCTCGCGGGTATACGGGTGCTCCCACTTGTCCACGACCAGGCACTCAGCGGTGTGCGGCGCGCCGCGCAACGGATTGTCGTCGACCGGCCACTCCCCTGCGCCGACCCTGTCGACCTCGCCGCGGATGGCGATCATCGCGTCGCAGAACGCGTCGATCTCGGCAACGCTCTCGCTCTCGGTAGGTTCGACCATCAGCGTGCCGGCAACCGGGAAGCTCATGGTCGGTGCGTGAAATCCGTAGTCCGCCAACCGTTTTGCGACATCATCGACGGTCACGCCGGTCGACTTGGTGATCGGCCGCAGGTCCAGGATGCACTCGTGAGCGACCATGCCGTTCTCGCCGGTGTACAGCACCGGGTAGTACTCGTCGAGGCGGTGGGCGATGTAGTTGGCCGAGGCGATCGCGGTCAGCGACGCGGCCCGCAGACCGTTCGCGCCCATCATCCGGATGTAGGCCCAGCTGATCGGCAGGATGGACGCCGACCCGTAGGGCGCCGACGACACCGGCGCACCGGCCGGGAGCTCGGGTGCCAGCGAGTGGCCGGGCAGGAACTGCGCCAGATGCGAGCGCACCGCCACCGGCCCGACGCCCGGACCACCGCCGCCATGCGGGATGCAGAACGTCTTGTGCAGGTTCAGGTGGCTGACGTCGCCACCGAACTTGCCGGGCCGGGCCAACCCGACCAGCGCGTTGAGGTTGGCCCCGTCGATGTAGACCTGCCCGCCGGCGTCGTGCACGGCCGCGCAGACCTCAGCGATGTCGTGCTCGTACACCCCGTGTGTCGACGGGTAGGTGATCATCAGCGTCGACAGCCGGTCGGCGTGCTCAGTGACCTTGGCGCGCAGGTCGTCGAGGTCGACGTCACCGTTGGACCGGCACGCCACCACAACCACCCGCATACCGGCCAGCGCCGCGGAGGCGGCGTTGGTGCCGTGCGCGCTGGACGGGATCAGGCAGACATCGCGCTGCGGTTCGCCGCGGCTGGTGTGGTAGGCGTGGATGGCCAGCAGGCCGGCGTACTCGCCCTGCGATCCGGCGTTCGGTTGCAGCGACACCGCGTCGTAGCCGGTCATCTGCACCAGCCAGGTCTCCAAGTCGGCGATCAACTTGCGCAGACCCTGGGTATCGGAGGCCGGCCCGAACGGGTGCTGACGCGCGAACTCCGGCCAGGTGATGGATTCCATTTCGGCCGCGGCGTTGAGCTTCATCGTGCACGAGCCGAGCGGAATCATGCTGCGGTCCAACGCAAGATCCTTATCGGCAAGCGCGCGCAGATACCGCATCATCGACGTCTCGGTGCGGTAGCGGGTGAACGCGGGGTGGGTCAGGAATTCCGAAGTCCGGTTTACGATCCCCGCGCAGACCGGCTCGGTCGCCTGGACGCCGAACGCGTCCAGCACCGCCGCCACATGGGCCTCGGTGGTCACCTCGTCACAGGTCACCGAAACGTGGTCGTCGTCCACCCGCCACAGGTTGATGTTGTTGGCCTTGGCCGCCGCGATCACCTCGTCGGCGTGGCCGGGGATCCGGGCCAAGACGGTGTCAAAGTACTTGTCGTGCACCAACGCATCGCCGAGAGCGGCGGCGATCGACTCGGTGTGACCGTGCACCCGCCGCGCGATCCCGGCCAGTCCGTCGGCGCCGTGGTAGCTCGCATACATCGCCGCCATCACTGCCAGCAGCACCTGAGCGGTGCAGATGTTGCTGGTGGCCTTGTCGCGACGGATGTGCTGCTCGCGGGTCTGCAGTGCCAGCCGGTAAGCGGGTGAGCCGTCGGCGTCCTGAGAGACCCCGACCAGCCGGCCCGGTAGCTGGCGGGCGTGCTGCGTGTGCACCACCAGGTATCCGGCGTGCGGACCGCCGAATCCCATTGGCACACCGAAACGTTGGGTGTTGCCGAACGCCACGTCGGCACCGATCTCCCCCGGCGGCGTAATCAGCGTCAGCGCCAGCAGATCTGCGCCGATGGCCACCAGCGCGCCGCGGTCGTGCGCCTCCGAGACCAGCGCCGACCAGTCGGTGACCCGGCCGCTGGCACCCGGCAGTTGGGCGATGACGCCGAAGAACTCCCCGTCCGGCAGGCCCTCGCGCAGGTCGGCGATGACGATCTCGATGCCAAGCGGCTCGGCCCGGGTGGCCAGCACGGCTGCGGTCTGGGCGAAGACGTCGACGTCGACGGCCAACCGGTTGGCGTTCCCTTTCACCGCGCGATGCATCAGTGTCATCGCCTCGGCGGCTGCGGTCCCCTCGTCGAGCATCGATGCGTTGGCCACCTCGAGGCCGGTCAGGTCGGCGACCATGGTCTGGAAGTTCAGCAGCGCCTCCAGCCGACCCTGGCTGATCTCGGGCTGATACGGCGTATAGGCGGTGTACCAGGCCGGGTTCTCCAAGATATTGCGGAGCAACACCGGCGGTGTGTACGTGTCGTAGTAGCCCTGCCCGATCATCGACACCGCGACGGTGTTGGCGTCGGCCAGCGTCCGCAGCTCAGCCAGCGCTTCGGCCTCGGAGGCCGCGGGCGGCAGCTGATCGAGGCCGGGCGCGGCGCCGGAACCGGTCAATCCGTCGAGGATTCCCGCAGGCAGAGCGCGGCGAGCGAGTTCCTGGAGGGAGTCGACCCCGATGACCTCGAGCATTGCCGAGACGGCGGCGCTGTCCGGGCCGATGTGCCGGTCGGCGAAAAGCGGATTGGTGTAGTCGGACATTCGACGAACTCCTGACAAACAGGGAAGGCAGGCCCTCCCCCTCTGTCGTCTACCCGAACCGGGCGCCTGAGAGATTCGACATCCGAATGTCTTTCCCCATGGGCGGGCGACCCGAAAGTCACCACTTTCCAGAGGCATCGGGGTCTGGCGCGGTCCGGTTGCCTGAGAGGTTGACGGAGAGGTATTGCTCCTTCGGCGTCCGTGGCTGGCGGCCACGGAACTCTCCCGCGCAAGAACGATGCGCTGTCGAGTTTACCGACTGGATGCCGCCGGCGTAGCCCGCGGCATAGTTATAACGGCTGAAGTCAGCCGATCTTGCGGTCGCGGTGCTTGCGCCGCGAGGCCAGCTCGTCTTCCGGCGCGGCGATCGACTCGCCATCGTCGGCGCGCTCGCCGGGAAAATCTGCGATGGCGCCGGTCAGCTCGCGCATCGCCCCAGAGACGGCGATGCCGAACACGCCTTGTCCGCCCTGCAGCAAGTCGACGACTTCTTCGGCCGAGGTGCACTCATAAACCGTGGTGCCGTCGGAGAACAGCGTGATGTTGGCCAGGTCCTGCACGCCGCGCTGACGAAGGTGATCAACCGCGACACGGATGTTGTGCAACGAGATCCCGGTGTCGAGCAGACGCTTCACGATCTTGAGCACGAGGATGTCTTTGAACGAGTACAGCCGTTGGCTGCCGGATCCGGCGGCGCTGCGAATCGACGGCACTACCAGCGAAGTGCGCGCCCAGTAGTCCAGCTGGCGATACGTGATGCCGGCGATCTGGCAGGCGCTCGGGCCGCGGTAGCCGACCAGTTCGTCGGGTACCGAGTCGTCGGGGAACAAGCCACCCTGCACGGGTTCGCTCGACACGCGGATCGCCGGTTCGGGAATGGCTTCTGAACTGTCGTCGAGTGTGGTCACAGACTCGAGATCCAGTTGATCCTGACGTGGCTGGTCGCCCACGGTGCATCCTCTCGCCGATCGCGCGCTCGTTACGGGCTGCCGTTTTCGCGTTTGCTCAATCGAGTGCTTGTGAGCATACGCTTTTCGACTCGCTCTGGTGTTCGTAGAACTAATCAATTGAATTCAAAGTATGGCGGGCGAGGCGGTGACTCCACGCTATCCACCGGGCGTGTCGAGGTCGAACTCGCAGTTGAGACGCATCCGTGATGTTGCCGACTCGGGCGTTTCCTACTCGACAAATGCGGTCCGCATTTTTTTGCGGGCCGACGTCGATTTTTGGTCTGTGCGCGTTCAGGTGGCCTTGAAATCGTCGGGCGAGACGCTGTCCAAAAATTCTTTGAACTTCTCCACTTCGTCCTCGCGAACGGCGGTGGACGGCTCGTCGTCGTTCTCGTCGGGAATCAGCAGGCCGGCCTCCGCGAGGACGGCTTCTTCGACGTAAATCGGTACGCCGACCCTTAAAGCGATGGCCACCGAGTCCGATGGCCGTGCGGAGACTGTGATGTTCCGGTCAAAGATCAGGTCGGCGTAGAACGTGCCTTCCTGCAGGTCGACGATACGCACCTCTTTGAGCGAATGACCAAGCGCAGCAATGAGATCCCGAATCAGGTCATGGGTGAGCGGACGCGGCGGCTCGACTCCCTGTTGCTCGAGGGCGATCGCTGCGGCTTCGGACTGGCCGATCCAGATCGGCAGGTAGCGGTCGCCGTCAGCCTCGCGCAGCAAGAGCACCGGCTGGTTCTGCGGCTGCTCGACGCGAATGCCGACGACGCGAACTTCACCCATCTGTGTCTGCCCTCCGCACGTGCTGCCGTGTCCGATCAGACCTGCTCCGACGTAGTGGTGCAAACACCATGCCGCCGAACGCAAGCTGTCGTTCCGAAGTCTAGTCCTTCAGCGGTGGAGAACGTCGCGCACTGCGGACTTGATCAACGACGTATGCAGCGTGAGCGCCAGGGCGGCGACTTCGCGCGCCAGGTCGTCGGCGCGGTCTCGGGCACCGGTCTTACCGGCCTTGACGAGGGGCCCGGCGATCTGCGCGATCAGGTCGGATTGCCGGTCGGCCGCCGAGCGGAACGCCCGGAGATGACGCGGCTCGACGCCGTAATCCGCGAGCGCTCGGGCGCACTGCAGGATCACCACCGCATGCTCGTCGAAAAAACCACCCGGGCCGGTGGTGATCACGCCGGCTTTGAGCAGCGCCGTGAGCAGCTCGCCATCCACCCCTGAACGCTCCAGCAGGTCTTCTCGGCTGAGCCGGACGCGGGCAGCGGACACCGCCGCCGGATCCGCGGCGCCATCGTCGCCGACCGACACCAATCGCGGTACACCGTAAGGCGATCCGGCCAGCGGCAGCTCGCCGTCGGGATACGCGTCGAGCTGGGCCTTGATCACCTTCAGCGGCAGGTACTGGTCACGCTGGGCGGTCAGGATGAAGCGCAGGCGTGCGCAGTCATAGGCCGTGAAACGGCGATAACCCGATGCCGCGCGCTGTGGCGTAACGAGACCCTCGGCTTCCAAGAAACGGATCTTGGAAATCGTCACATCCGGGAAGTCCGGTCGTAGCAGGTCGAGGACCGCTCCGATAGACATCCCGCTCAGTGCGGGGGTCTCGGGCGCGGTCACTAGCTTCCGGACCCTCCGTCGTCACCGACCTTGGGGCCGGTCAGGAATACCAGGCGGAATTTGCCGATCTGTACCTCGTCGCCGTTGGCCAGCACGGCCGAGTCGACCGGCTCGCGGTTGACGTAGGTGCCATTCAGGCTGCCGACGTCGACCACGTGGAACTCGTCGGTCTCCAACCGGAATTCAGCGTGCCGCCGGCTGACGGTGACGTCGTCGAGGAAGATGTCGCTGTCGGGATGGCGGCCGGCCGACGTGGTCGGTTGGTCGAGCAGGAAGCGCGACCCGGCGTTCGGCCCGCGTTTGACGACCAGTAACGCTGAACCGAGCGGCAGGCCTTCGACACCGGACACCGCGGTCTCCGAGCCCGACTGCGCGGGGGCGTCCAGTTCATTGAGGAAGTCGGCGCGGAAAACAGAGGTCGTCTCCACGGTGACCTCGTCAGAAGTCTGGTCGTTGTCCTTGTCCGTCACCCGCTGCTCCTCACTGACCGCTGCTGTGTTGCCTGGTTGGGTCCGGTCGACCGGCTTCCCACCCGCTGTGGCCGTCGATGTGACGACCGTACCGCGCACAGGAGCCCAATGTGCCGTCCCCCGCCGGATCGGCGGCGACATCTGATCGCCGTCGGAGTCCGGCCCCGGTCCGGCGTGTATCCGTGCCGCGCGCAGGGAACGATAACAAGGGTCATTCGGCCAGCGTGCCGCGGTAGGTCTCGGCGTCCAGCAGCTCCTCGAATGCCGTCTTCAGGGCGTCGGCGTCGACCTGGAGGTCGATTAGCCAGCCGCCGCCGTAAGGGTCGGAGTTGACCAGCTCGGGGCTGGCTTCCAAATCTTCATTGACAGCAACAACTTTCGCTGTGACCGGTGCGTACAGATCCGACACGGACTTGGTCGATTCCACTTCGCCGAACGCGTCCCCCGCAGACAGGTCACTATCCACATCAGGCAGCCGGACGAACACGACATCACCGAGGGCCTGCTGGGCGAAATCCGTGATCCCTACCCGGACGATGTCATCCCCGGTCCGCCGAATCCACTCGTGTTCGGCGGTGTAGTGCAAATCAGGCGGGATTTCGCTCACGGTTTTCCTGTTCTGGTCGGTTTCTACTTGACGGGCTGAGCGTATTGGCGCGGTTTTGGTTGTCGCAAGGCGGTGATGTCGACCTTGTCGCCCTGCTGCACCGACATGGTGCCGCCGACGCGTTTGACACTGTCCACCGCGCCGCCGGGAATGTTCATCGCCGCCGCGAGCGTCGGTGGATCGCCAATGGCGACAACCGAATACGGCGGGATCAGGGTTTTGCCGTCGACGATCAGTGCACCGGGAGCACCGACGATCCAGGTGTCGACGCCGGTCCGCACCGCCTCGTGCCCATCGCTGATCTGGATGGCCTCGGCGCCGGCGGCCCGTAATTCGTCGAGCACGTCGAGCATCGCCTGCGGCGCAACCCCTGGCCCGGGATCCTCGATCCGCACGGTGACGCCGGGGCCGGTGGCGCCGACTGTGCCGATCAGGATCGACAACGCCGCCAGCCGGGCCTGAGCGTTCTGGATAGCGGCCTGGTCGTTGCTGCCCGAGGCCTGCAAGGCGTTCAACGAGCGCTGCAGCTCGGCGACTTCGGTGTTCAGCGTCGCTTCGCGTTGACGCAGCGAATCCAGCAGCACCAGCAGGTCCGCGGGACGGGCCGTATCCAACGAGTCGCCGGTGTTCGTCTGACGGACCTGGGTTGCGATCGCCACCCCCAGCAGCAGACACAGGATCAGGGCCAGCGTGCCGAAAACTGTCCGGCCGCGTCGCAGAAATCCGCGGGGCTGCAACTCACCGATCGCGGGTTGCGGTTGGTGCGGCCCCAGCTCGTGCCGACCGTGCTGCTCGGCCGTCTCCTCGACCTCTCCGGGCTTTTCAGCATTTTCGGCATCGGGATGGCGCGACTCCGCGGCGGTGTCGTCGGCTTCGGGATCGGTGTCGCTCATGTCGGCCTTGTACCCATTACGCCCCGAAGAGTCGGCGCCGCAGCGCCGCGGCGTTGCCGAAGATGCGGATACCCAGTACGACGATGATCGCCGTCGATAGCTGTGTGCCGACGCCCAGTTGGTCGCCGACGTAGACGATCAGCGCCGCGACCAGCACGTTGAACACGAACGACACCACGAAGACCTTCGGGTCGAAAATCCGCTCCAGGTATGCCCGCAACCCGCCGAACACCGCGTCGAGTGCGGCGACCACCGCGATCGGCAGATAGGGCTGGATGACCTCCGGCACGCTGGGGTGAAAGACCAGGCCCAGCACGATGCCGACGGCCAGCGCTGCGATACCGATCATCCCCGCTCTGCCTCCGCTACCCTTATGTTCTGCATTAGGTTTTTCCGCACTACGAACCAATCTGTTTGGCGAACTTGACGTCTCGGACCGCCCCGGCCGGCAGCGTGAGATTGTCCTTGGCGCTGACGTTCACGCCGACACCGTATGAGGTCTCCAAGAGCCGTAGCCGGCGTAGCCCCGGGCTGTTGTCGAACACGTCTTGCATTCCATGCGGCGGACCGACCGCCAGAACCGCGTACGGGCTGGCGGTGGGGTTGTTGTCGACGAGTATCGCGCCTCCGGCCTGCCGGATGGTCACGTTCGGGCCGATCCGGACCCCGTCGACGGCGATAGCCTCGGCGCCGCTGGCCCACAGTGAGTTGACCACCAACTGCAGGTCCCGATCGAGGATGATCTGCTGGCTGCCGCCGACTCGCTGCTTGGAGACGTCGGACAGGTTCGGGCTCACGGCGGGCTCGGTCACGGTGACGCTCAGACCCGGACCGGCGACCGGCGTGCTCGCGGCGGCCAGGCTGAGCCGGTCGAGGTTGGCGAGCAGTCGCTGGCCCGCGGCGTCTTCGGCCAACGCGTGCCGTTGAACGTCATCACGTTGTGCGGCAAGCGTATTGCGTTGCTTGGTGAGCTCGCCGGTCGTCGCCTCTTCGGAACGCACGCCGGCCGCCAGCACCCGTTGCGCCGCGCTGACTCCCGGTGCGACCAGCCGGGCCTGTGCGACGGCCGCGGCGAACACCGACGCCACCAGCAACGCTGCCAGCGCTTGCCAGACCCAGCTCATGGCGCGTGCTCGAACGGTCGGTGGCTCGCCGCTGCGGTTCCGCTGTTCGGCCGCGGCCGCATAGCCCGGATCCAGATGCTCGGAAAGCAGGGCGCGCAGCAGCGACGGCACCGGGATCAGCTGCGGCCGCCCGGCATTGTGCGCGCTGAGGCCCGCGTTGGGGTCGTAGCCGCCGAGTGCCTGGTCAGCCATCGCGGACCTTCACTGG
>NZ_JBAPRN010000785.1:0-8096 GCF_049281135.1 Mycobacterium sp. | reverse complement strand
GTGTAGGGCGAGCTCGACCTCGACGGTGCCGGCGGCGTGCCGGGCAAACATGCCGACACTGGCGTGTGTTGGTGCCTTGCTGCCCACAACTGTCAGCGTCCGAGCAAAATCCCGCAGATAGTGTGCGTCCTGGACGACGTAGTGGATGAAGAGTTCCGGGTCGAGGCTGCCGTCGGTCAGGCCAGCCAGGAATGGGTGCTTCAAAATCGCCGCGTAGGTGCCGGCAGCTTCGGCCCACAACCGTCCCGTCCATCCGCCTCGCATCACGACTGCGATGATTCCAGCCCCATAGCCCCCCTGCTCGGTTGCAGTCTGTCTCAGATTCGTGTCATTTCTTCGGCCTCGCCGCGGTCTTCGAAGCGGCCTGATTGGACGCGGGTGGGAGCACTGAGCGAAGTGCTGAACCCTGTGCATAATTCGAGCTATAATTCATCGATTAGCACTCTTGTAACTTCAATTACGGCTGGAAGCGAGCGCTGCATGAAAGTGCGGTTGGACGCGACAGGTGTCGTGGACACAGCCAGTGTTATGCGGTCGATCCAGAGGAGTTCCCCGTCGGCGACCTGGGCTACAGCACCCTGGAACCGCACGAGGTGGCGCAAGCCCACGAGAGTGTGGTCCGCGCAGGCGTTGCGACGTGCCCCGAAATGGCGCTCATCATTGACGAAGACGGCGGCCAGTGGGCGGAGTAGCAACCGCCTGCCCTGAATCCCCTTTGCGAAGGTATCGATGACGCAGCGACCTGCCCCCATTCCCGACGAAGTCAGTGCCCCGTTCTGGACCGCTGCTGACAACGGCTCTCTGGTGGTCCAGCGGTGCTCGACCTGTCAGGACCTGCAGTATCCGCCCGATATCACCTGCCAACGGTGCCACGGAGATGACCTCTCATTCATCGAGGTGTCCGGGCGGGGACAGGTGTATTCGTTCGCGACCGTCGATCGCGCGTTCCACCAAGCTTTTGCGGACCGGCTTCCCTACGTCGTCGCCCTGATTGAGCTTGAAGAGGACTCGAGGGTGCGCCTGTTCACCAACATCGTCGACACGGACCTGGAGTCGGTCCGGGTGGGAATGCCGGTGGAGGTCACCTTCAGGGCGAGCGGCGACCGGATGCTTCCTCAGTTCCGTGGTGTGCCGTGAGCCGGCGGTTGGAACCCACTGCAGTGGTCGGCGTCGGCTACGCCCCCACTGCGTTGCGCGGAGGGCCGGGCAAAGAACAGTTGACCCTGCAGGCTTGCCGGGCTGCTCTTCACGATGCCGGACTGCATCCGGAGGACGTCGACGGTCTGTTCCAGAGCAGGTTCGGGCCGGAGTCACCTGATACGTTGACCACCGCCAGACTCCTCGGCATTCCCGACCTAACCGCCTATCAGGACCTGGAGACCGCCGGCCCGTCCGGCCTTGCCGGGCCGATGGCCGCGGCTATGGCTGTCGCCTCAGGAGCCTGCGAGGTAGCCCTCGCCTACCGGTGCATGTCCGCCGAGGCCGGTTACCACGGCGGCACCTCACATGGCCCCACCGAAATCACTGGTCGCGAGCAGTTCACCGCCCCGTACGGCAACAGCACCAACAAGTCGATCCTGGTCAGCATGGCCATGCGGAAGCAACGCCGGATGGCCGAGTACGGCACGACGCAAGAGCACTACGGTTACCTCGCCGTCAACGCACGGCGCTGGGCAGCGATGAACGACCGCGCGCTATTCCGCGAACCGTTGACCCTCGAGGACTACCTTGCCTCGCGCATAGTGGTCGACCCCCTCCTCTTGCTCGACTGCGACCGGCCCGTCAACGGCGCATCTGCGGTCGTCATCACGTCACCGGCACGCGCCCGAGATTTGCCGAACACTCCGGTGATGATCGAGAGCCTGGCCTACGGAACGGGCCGCAATCCCGACTGGATGTTCGAAGACGACCAGGTCTTCGGAGCCACTATCGACTGCGCGCGAACGCTGTGGAGCCGGTCCGAGCTTCGGCCGGACGGCATCGACTGTGCGCAGCTTTACGACGGGTTCACCCACATCACCCTGTCGTGGATCGAAGCGCTCGGGTTCTGTGCCCGCGGCGAGTACGGCGACTGGGTGGCCGAGGGTAAGACTATCGGCCCTGGGGGTTCGCTACCGTTGAACACCGCGGGAGGCCACCTCGGCGAAGGCCGGCTGCACGGCCTCACCCTGCTCATCGAAGCGGTTCTGCAGCTGCGCGGTCAGGCCGGCCTGCGTCAGGTTCCCGGCGCCCGCACGTCCGTGGTGGCCAATTCCTACGGACCCCAGGTCGGCGCGATGACTCTGACGAATGTTTGACCCACCACACGGCACAGAAGCACCGCGCGTCGACCCCTCGATGGCGTCAGGCGCCCCGGTGTCGACTCGGCGCCCCACCCAGCGGCCAGGCAGGTGCGCTCGAAGGTGTGGTGCGCCCCTTCCGCTAACTCTCGCGTCAGGCCCACGCCAGCGGCAAGCTGTTGAGGCCGTAGACGCCACTGTGGTGTTCGACGATCGACTCGCCTTCCGCGATACGGTAATTGGGAATCCGCTTGTGCCATTCCTCAAGTGCGACCGCCAGCTCGACGCGCGCCAGATGCGAACCCAGGCAGCGGTGCGGTCCAGAACCAAAGGAGATATGCCGGAATGGCCCGCGATCGAAGTCGATCTCGGATGCCCGCTCATATTGGTTCGCGTCACGTCCCGCCGCCGCGAGCGGGAACAGCACCATATCGCCCTTCTTCAGCGGGCATCCATGAAATTCGACGTCCTGGGTGACGCGCCGGCCGGGCTGCACAATTGGGTGGGCTCGCAGGAACTCCTCGACTGCCGCGGGAATGACCGTCGGGTCATCGAGGATCCTTTGGCGCAATTCAGGTTTCGTTGCCAACGTATAAAAGGCGTAGGACAACTGTGAGGCGACGGTATTCAGGCCGGCCAGCAACATAAGCGTGCCGAGTGACAACACGTCGGCGTCGGGGATCGGCTTGCCATCCATCTCCCAGCGCACCGCCTGGCTGATAATGTCCGACTTCCCGTCGTTTTCGGACTTGCGCGCGTTCGCAATGGCCTCTACGAAGTACCTTGTTATTTCGGCCATTGCCGCCGCGGACTTTTCGCGGGTGGGGTCGGTCTCTTCGGTGAGGTGCAGAGCCTCGTGTTCCCATTTCAGGAATGTGTCGAGATCACTCTGCGGAAGGCCCATAAGGCTCAGGAAGATCGTCGTCGGGAACTTGTTGGCGAATCCGGTCACGAAATCGCAGTGGTCTGCGCTCGCTAGATGATCGATCAGATCGACTGCGAGAGCACGAACGCCGTCTTTCATCGCCGCCGCCCGGGCCGGGGTGAACAGGGGGGCGAGCAGCCTGCGCCACTTGGTGTGCTCGGGCGGGTCGAGCATCTCAGGGATCCACATGTACGGCGGGTCGGGTTGGATCGGCTCCATCGCGTGGCTGGAAAACAAGTCTGGGCGCGTGTAGCCCTCGGCAATCACGTCGTGATCGGTGAAGACGTAATAGCCTTGCGCGTCCTTCGTGAAGAACACTGGCGGCAGCCTATCGCCGTCGAATTGCTGGAATCCCGTCATTGGCGGGTGGTCCCCGGACGACCAAGAATAGGGCCCGACAGGGCAGGTCGCTGCACCACGTTGCGCGGCGGTCATCGATTGTCTCCTTCTGTAACGGGATCTGGGACATGCTGTCGCGCCGGCCATCTGACCGCTTTGTGCTCGAGGAACCGCTCCTAGATCCCTGACGTCGGACCGTCGGGCGACCATCCTGCGACCATGGTTCTCAACCAAGGAATGCAACCTTGCCGTCCAACCGCCCTATTGCCGTTGCCTTCAGATCGTGGGTGTGCAGATGCGTTAGGTGCGAATACCCGAGTTAAATCGATCACTATTATAGCGACTCAAAGTGTTTCGCACCACACCGGGTCAAGCAAGGGAAAGTCGGGCGGCGCTGGCGAGTCGACACAAGCGGAACCGCCCGCCCGGGTTCGCAGGGCGGCAAGCTGCAGGTGAGCATGCTAGCGGAGCCCCAACGGCGGCCTTGCGACTCGAGCGCCCCTCGCATGGACGGACTGATCGTCTTGCAGAGCCAGCCGCGGCCCGAATCATCCTCCGAAAAAATCCACACTCAAAGCGATATATAGGTGCTCGGGTTATTCTGGTACCGCGGACGGCTTGCAGTGCACATGAGGGATGCGGTGATCGTAGAGGTGGTGCCTCGCACATGCCGGATACTGGGTCTGCCGCTCCGTGTTCAGTGTCACCGGAGCCATCCTCGCCGTCCGCGTTCGGGATGCAAGACGTCATCGCTCCACAGCACGCACCCGTTCTGCTGTCGGGGGTCCGATAGCGCGACCCGGACGGTAGCCTCTGCAAAGTCTGCGGCGTCGGCCCATTGCGTCTCGTCGGCTGCGGCGAACAGATTCCCTGGTGTCAGAACCGGTTCGGAGGGCAAGAGCAAGTTCGCCGCGATGCCGTAGGGCTGCATTTGCAGCGCAACTGTCTGAGTGAGGTGGTGCATCGCCAACTTGTTGCATCCGTATGGGATCGGTCCGGCGACGGCGTCATCGGTATATGGGCCCTCGCCGGGGTCCAGTGCGGCTGACGAGCTGATGTTGACGATTGAGCCGCGGTTTGCCTTGATCATGTCAGGCAGCACCAGCTGCGTCAGCCGGTAGCTCGCGAACAGCCCAATCTCGAAGTGCATTCTGAACGCCTTGAGTGGCACGTCGAGGATCGAGAGTGTCTGCCATGGCGTTGGTGATTGGCTCGCGTCGCTCGGCTGTTGGTGAGTCGCGGTGTCGGCCCGGGATGCCTGCGGGCGCCCCGGCACGGTGAGTGCAGCGTTGTTGATCAAGAGGTCGATGGGGCCGAGTTCAGTGCGCGCCACGTCGTAGAGCTTCTCAACGTCAGCGGGTTGCGATAAATCCGCGGGGATAGCGATCGCGTGTCCGCCGGCTTGGTGGATGTCCTTGACAACGTCGTGAATGGTTCCGGGATGCATGGGACTCCATTCGGTTTCGCTGCGCGCGACGACGGCCACCGCGGCTCCCTCGCGTGCAAACGCGATGGCGATTGCTCGACCGATACCGCGGCTGGCGCCAGTCACGATCGCGGTACGACCGGCGAGCCGGGGCGCGTTTGTCATCGTGGCATCGGCCGTAGGTGAGGAGTCGGTGTCAAAGTTGGTCGCGCCGTTCATCATCGGAGGCTGGTGCACTTCTGTTCCTTCGTATTGTCGAGGTGTGTGATGTCCAGGTCGGGTCAAGGCACGCTCGGCGAGTTACCGGCCGCGTCGAGTAGCACGGTCGCCGCGGTGATGTGCCCGGTGTAGCCGCAGAGCCGCGATCGCAGCGGCACAATGCCGCCCAGCTAGGGTCATCGGGCTTCAATGCGACGTCGCGGCGCGGCGAGGTCATGTCCTGCACTTCGTTCACCACGCTGGCCCCGTGCGTCAGGTGGCGCCTCGATGTTGATCGCGTCGCCGAGCGCAGAGAGCGCGAGTGCAGAGGTGCCGAATTGCACAGTATTGGCCAGAGCGCGTTTGAGATGCAGGTGAACGCCGCTCTCCCAGGTAAAACCGATCCCACCATGTAGCTGCAGGCACGCCTCGTTGACCGCTAGGGCGTTGGGAACGCTGTACGCCTGGGCCATCGCTAGCGCGATCATCCGATCCTCTAACGAGTCAGCGTGACACGCAATCGCGTACCTGACGATTGCTCGGCCTTGGTTATTGGTGATCCACATGTGTGCGGCGCGATGACGCAGCGCTTGATACGACCCGATCGGACGGCCGAACTGTTTGCGCACCTTGAGGTAGGACGTTGCCTCGTCGAGCGCCCAGTCAGCGATTCCCACCGCTTCAGATGCCTGCATCACCGCAGCGATCTGCAGCGCTACAGACAGCATCGTCGGTGCGGACTCGTTGTGTGCCAACGCTATTGCACGCACTCCCGCCAGCCCGACATCGGAGACAGGCTGTGTCTCGTCGAGGCAGGTACGACGGATGATGGTCAGCCCGGCCGCTTTGGATTCGACGGCAAACAGCACGATGCCGGCCGGTCCGACCGCGGGGACGACGAATAGATCGGCACAATCTGCGGCCAAGACATTGGTGACCCTGCCGGTAAGTGCACCGTTTCCATCTGCCCTCACCGTGACGTCGACGGGCGCGAAGGGCGACGACGTCGCCGGGACAGTCAGGCAGGCGATCGCACCGGCGGCCAACCGCGCCAACAACTCTGGTGCGGCGTCACTTCCGGATGTCGCCGCTGCGTGGACAACGTTGGTGGCCAGCACGGCGCTGGCGAGGAACGGGACTGGGGCGACAGCACGGCCGAGTTCTTCCATGGCAGCAGCCGCGTCTCGCACGGTGGCACCGTGGCCGCCGAATTTTTCGGGAACGAGCATGGCGGTCAAACCCATCTCGTCGGAGATGACTCGCCAGAGGTCACGGTCGTATCCCTGGCGGCTTGCAACGTGGTCGAGGACAGAGGTGGTGCTGCAGCGTTCGGCAAGCGTCTCACGAAGTGCTTTACGCAAGTCGTCGCGAGCCTCGTCCTCCCGCAGTATGGGCATCGGCGAAACATGGTCTGGGGAGGTCATTTTGGGAGGTCCTTCCACGGCGTGGCAATGTCGATTCTGGGCTCGCGCGGAAGATTGAGGACCCGGTCCGCAATCTGATTGAGCAGGATCTCGGTCGTGCCGCCTTCCACGGAGTACGCCCGTGACCGCAGGTAGTGGAATGTGTAGGGCCGCGACGGGTCAAACGGATCACAGGACTGTCCATCGATGTCCCATGAGTCGTAGTGCAGAGTACTGTCGGGGTCGAGTTGGGTCATCAACCGAGTAATGGCCTGATTATTCTCGGCGAACATCACTTTCGCGCCTGCGCCCTCAAGGCCGGGCGGCCCGTCCCCCGCGATTTGCGTGAAGTATTCGCTCGTGATCCGTGTGACTTCCGTGTCGACCCACGCCTGCAGGACGAGGTGGTGGAGAGCAGGGTTCCGAAGCTCTGGACGCGCGCGCCACAGCGCAGCAAGTCGCCCGATATTCTGATCCTCCCGCGCGGTGGCGCCCCCCGCGTCGGACCGTTCGTTCAGCAACGTCGTCAGTGCCACCGTCCAGCCCTGTCCGACTCCCCCGACGCGCATGTTGTCCGGGACAGAGACATCGGTGAGGAATACCTCATTGAACTCAGCCTGGCCAGTTGCCTGTCGCAACGGTTTGACATCTATGCCGGGTAGCGCCATATCGAGTATGAAGAACGTCAACCCCTGGTGTTTGGGAAGATGAGGATCCGTGCGCGCGAGCAGTAGGCCCCAGCGGGCGCGATGGGCCCCCGACGTCCACACCTTCTGGCCGTTGATAATCCAGCGCCCGCTATCGGCGACGGCGCGGGTGGCCACACTGGCCAAATCGGAGCCGGCACCGGGTTCGCTAAAGAGCTGACACCAGATGTCCTCACCGGTCCACAGCGGGCGAAGCAGCCGCAGATGTCGCTCATTGCCGTGCGTCACTATCGTCGGTGCGGCCATGCCTAGTCCGATCGGGTTCCGCCACACTTGTGGGCGCACTGCGCCGGCGACGACCAACCGGTCTTCGAGGTCGTCTTGGCAATGCCTTGGGGCGCCCAAGCCACCCGCTCCGACGGGGTAGTTGACCCACGCCAGGCCTTTGTCAAACCTCGCGCCCAGAAATTCCCGTTCCGTCATCGCCGTTGGATCATTGTCCGCGAGCAGTTCAAGTACCGACTGGGCGATGTCGCCTTCCATCAGGACCTGACCTCCTGCACACGCTTCGCATCAGTCAGCCGCGTGTGCGTCGAGGATGGCGCCGCCGGCACGTAGTTCATCGAAGCGACTTCCAAGTCGGCGCCCGCTTTTCGGCGAATGCCGCTACCGCTTCGGCGGTATCGCCGGTTTGAGAGCACATCACCTGAGTGCGGTTCTCCAGGTCGAGTGCGTGACGCAGCGATGGCGCGTCGACGTTCTGCCACATCGTCTCCTTAGTCATCCAGATGGCCATGGGCGAGTGGCGTGTGATCAACCGGCAGGTTCGCAACGCGCGGTCCACCACGGCGCCGTCGGCCACCACATCGAGTACTAAAC
>NZ_JBAPRN010000784.1:0-13770 GCF_049281135.1 Mycobacterium sp. | reverse complement strand
GCTGTGGGCTCAGGACTCCCGCGGCTTTCAAACGCGTCTGGCGCAGTTCGTCAACATCGCTTCACGTCACCGGATCAAACCGCTGTTCGTGCTGTTCGATTCCTGCTGGGATCCGTCCCCCAAACTCGGCCAACAGCACGCGCCGACGCCCGGGGTGCACAACTCCGGCTGGGTGCAGGGCCCCGGGGCCGAGCGCATCGATGACAAGCGCTACACCCGCACCCTGCAGGACTATGTCACCGGCGTGATGACCCAATTCCGCAATGACGATCGGGTTTTGGGTTGGGACGTGTGGAATGAACCTGACAATCCCGCACCGCAATATCGCAGCGTCGAGCGCGGCGACAAACTCGAACGGGTCGCCGATCTGCTCCCTCAGGTCTTCAACTGGGCGCGCGCCGCCGATGCGCGTCAACCGCTGACCAGCGGCGTGTGGGACGGCGAATGGTCAGACCCGGGTAGCCGCACCACAATCCAGAACATTCAGCTCGCCAACTCCGACGTGATCAGCTTTCACTCCTACGCCGGGCCGTCGACGTTCGAACGCCGCATCGGTGAACTCACCCCCCATGGACGCCCCATCCTGTGCACCGAATACATGGCCCGTCCGCAGGGCAGCACCATCGAGAGCATCTTGCCAGTTGCCAGGCGGCACAATGTCGGTGCGATCAACTGGGGTTTGGTGGCGGGCAAAACGCAGACCTACTTCCCGTGGGACTCGTGGAACCACCCGTATTCGTCGGTCCCGAAGGTCTGGTTCCACGATCTGTTGCGGCCGGATGGAACTGCGTTCGAGGGCATCGAATCTCAGACCATCAGAACCCTGACCGCCTCGACGGCCGGTTAGGGCCCTACGCTGATGCGGTGACGGTCGCAAAGTCGATCCTGCTGTTCGCGTTGGCCGCGGTGCTGGAAATCGGTGGCGCGTGGCTAGTCTGGCAGGGCATCCGCGAACATCGCGGCTGGATCTGGGCGGGCCTCGGCGTGATTGCGTTGGGCGCCTACGGCTTTGTCGCCACCTTTCAACCCGATTCGCAGTTCGGCCGCGTGCTGGCCGCCTATGGTGGCGTATTCGTCGCCGGATCACTGGCCTGGGGCATGGCGCTGGACGGTTTTCGGCCGGACCGCTGGGACATCATCGGCGCGGCGGTGTGCCTGGCCGGCGTCGGTGTGATCATGTACGCGCCGCGGGGGCGCTGATCACTCCTTGCGCTCCACGACCCCCGTCGCGTGCTGCGCGCGATCTTCGTAGGTCCGGCGAGCGGCGGTGTCGAGGTTGAGGAACACCGCATCGGTGCCCGTCTTCTTGTTGAGCCAGCGGCGACCGCGGTCCGGCAGCAGGGTGAACACGGCGGCAAATGATTTACCCCAACTAGGCACCGACACCCGAGATTTCGGCTTGTCGAGCACCTTGACGATCGCGCCGGCGATCTCGGACGGCTCGACCGGCTTCTGCGCGGCCGATGGCGACGTCCCCGAGATCAGCTCGGTGTTGGTAAAGGTCGGCAGGACCGCGGTGACCTTGACACCTTGCGAGGCGAACTCGTCGGCCATCGCGGTGGACAGCCCGACGACTGCGAATTTTGTTCCGGCGTAGATGATCTGACCGGGCACGGCGACCATGCCGGCCAGTGACGCGATGTTGATGATGTGCCCGCTGCGGCGCTTCACCATCTCCGGCAGCACCAGCTGACAACCGGTGAGCACCCCGTAGAAGTTCACTTCGATCGACGAGCGGATGGCTTGTGCCGACTGGTCGAGAAACGGACCTACCGGCATCACACCGGCGTTGTTGATCAACACGTCGATGTGCCCGCCGCCGTCGGCACGGGCCTTGTCGAGAAATGCCGCGAACGATTCCTTGTCGGTCACGTCTAGGGGATGACCGGTCACCTGTCCCAGAGTGCTGATGCCGGCGACCGCGCTCTCGAGCACATCGAGGTCCCGGTCGCCGATGACCACGCGGGCACCGCGCGCCAGCAGCGCTTGCGCGGTCGCGTACCCGATGCCGCGGGCAGCGCCGGTGATGACGATGGTCTTACCCCTGATGTTGTCCATTCGACGGACTTTACAGGTGTCAAGTCCGGTGCAGTACCAGCTTTCGGTGCCGCTCAGAGACGCCGCGTGAGGGCGCTGTGCGACGTAGGGCTGCCTACCGGCCGGGCTTCTCCTCGCTGGTCAGCGGTCTAAGCGCACATCGCTGCGCGATCACGCCGCCTTTCGTTTCTTATTTGATCCTCAGCTTTTGTTCGGATAACGAGTCCAGATGACTGCCTATTGTGCTGTCGAATATCGTCTGGTATTTCTATAAGAACAAAAGATACTAAATGAATGATATATCGCGGATTTACCCGACATCCAGTCTGATGCCACCGAAGAGGAGACCGATGAAACCCGCAACCCTGGGCTCACCGGTCGGAGGCTTCTTGCTTGGCCAGGGCTTTAGCTGGCCTGACCCGGACATCGAGGGCACCCTCATTGTTTCCCAGCCGTCCGCCGACCCCGAACTGTGGGCCGAGTACGCGGCCGGCGCCGTTCGGAGTTACCGGAAGCGTGGCGTGGAATGCGCGCTCGACGTCGACGCACTGCGCGACGGCCACGACACGATCATGTTCTGCGCCGTCGTCGATGATGCCGGACAGGTGGTTGGCGGCCTGCGGGCCAAGGCGCTTCGCTCCGCCGACGATTCGCATGCGGTCACTGAGTGGGCGGGCCAGCCCGGTCAGCAGGACGTCCGGCAGATGATTGCCGACCGCGTGCCCCATGGCGTTCTGGAAATGAAAGCCGGCTGGGTTACCGATGCTGCCGGCCGGAATCCGTTCCTTACCAGCGCCTTGGCACGCAGCGGGTTCTACATGATGGTCATCCTCGATTTCCAGTACCTCATGTGCACCTCCGCGACGGCGATCCTGAACACCTGGCGTTCTTCTGGACCAGTGGTGGCGGCCGTTCCGGCGACGCCCTATCCCAACGAGCACTACCGAACCAAGCTGCTGTGGTGGAACCGCCGCGATTTCTTCAACCACGCGCAACCGAACCAGCTCACCAAGATCGTCAGCGAGACAAAGGATTTGATCCACGAGCAATTTCGCCGGGGTCAGATCGGCACGGGGCTTTCCGGCTTGCTCCCCGTCAGCCTGGCAAAGCCAGTCCGGTCGAGTGACTGCGAGGTGGCCTCATAGTCGTGTCCTCATCCAGCGCCCATGTCCAGCCCGAAAACTTGCAGAGGTAGAACAATGGAAAACAACTCAGAACCCGTATGGATCATGTTCATCACCGACACCGAAACCCGCGACAAGCTCCTCAAATACGGAAGCGGGTCGCAGTGGGAAGTGGATGCCTCCACCGCCGCGGCGATGATTTTGGTCGGAGCAGCGGTGCGAATGCCCTCCCCGGTGGAGACACTGCCCGTGCCCGGTGTTAACGGGATGTCGATGATCACCCGGGAATGTGCCTGAGCGACCTCAAATCCCGAGATCCTTGGCGATAATCGTCTTCATGATCTCGGTGGTCCCGCCGTAAATCGTCTGGATACGCGCGTCGACGAAAGCGCGCGAGACCGGATATTCCCGCATGTACCCGTATCCGCCGTGCAGTTGTAAGCAGCGGTCGGCGGTACGAACCTGAAGTTCGGTGGTCCACCATTTGAGCCGTGCGGCCCGGGCCGCGGTCAACTCGCCGGTGAGGTGTTCGGCGATGCAGTCGTCGAGATAGGTACGCGCGACATCGATTTCGGTCGACAGCTCGGCGAGCACGAATTGAGTGTTCTGCAAGCCGGAGATGGGGGAGCCGAACGCGCTTCGCTGCTTGACGTAGCCGAGGGTTTCGGCCATCACCCCCTCGGCCGCGGCCACCGCACCGACGGCCAGCGACAGCCGTTCCTGGGGCAGGTTCTTCATCAGTTGATAAAAGCCCCGCCCTTCTTCGCCGAGTAGGTTCTCGACGGGAACCCGCATGTCGGTGAAGCTGAGCTCGCTGGTGTCCTGGGCGTGCAGACCGATCTTCTCCAGGTTCCTGCCGCGGCTGAACCCCGGTGTTTCCGGCTCGACCACCAGCAGCGACAACCCCTTGTGCCGATCGGGCGAGGTGCGCACGGCGACGACGAACAAGTCTCCGGTCTGCCCGTTGGAAATAAAGGTCTTCGCGCCATTGACCACATAGTGGTCGCCGTCTCGCACCGCGGTAGTGCGGATCCCCGCCAGGTCGCTACCGGCGCCGGGTTCTGTCATCGCGATGCCGATCACGGTCTCGCCGGTGACTACACCTGGTAACCAGCGTCGCTGTTGTTCGGTTGTCGTCAGGTCAGTGAGATAGGGCAGCACGATGTCGTTCTGCAGTGACAACGCGATAGCCTCGGCCGCCGCGCCGGCCCGCTGGAGTTCGTCCACGACGATCGCGTTGTAGCGGAAGTCGTCGACACCTGGCCCGCCGAACTCCTCGGGAACCGAAAACCCCAGCAGCCCGAGCTTGCCGGCTTCGGTGAACAACGAACGGTCCAGGCAGCTGGCCTTCTCCCACTGCTCGTGGGCCGGGACGACAATCTGCTGCACAAAATCGTGAACCATTTCGCGGAACTGCCGGTGCTCGGAGGTGTACTCCAGCCGTGTGCTCATTAGCTGCTCCTGTCAGCGAAAGGCGTCGATGCCGGTGAAGGCCTGACCCAGGATCAGCTGGTGCATTTCCGGAGTGCCCTCGTAGGTGAGCACCGATTCCAGGTTGACCATGTGCCGGATCACCGGATACTCCAGCGATATTCCGTTGCCGCCCAATATGGTTCGCGCCGTGCGGCAGATCTCGATCGCTTCCCGGGTGTTGTTGAGCTTGCCGAAGCTGACCTGCTCGGGTCGCAGACCCACGCTGTCCTTGAGTCGCCCCAGCTGCAGGGCCAGCAGCAGACCCTTGTGCAATTCGACGGCCATGTCGACGAGTTTGGCTTGGGTCAACTGGAATCCGGCGATCGGACGCCCGAATTGGGTGCGTTGTCCTGCGTAGTCCAGCGCCGATTGCCACGCGGATCGCGCGGCGCCCATCGAACCCCAGATGATGCCGTAGCGCGCCTCCGACAGACACGACAGCGGACCTTTGAGCCCCTTCACCTCGGGCAGCATGGCGTCGTCGGGCAGGCGGACGTCGTCGAGCACCAGCTCGCTGGTGATCGACGCCCGCAGCGAGAGCTTGTGGTGAATGGTGTTGGCGGAAAACCCGGGCGTCTTGGTGGGGACGACAAAGCCGCGCACGCCGTCGTCGGTCACCGCCCAGACGATCGCCACGTCGGCGACCGATCCGTTGGTGATCCACATCTTGCGGCCGTCGAGGATCCAGTCCGATCCGTCACGCCGCGCCCGGGTGGTCATCGAAGCCGGATCGGAGCCGGCGTCGGGTTCGGTCAGGCCGAAGCAGCCGAGCAGTTCGCCGGCGGCCATGCCGGGCAGCCACCGTTGCTTCTGTTCTTCAGAGCCGAATCGCCAGATCGCGAACATGGCCAGCGACCCCTGTACCGAGACCATCGACCGGATGCCGGAGTCGGCGGCCTCCAGCTCGGTACACGCCAGCCCGTAGTGCACCGACGACGCCCCGCCGCAGCCGTAACCCTCCAGGTGCATGCCGAGCAATCCGAGCTGTCCGAAGTGTTTGGCCAGGTCGCGGACCGGGAGATCGCCGATCTCGAACCACTCCGCGACGTGCGGGATGACGTGCTCGGCGCAGAACTGACGGACCGTGTCACGCACTGCGACCTCGTCGTCGGACAGTGAGCTGTCTAGGCCGAGCGGGTCCTGTGGATTGAAGGCGGGAAGTGTGCCAGTGCTCATGGCCTCATCCTGCCACCGTGGGAAACGGAATCGTCGGCGTCGGCGTCCGTTCGGGCTTAGGCTGCCGTGAGGGGCTTCAGCTTGGAGGAAGAGTCATGCCCGCACTGCTGCGCTTGTCGGCCGTGTTCATCGCGGTGGTCGCGCTGGCCCCGCCGGCGGTCGCCGATCCGCTCGACCCGATCCCTGGAAACGGTGTCTTCGTCGTCGGACCCGACATCGCACCGGGCCTGTACCACACGGGTGGGTCGGGATCGGCCTTTGGAGTGTGGATCAACAACGTGCCGACCCAGGACTCAATGTGTTCCTGGTTTACCTACAGCACACCCGGTGCGGACAAGGACCATGTCCTGCAGACCAACACTTCGGTCGGTCCGATGTTCGCGAACATCAATACGGGGGTCAAGGCCTTCGAGTCGCATAACTGCCAGGACTGGAGACGGGTCCCCTAAAACGTGTCAATGACGTTCAGCCACAGCTGAATTAGTCGCAGCTGACGCATACTCCGGTGAGCGACAATTGCATGCCGCATGTGCAAAATTTTCCCTCGCGCCGAACATCGCCGGAACGCTTGCCGCTTAGGCGCACCCGATTCTCCGGGTGCTCGACGTACCAGGTTCCCTTTCGCGAACTGGGTCCGCGTCCGGCGCCGTTGTCCGCGACGCCGGCGATTTCTTGTTCGGTGAGAAAGCCGGTTGTGTACCCGTGGTAGATATGCAGATCGGGCAGACCGTCGCGCCTCTTCGCCACGATGTAAGGCTTGTCAGGACTGGCGACCGCACGGTATTCGGCGATGCCGATTGCGGCGGTGACTCGACGGATGAATTGGTGATTTTCTGCCGGGATGTGTGCCTCCGCCATGGCCGCGAGCAGCGAGTCGGGCGGTTGGTCTGTGGTGGTCACGTTATCCAACGATAACCGGGCCGGCCGATGACGTCGGATGCCCGCACCGCCGCGAGGCAACTCTTCAGCAGCCTTTAGTCGCGAGGCCGACAGTGATTAACACCCTGAACATCTCGCGGACAGAATTGGCTGACTATCTAAGATTGCAGTCAGATGGGTAACGGCGGAGGGTCACGATGGCCACCGAGCTTTGGCTGGACGATCTTCGTGTCGGGCATCGATTTCGTACCGATGTCTACGACCTCACCGCCGACGACATCATCGAATTCGCAATCAAGTGGGACCCCCAACCGTTTCACATCAGCGACGAGTCTGCGCAAGACACCTTTTTCATGGGCTCGCGGGCAGCGGCTGACACACCGCCGCGATCACGATGCGCTTGCTCGTCACGTCAGGAATTGCGCTGGCGGGCGGCATTATCGGCGCCGGCGGTGAGGTCGCCTGGCCCACCGCGACGCGACCGGGCGATCGACTTCACGTCGAGGGCGAAGTCCTCGACGTAAACACGTCCAGGTCGAATCCCAACCGCTGGCAAGGCGCGGCTGCTGGCGTTCGCCAAACCGCGGTAAGCTATTTGTCGATGCCGCTGTTCAGCCGCGAACTCAGAAACATGCAGTCTGTAATGCCGGTATGTCACAGTCGGTACATCTCCCGGGACATCGCGGCTTCTTCGACGAACCTCTCCCGCCGTGGATGGTGATAACGCCGACCTCCCGCGATCGCCGTCAGTCGACGCAACCGCCATTGCCGTTGCGGGAAATGCGAATTCGCGTCGCTGGCCGCTGGTTGCGGGCGAGCGCCGGCGTGCGACTCGATGGCCGCTACTTGGTACGAATCGTCGATGCCGGTCGAGTAGGGAGCGTGCTCGGTTATCGTCATATTGGCGCCTTAAGTTCGAATCCTGTTATGCCACTTGGTTTGATGTCAGCTGGTGAACGTGGCGAGATGGTCGGTGATGAATTCCTGCACCGTTGTGGGCTTCTTGCCGCCGATTCGTTCGACCAGGTCGTTATTGCCGGCGAAGATTCCGTTCTGGTAGTCGACGGCGACGTTGCTGAGGTGCTGCGCCAAGAACTCAGGAAAGCCCTGGGCTTTGATGCCGTCGATCCACGTCGGGATGTCTGCGGGCTCGTAGCGCACCGGCCGTCCCAACGCTTCGGAGATGGCGTCGGCGATCTGGTAGTGGTTCATTTCGACCGCGCCGAACAATGGGTAAACCTGGCCGGCGTGGTCGTCGGGGTTCTCCAGGATCGCCGCGATCACCCGGCCCTGGTCTTCTGCGGTGATCGGTGCGTGGTGCCCGTCGCCGAAGGGGAGCCGCAGTACGCCCTCCTCACGAATACCCTTAGCACCGAAAATCGTGAACCACTCCGCGAAATACGTTGGGCGCAAATGGGTCGCAGCAATCGGAGACCAGTCCAGGATCCGCTCACCCAGCCAGTGGATGCGTGCCGCGTCGCTTGCGGCCCCGCGGCGGGCCGAGATCTGTGACATGTTGACGATCGCGGTGACTCCGGTTTCCTCGGCGGCCTGGGCGAAGGCGGTGGTCGCCTCGAGCAGGCCCGGGCTGATCGGGTAGACGAAGTAGGCCGCCCGGACGCCGTCGACCGCCTCGCGGACGGCGTCGGTGTCTTGCAGATCGCCGACGATAACGTCGGCGCCGCTGTCACGCAGTTTCGCGGCGCGATCGTCAAAGCGGTGCACCAGGGCGCGCACGCGGTGGCCGCGTTCGAGCAGCAGTTTCGCGGCGTATCCGCCGGTTCTGCCGGCCGCTCCGGTAACAAGCAACGCTCGGTCGTGGGTGCGGTCTGTCGTGGTGGACTCACTGGTCATTGGTCGTCCCTCTCTGCGCAGTCATTCGTAAGAAGCTGATAAATCGCACTGTCACAGCTAGCTCTATTAAAGTCAAGCTATCAACAGACGCGATTTATGCCCGCTGGGGAAGTTGAGAATCTGGGAATAAATTGGCTCTCACCTGGCAAGAGCCCGGTGGCTTCGGACGGCCCGGTGAACCCCGGGCAGCTGCCCTCACCGCCGACCCTCTGATCGCTTCACGAGAAAAGCCCAGTGGCACAACGTGTGCAAGGTCCAGATTCACTAATTGGCTTGACAAAACACAAGCCAGTAACGATAGGTTAGAGCTGTCCTTTGAGCGGTGACGCCGCGTACACCCGAGGAGTCTCAATGAGCCGATCAGCCGCACCGGTCCTGGTGACCGGTGCCACCGGGCGTCATGGGTCCACCGGCGCACACGTCGCACGTCGCCTGCGTGAAGAAGGCAGGCCAGTTCGAATCCTGGCCCGAACGTTCAGCGCACGCACCGACGCGCTTGCCGCGCTCGGCGCCGAAGTGGTCACCGGGGATCTGCATGATCGCCGCAGTCTGGTCACCGCGCTCACCGACGTCGAGCTGGCGTATTTCACCTACCCGGTTGAAGCCGGCGTGATCCCTGCCGCGGCCAACTACACCGCCGCGGTTCGCGAGACGGGACGCGCCATCAGGACCGTCGTCATGTCGATGGGGCCGGCGCACCCGCTTCATCCCAGCGATCTCGGCCGTGCGCAATGGCTGGCCGAAGAAGTGATGACCTGGGGCGGACTCGACGTGTTGATCTTGCGGGTCGGTGCGACCTTCCACGAGAATCTCATTGCTCTGCACGGCGATTCGATCAGGCGGGAGAACCTGCTGCGTAACAGCTTCGGTGATGGGCAAGTTGGCTGGATAAACGGCAGCGACGCGGGGGAGCTTGCGGTGGCAGCTCTGCTGCATCCTTCCACCTTCGATGGCCCGGTCTGCTACCCGACGGGATCGGAGCTGCTGAACCACCACGCGATCGCCGAGATCCTCACCGAGGAACTCGGACGTCTGATCACCTTCGAGCCGATCTCATCTGACCAGTGGCGCGACGAGCTTGTCCGCGTTGCCGAGGATCATCCGGGTGGCGTCGTCAACCCCGCCATGGCCGGTCACATCGCCAATGTCGGAGCGGCGGTCGCGGCCCGAGGTGCCCCACCTGCCGATTGCACGCAATTGAGTCGACTCATCAACCGGACGCCGGTATCGCTGCGGGAGTTCGTGCGTGCGAATCGCGCGGTGCTGGATGCGACGCAAACTCTAGATAACTGTGGCCAAGGGTATGTGTCAGCTAACCATGCCTGAAAGGCAAAGCAGATAAGCGCTTTCGCAGAGGAGCGCAATCGGGCACCCTAGTTCGAGGGCCCAGCTGGCCGTTCTACCTGGTCGATCGGCCTGTTCAGCGGCGGATAAATCAGCCATCTGGCTATGGCAAAGTAATGCCAGCGGGTAGGGTGGTGCGATGACCCCAGCAACTGACGCGATGACTTTGACGGGTCGTCTGGCCGATGGCGACAGAACCGGCTACCGCGAAGTCTGTCCTATCGAACGGGCCTTGGACACCATCGGAACACGTTCAGCTTTGGTGCTGCTTCGTGAGGCATTTTGGGGCACTACGCGTTTCGAGGATTTTGCGCAACGCGCCGGCTTCACGGAGCAAATAGCGGCGACACGTCTCAAACAGCTTGTCGATGCCGGGGTCCTGGCGAAGCAGCCCTACAAGACGCCGGGTCAGCGCACTCGATACGAGTACGTGCTCACCGGCCGGGGCCGGCAATTGTTTCCCGTGCTAGTCAGCCTGGTCGAATTCGGAATGCTCTTGCAGGGCGACGCGAGACGCCTCGATCTGGTGCACGGCGAAGGTTGCGGCTCACCGCTGGGCACCCACGTTCAGTGCGCGGAAGGCCACAACGTGCAGCTTGCTCAAGCAGAGGCGCGCTTGCGCCCCAAACAAAAACGCTGAGCGAGGCCACAAATCACGCGCGACTCACACCGCGCACTGTTTGAATGCTCCTATGGTCGGTGCGTGGATCGGCTTCGCGGCCGGGCTGATGGTGGTGATGGGGACGCTGATGAGCGTCGCGGGCACCCTGGTCGTCCCGCGGGCGGTCAATTCCCCGGCCAGCCGGATGGTCGCGTGGCTCCTTGACATCGTGTTCCGGATCCTCACCAAGCCGGTGCGCTCCTTTGGGCGCAGGAATGCGATCCTGTCCTGGCAAGCGCCCATGTCGTTGCTCGCCCGGCTCGCCGCGTGGCTGGCCATGCTCATCGTCGGTTTTGCCCTCTTATTGCTGCCGAGCATGAAAGGCCATCTAGGGCAGGCCTTTTCCGAAGCGGGGTCCTCGATCTTCACCCTTGGCTACGCAGCGCCCTCGAGCGGAGGCAGCACGACGCTGGAGTACCTGGCGGCGTTCACCGGGTTGGTCGTGATCGGACTGCAGGTCGGGTACCTGCCGACGCTCTACGCCGCGTTCAACAAGCGCGAAACCGAAGTCACGCTGCTCGGCACGCGTTCGGGTGTGCCGTCCTGGGGTCCGGAGCTGCTGGCCCGCAGTCGGTGGGGCATAATCCAGGACGGCAACATGGCGAGAGTTCTCGAAACGATGTTCTTCTCGTGGGAGCGATGGGCCGCAGAAGTAACCGAGTCGCACACCACTTACGTCACTCTGGTTCGCTTCCGCTCGCCGCATCCGTTGTCACATTGGCTGACGTCACTGATCGCGGTCATGGATGCCGCCGCTCTGCACTTGTCGCTTGCCCCGTCAGTCGAACCCAGATTGGCGCCGCGGCTCGCGCTTCGGATGGGCTTCGTCGCCATCTCGCAGATCGCCAAAACAATGGGCCAGCCGGTATCCGATGAACCCTGCCCCGATACGCCAATCTCGGTGACATTCAGCGACTTCCAGCAGGCGGTCGCCATGCTGCGCGAAGTCGACTACCCGATCGAGCGCTCCGACGAGGAGGCGTGGCCGCATTTCCGGGGCTGGCGGGCCAACTACGACGCGGCGGCGCTGCTGCTCGCAAAGCAGCTCGACGCCCCGCCGGCGCCCTGGACGGGAACCCGGCGCTGGCCCTCGACCCCGATCCTCCCGCAACGGCCACCGGCCATGATGGCGCCCCGAGATCGACCAGAACGGTAGCCTCACCGCATGGAGCGTCCGCGGCGCGGTCCGGTGTGGCTGGGCATCGATGTGGCCTGTGTGCTGGCGTTTTGTGCCGCCGGGCGGCGCAGCCACGACGAGGGTCTCAACATCGCGGGCATCGCCTCGACAGCATGGCCCTTCCTGAGCGGGACCGCCGTGGGGTGGCTGGCCGCTCAAGCCTGGCGTCGGCCGACAGCGGTATATCCCACCGGGGTCGTGGTGTGGCTGTGCACGGTCGTCGTCGGGATGCTGCTGCGTAAGGTCAGCTCGGCCGGCGTCGCCGCCAGTTTCATCGTGGTGGCGTCATCAGTCACCGCGCTGCTGCTGTTGGGTTGGCGAGCGCTAGCCCAGCCCAGGCGGCGCGCAAAGCTCTCGAAACGGCGGGCGTGACCATGGCGCGAACAGACAGCGACACCTGGGGTCCGGCCACCAGCGTCGGAACAACCGCGACCTTGGTGGCGACCGCGAGGGCGCTGGCACACCGGGCGGGGTTGATCAACGACCCGTTCGCCGAGCCGTTGGTCAGCGCCGTCGGGAACGACTTTTTCACCAGGGTGGCCAGCGGCGAGATGGCTCTCAGCGATCTCGGTGACAATAACGGATTAGCATTGCTGACAGATCTTTTGGCGATTCGTACCCGATTCTTCGACAACTTCCTCACCGACGCGTGCCGGGCCGGGATTCGGCAAGCGGTGATACTGGCGTCGGGGCTGGACGCACGGCCCTATCGGCTGTGGTGGCCGGCCGGCACCACCGTGTACGAAGTCGATCAACCCCAGGTGATCGACTTCAAAACCCAGACAATGCGAGGCCTCGACGCGGTTCCGGCTGCCAACCGGCGCGCGGTGGGCGTCGACCTTCGGCAGGACTGGCCGGAGGCGTTGCGCAGGATCGGCTTCGACGCCACCGAACCCACCGTGTGGGTTGCGGAGGGATTGTTCATCGGGTTTCTGCAGCCGGCCACACAGGACCGGTTGCTTGACAACGTCACCGCGTTGAGCGCGCCCGGAAGCCGGGCCGCGGCCGACTATTTTCCGCAGCGGCCGCAGCCGCTCAGGAGCCAGGAGCACGCTCTGGCGGATGGCTGGCGACAGTTCGGATACAAAGGCGACATGGCCGAGTTCACCTACGCAGAGGAATACCGTGACGTCGCCGAATCCCTGGCCGAACTCGGTTGGCGAACCGTGGTGACGGGGCTCGAGAAGTTGTTCAGCGCTACCGGGCTACCGGGTTTGCGTCGCCAAGATCTAAAGGGCGTGACGGTGGCCGGCCGCTATGTTCGCGCGGTTTTGGCGTAGTCGCGGCGGAATGCAGCCAACAACGAGACGTTAGACATGTAGTGATGCTTCGACCCAGCCAACCAACCGCGTCGGGCCAGCTGCGCTTCCTGGCAGTGGGTCCGGACGATCCCAGGGCTCAGCCGCTGCTGGACGAGCTGGCCGTCGAGTATGCGCAACGCTACGAGAGCACGCCGCCCACCGTGATGGCGTGGTTGCGGTCGGTTCCGCTGGCGGAGTTCGCGGCGCCCGACGGCGGCTTTCTGATCGGCGAGGTCGACGGGATGACGGTCACCGGCGGGGCGTTCCAACGATTCGACGCCGAGACGGCCGAGCTCAAACGAATCTGGACCGACAGCGCGCACCGCCGCTGTGGGTATGCCACCGCACTGCTCGTCGAACTGGAAAACACCATCGCCGCTCGCGGCTACCGGCGGGTGTACCTGACGACAGGCCACCGTCAGCCCGAGGCCGAAGCGCTGTACGAATCGACAGGTTACACAAGGCTTTCGGAACCGTTGCCGTCGCGGGGACCCGTCTTCCCGATCGCATTCGTGAAGGACCTGCCGTGACCCGCGCCGACGACGATGCAGAGCGTGGCGATCGGGTGGCGGCACGCCCCCTCGCCGCTGCGCGGCTGCGGGTACCCCCACCCGCTTGCGGGGGAGAGTGGCGCTCATGAACCCAGCGCTGCATCTGGCTGTTGCACTCGACGGCTACGGCTGGCATCGGCAGGCGTGGCGAGCCACGCTGGCCGCCCAGCCCGCCACGGAATCGGTTTTCAGC
>NZ_JBAPRN010000783.1:0-10717 GCF_049281135.1 Mycobacterium sp. | reverse complement strand
GATGCCGACGATCTCGACTTCCTCGTTCACGTTGATCACGCCGCGCTCGACACGACCGGTGACCACCGTGCCACGACCGGTGATGGTGAACACGTCCTCGACGGGCATCAGGAACGGCAGGTCGGTCTCGCGGACCGGGTCCGGGATGGACTCGTCGACCGCGTCCATCAGCTCCTCGACGGACTTGACCCACTTCTCGTCACCCTCAAGGGCTTTGAGCGCCGACACCTTGATGACGGGGGCGTCCTCGTCGAACTCCTGGGCGGCCAGCAGCTCGCGGACCTCCAGCTCGACGAGCTCCAGCAGCTCCTCGTCGTCGACCATGTCGGCCTTGTTCAGCGCAACCAGGATGTAGGGCACACCGACCTGACGGGCCAGCAGCACGTGCTCGCGAGTCTGCGGCATCGGGCCGTCCGTGGCAGCGACCACCAGGATTGCGCCGTCCATCTGGGCGGCACCGGTGATCATGTTCTTGATGTAGTCAGCGTGGCCCGGCGCATCGACGTGCGCGTAGTGACGCTTCTCGGTCTGGTACTCCACGTGGGAGATGTTGATCGTGATACCACGCTGACGCTCTTCGGGCGCGTTGTCGATCTGGTCGAACGCGCGCGACTCGTTGAGTGCGGGGTATTTGTCATGCAGGACCTTGGTGATAGCCGCGGTCAACGTGGTCTTGCCGTGGTCAACGTGACCGATGGTCCCGATGTTGACGTGCGGCTTCGTCCGCTCGAACTTCGCCTTCGCCACTTCTGTGTCCTCCTGGACTTGTTGGTGCTTGTTAAAGCAGTGTTGTTATTTCAGTTGTGCCGCGGTCGTGACCGGGCAAGGTTACTCCGTCGACTTCGCTGGCTCACTCGCCGGTGGCCTTAGCGATGATCTCCTTCGACACATTCGCCGGAACTTCGGCGTAGCTGTCGAACACCATGGAGTAGTTCGCCCGGCCTTGAGTCTTCGACCGCAGGTCGCCGACGTAGCCGAACATCTCCGACAGCGGCACGTGAGCTTTGACCACGCGCGCGCCGCTGCGTTCCTCCATGGCCTGGATCTGGCCACGGCGGGAGTTCAGGTCGCCGATCACGTCACCCATGTAGTCCTCGGGTGTGGTGACCTCGACGGCCATGATGGGTTCCAAGATGACTGGCTGTGCCTGCGCCGCAGCCTTTTTCATCACCTGAGAACCTGCGATCTTGAATGCCATCTCGGACGAGTCGACGTCGTGGTAAGCGCCGTCAAGCAGCGTCAGCTTGACGTTCACCAGCGGGTAGCCGGCCAGCACGCCGTACTGCATCGCGTCCTGCGCACCGGCATCCACCGACGGGATGTACTCCCGAGGGATGCGGCCACCGGTGACCTTGTTCTCGAACTCGTAGGTCGCGCCATCCTCACCGGTGAACGGCTCGAGGCTGACGAGGACCTTCGCGAACTGGCCCGAGCCACCGGTCTGCTTCTTGTGGGTGAACTCGACCTTCTCGACCGTGCGCTTGATGGTCTCCTTGTAGGCCACCTGTGGCTTGCCGACGTTGGCCTCGACCTTGAACTCGCGGCGCATCCGGTCCACCAGGATGTCCAGGTGCAATTCGCCCATGCCACCGATGACGGTCTGCCCCGTCTCGTTGTCCTGGTGCACCTTGAAGGTTGGGTCCTCCTCGGCGAGCTTCTGGATGGAAAGGCTCAGCTTCTCCTGGTCGCTCTTGGTCTTGGGCTCGATCGCAACCTCGATGACCGGGTCGGGGAAGGTCATCGACTCCAGCACGACCTGGTGGTTGGGGTCGCTCAAGGTGTCACCGGTGGTGGTGTCCTTCAGCCCGATCACTGCGTAGATGTGACCGGCCGAGGCGGTCTCCACCGGGTTCTCCTTGTTGGAGTGCATCTGGAACAGCTTGCCCAGCCGCTCCTTCTTGCCCTTGGTGGCGTTGATGACCTGGCTGCCGGAATCGACCTTGCCGGAGTACACCCGGACGTAGGTCAGCTTGCCGAAGAACGGATGCGTCGCGACCTTGAACGCCAGTGCCGAGAACGGTTCGTCAGTCGACGGGTTGCGCGTGATCAACTCGTCTTCCTTGCCGGGAGCGTGGCCGACGGCAGGCGGCACATCCAGCGGCGACGGCAGGTAGTCGATGACCGCATCCAGCATCGGCTGCACGCCCTTGTTCTTGAACGCGCTACCGCACAGCACCAGGTAAGCCTCAGAGCTGATGGTGAGCTTGCGCAGCGCGCCCTTGATCTCGTCGACGGTCAGTTCCTCGCCGCCGAAGTGCTTCTCCAGCAACGTTTCGTCGGTCTCCGCGACAGCCTCGAGGAGCTTGTTGCGGTACTCGTCGGCCTTCTCCTGCAGCTCGGCCGGAATGTCGATGGTGTCGTAGGTTTCGCCCAGCTTCGTCTCGCCGCGCCAGACCTTGGCGTTCATCTCGACCAGGTCGACGATGCCCTCGAAGTCACCCTCGGAGCCGACGGGCAGCTGGATCGGGATGACGTTCGCGCCCAGCCGGTCTTCCATCGTCTTCACCGAGAAGTAAAAGTCGGCGCCGATCTTGTCCATCTTGTTGACGAAGCAGATGCGGGGCACGTCGTACTTGTCGGCCTGCCGCCAGACCTGCTCGGACTGCGGCTCGACACCTTCCTTGCCGTCGAACACCGCAACGGCGCCGTCCAGCACACGCAGGCTGCGCTCCACCTCAACAGTGAAGTCGACGTGCCCGGGGGTGTCGATGATGTTGATCTGATTGTCGTTCCAGAAGCAGGTGGTCGCCGCGGAGGTGATGGTGATCCCGCGCTCCTGCTCCTGCTCCATCCAGTCCATGGTGGCGGCGCCGTCGTGCACCTCACCGATCTTGTAGCTGATACCGGTGTAGTACAGGATGCGCTCGGTCGTCGTCGTCTTGCCGGCGTCGATGTGCGCCATGATTCCGATGTTGCGGACCTTGGTGAGGTCGGTCAGCACGTCCTTCTGTGCCACGGAAGTCTTCCCACTCTTTCGATTCTTGGTTGGTTCGCTGTATCCGCTCCGGCGACTCTGCCCTTATGGAGCCGGTCCCGCCCCTACCAGCGATAGTGTGCAAAGGCGCGGTTTGCCTCGGCCATCTTGTGGGTGTCCTCGCGTCGCTTGACGGCGGCACCCAGGCCATTGCTGGCGTCCAGGATCTCGTTTGCCAGCCGCTCGATCATGGTCTTTTCACGACGCTGCTTGGAGAAGCTGACCAGCCAGCGCAGTGCCAGCGTGACCGAGCGCTCCGGACGGACCTCGACCGGCACCTGGTAGGTGGCACCACCGACGCGGCGGCTGCGCACCTCGAGGGCAGGCTTGACGTTGTCCATTGCGCGCTTCAGCGTGACCACCGGGTCAGTGCCGGTCTTGTCGCGAGCTTGTTCGAGCGCACCATAAACAATGCGTTCGGCCAGCGATTTCTTCCCGTCCAGCAGGACTTTGTTGACCAGCTGGGTAACCAGCTGGGAGCCGTAGACCGGGTCGTTGACCAGCGGGCGCTTCGGCGCGGGGCCCTTGCGCGGCATTAGCTCTTCTCCTTCTTGGCGCCGTAACGGCTGCGAGCCTGCTTGCGGTTCTTGACACCCTGGGTGTCCAGCGAGCCGCGAATGATCTTGTAACGCACACCCGGCAGGTCCTTCACACGACCACCACGCACCAGCACCATCGAGTGCTCCTGCAGGTTGTGACCCTCACCGGGGATGTATGCGGTGACCTCAACCTGGCTGGTCAGCTTGACACGCGCGACCTTCCGGAGCGCCGAGTTCGGCTTCTTCGGAGTCGTTGTGTACACGCGGGTGCAGACCCCGCGGCGCTGCGGGCTGCCCTTGAGGGCCGCGGTCTTGACCTTGGCGACCTTGTCACGGCGACCCTTGCGGACCAGCTGCTGAATGGTTGGCATCTACCGGCTTTCTACTTCGTCTTTGTGTTGCTGCGTGATTCTGGTTCTTCTAAGTCTCTGTAGTGCAGTTATGCCCTTCCGCGGTCCCCCGCGGCCGGGTGTGTCGCATGCGCCCGCCGCAGAATCAATCCGTTGCGTGGTTGGCATGAGAATTGGCCCGGCGTGCGCGTCTTAGGTGAAGCGCCTAAAACCGCCAGGCACGAGCCACCACAATACCCGCCGCGAGTCGCGCAGGTCAAAGCGACGATGTCGGGGTCCGGTGGGCCGACTCACCGGCCGCGATTACAGGGCCTGTTCTGCACCGGATCCGCTGCGACGCTCCATGCCTGCGGCGAGCCGCAGCACCATATCCGAGAACACCGAGTCGGTGTCGATCTCGTCCATCACGCCGGTCATCTCCAGCAGCACGAAGCCGTGCATTGCCGACCAGAATTCCAGTGCCGCGTAGAAGGCTTGTTCGAGGTCAAGCCCGTAGGAGGACAGCACGGCGATCACCGGCGTGGCGGCAGCCCTGGTCGCAGCGGTGTATTCGGGATCGTCGCCGGCGCCCAGCGGCATCCGGGTGAAGGCCGAATACCGGCCTGGGTGGTGATGGGCATAGCTGCGGTACGCACTGGCCATCACCAACACCGCGTCGTCGCGGGCGCGGCCTTCGCCAACCCTGTTGAGCATCAGGATGATGTCGTCGATCACCCGGATCCGCACCGTGCGGCGCAAGTCCTCCAGGCTGTCGACGTGGTTGTACAACGACGGGCCCTTGGTCCCGAGCTGTGTGGCCAGGGCGTTGATCGTCAGGGCGTCCCAACCCTCGCGGTCCAAGAAGGTGAGCGCGGCGTTGACGATGATCTCGCGGCTCAGCCTTCCTCCGCGGGGGGACGACTTCGACCCGGCGCCCGACCGACCGGCCGATGACTCCGGCTCAGCTGGCATGGCACTCGCCCTTCGGTTGCATTCCCGGGTTGGTCGACGACTTCTCGTTGAAGCCACCCTGGAACGAAGAACTCTAGTCTGCCGACGACCCGAACACGTAGGCTCTGTTCGAGCAGATCACGCGCCATGGCGGGAGGAGCACGGGAGTGACATGGTCGATCCCCTCCCGAACCGCGGCGGTCTGCGCGGTCGCCATCGCCTGCACATCTGCCGCCGGCGCACCGACCGGGCACGCCAAAAACGGTGACACCCATATCACCGGCGAAGGTCTCGAGCAGACCGTCGACTGCAATGGCGCAACGCTGTTGGTCGACGGCACCAGGAACACCGTCAACGCGCTGGGGTCATGCTGGGCCATATCCGTGATGGGCTCGGGTCACACCGTCGTCGCCGACAACGTCGTCCACGACATCACCGTGTACGGCTCCAACGAGTCCATCTTCTACAAAAGCGGTGATCCGATCGTCTGGGACCGCGGTCGCGAACTCGGCATGACCAATCGCGTCAGTCACGTAGGGGGATAAGCCATATGCGCAACAGCTATGGCTCATCTCGACGTCTGGTCGCGGCAGCCGGCGTGGCGCTGTCCGCAATAGCGGTGTTCGGTATGGCCGGCTGCGGACCGAAGAACAACAGCACGGTTCCCTCGACCGGCTCGCCCACCTCGTCGACGCCGGCGCCGTCCACGACCAGCACGGGCGCCCAGTTCGACATCGGGAACACAATCAACTATGGATCACTGGGCACCACAACCACTCTCGATTGCGGCGACGGAAAGTCGTTGAACGTGGGCGGGTCCAACAACACGCTGACGGTGAAGGGCAGCTGCGGGACCGTCAGCATCGGCGGTGCCGACAACAAGATCACCATCGACAAGATCGACGAACAACTCAACGTTGTCGGGTTCAACAACACGATCAGCTACAAAGCGGGCGACCCCAAGGTCGACAACCTCGGCAGCGGCAACACCATCAACAAGGCCGGTTAGTCTTACGCAGCAATGCCATTCGACATCCTGATCAACGGCGGCGGCATCGCCGGTCCAAGCCTGGCCTTTTGGTTGACCAAGCACGGCCATGCCGCCACCATCGCCGAACAGGCTGGTGAACTGCGCACCGGCGGGCAGGCCGTCGACTTCAGAGGTCCCGCGCTCACCGTGCTGGAGAAGATGGGCCTGCTCGAGCAGGTGAAGGCGGGCGCCACCGAGATGGGACCCCTGGTGCTCGTCGACCGTCGGGGCAAGGAAGTCGGACGCTTACCCGCCGAAGTCATCAGCGGCGAGGTGGAGATTCACTGGGGCGATTTCACTCGCATCCTGTACGAAGCCGTCCGCAACGACGTGAATTACCGCTTCGGCGTTCGCATTACGGGCCTGAGCGACAACCGCCAAGGAGTTGACGTGACGTTCAGCGACGGGTCGACCGGCAGCTACGACCTTGTCATCGGCGCGGACGGGCTGCACTCCGGCACGCGCCGGTTGGTGTTCGGCCCGGAAGAACGGTACGTCACCCAACTGGGTCAGTGTTTCGGATTCTTCGACACCGAAAACCTTCTGCGGCTTGACCATTGCGGCATGGCCTACATCGACGCCGGCCGAACCGCGGCCCTGCAGGGCATCGACCCTGACAAGCCGGCCCGAGCGAGCTTGTTCCTCAGCGACCCGCACGTCACCTTCGACTATCGCGACACCGAAGGCAACAAGCGGCTATTCGTCGAGAGGTACGCGGGGATGGGGTGGGAAATTCCCACGTTGCTCGACGGCCTCGCCGAAGCTCCGGAGGTGTACTTCGATTCGATCGCCCAAGTCCACCTGGATTCGTACGCGCGTGGACGGGTGTGCCTGACCGGCGATGCGGCCTGGTGCGCCTCGCCACGCTCAGGCATGGGTACGACTCTCGCGTTGGTCGGCTCTTACGTGTTGGCTCACGAAATGCACGCGGCGGGTGGCGATTACGCCGCGGCGTTCGCCCGATATCAGCGACTGCTCGTGCCATACGTCGCGCGGTGTCAGAAGCTCGCGATCGGCGCCCTGAGAACCGAACGCGTCTCCTCGGGCCGGTTGGCCCCGCTGCGCAACGTCGCCCTTCGGATGCTAAGTATCCCAGCCGTCAGCAAACTGGTCGCCCGACAGTCGCTGGCGGCGGCGCGTTCCTTCAGCCTGCCGAACTACTGAGCCGCCGCGCCGTGGCGGCCGGCACCGGCGGCGAAACGTCCGGCACCTTCTGTCGCTTCGGCGGCTACCCGGGAGATGCTGGCGAATTCGTAGTCCAGCGCCTCGGTTTCGGGCATCCCCCACTGATGCAACGCCGACAGCCGATCCGATCGCATGCACTGTTGCGGCAGCGCGGCCAACTCGGCGGCCAGCTCCTCGGCGGCTGCCCGCGCTTGCCCTTTGGGCACAACACGATTCGCCAGGCCGATCGCCAGCGCTTCATTGGCGTCGACCGCACGGCCGGTGAGGATCATGTCCATCGCCCGGCTATGCCCGATCAGCCGAGGCAGCCGGATCGTGCCACCGTCGATCAGGGGTACCCCCCACCGACGGCAGAACACGCCGAACACGGCGTCTTCCTCGGCAACTCGCAGATCGCACCACAGTGCGAGCTCCAGACCGCCGGCAACCGCGTAGCCGCTGACCGCGGCGATCACCGGTTTTGACAACACCATTCTGCTCGGCCCCATCGGGCCGGGCCCTGTCCGGTGCACCACGTTGGCGTGCGGCGTGCCGAACGCTTTCAAATCTGCTCCGGCGCAGAAGGTTCCGTGGTCGCCCCACAGCACCGCGACGGATGCGGTGTCGTCACGGTCGAATTCCTCGAATGCATCGAACAGTCCGGTGGCGGTCGGTCCGTTGACCGCGTTGCGGGCCTCGGGCCGGTTGAGGATCACGGTGGTCACTGGGCCATGACGTTCTACACGTACCGGATCGCTCATGTCGCCTCCACTAGTCGAATATCGTCGCGCCGCTGCAGCAGTTCAGCGGCGAAGTCGTTGTAGGCGGCACGCAGCCGCGAGCCCGGCCAGTCCACGGGCAGCAGTTCCTCCGGCAGCACCGGGTCAGTCAACAGGTGGCGCACCATCGCCGCGGCCACCACGAAACCAGCGGGAACATCCGTGGCGTCCGACATGTCGGCGAGTAATCGGTGACCGGTGCGAGCCCAGGACGGCAGATCCCAGAGCTGGCCGGCCAACTCGGCGGGGTCGTCGTCGCGGGCCTGCATGATGCGCACCCGGGCGTGATCCTCGGCGGGCAGGTGGAGCTCGAGGTTGTCCGGCCGCATCCACACGCCTTCGCGGAGCTCACCGAAACGCTTGTGGTGCAGCATCGTTCGCAAGGCCGCACGGGTACGGGCATCGGTGCCGATGCTGGTGACGATCAGCGTGGTCCAGTAGCCGCGCCACGGCCGCAGTTGGGGACGCATGGCGTCATCCTGCCTGCGCTGGCGAGCAAGCAGCCGGTCAGCGAGCCGGTAGCCGTCGGCGGACCGGACCAGATCACCGGCGCTGACCATCCGGGTCAACGCGACCCGCAACGTGGCCTCCTTGATGCCGAAGTCATTGGTGAGCCTGATCAATTCGGCCGCGCTGGCCCACGCCGGATGGGCGCCGAGCAGCACGCTGAGCACCACCGACCGGGCGGGCATGCGGGCCAGCGATTTCGACATGGCCTTACACCTGGGACGCGCGACGGCCGTAATCACCGAACGGCTCGTCGCGGTGCTTGACCGCCTCGCGGAAGCCGTGCTCCACGGCGTCGGCGACGAATGCGTGGCCCTCGGGCGTGTGCCGGGCGACGCCGTCGAACACCGTGCTGACCATTCTGCTGGTGGCCACACCCTGTTGCAGCAGTGCGGAATTGAGCGCGAGTTTAACTATGATCAGCTGGTTGACCGGCACCGCGGCGATCCGCTCCACCAGGCGTTCGGTGCGCTCGTCGAGGTCTTTCGGATCCGGCGCCTCGACTGCCAGACCCCACTCGGCGGCTTGTGCGCCAGTGATGCAATCCCCGGTCAGCAGAAGACGTTTGGCACGCTGATCGCCCAGTCGGTGCGCCCACATCCCGGCGGCCGGCACTCCCCAGACCCGGGTCGGCGGATAGCCGATCTTCGCATCGGACGCGGCGATCACCTGGTCGGCGTGCAGCGCGATATCGGTGCCGCCGGCCACGCAATAGCCATGGATCTTGACCACCGTCGGCTTGTCCGCGTGCAACAGACTGGAAAAGCCACGCACGAAGCGACTCATCATCTGATAGTCGATCATCGGATCCCACGGCTGATTCGGTAAATGGTTGACCGCCTGGGTTTTACCGTCCAACGCGGTTCCGTGGTAGGCGCCGGTGCCGCCGGCCGAGCCGGTGCGATCGGCGTATGCGCTCAGATCGAAACCTGCGCAAAAACCTTCGCCACGGCCGGAGACCAAGATGACGTGCACATTGGGATCCAGATCTGCGCGCTCGACCAAGGCCGAGAGCTCCAGCGGAGTGTCGGCGATGATCGCGTTGCCCTTGTCGGGCCGGTTGAAAGTGATTCGGGCAACCCGATCGGTGACCTCATAGGTCATCGTCTTCAAGTTGTCGAAGTCGACCGGTCGGATCGCGTGCGTCATCCCTTTACCAGAGCACGCTCGATGATCGGCGCGAGATCCAACCCGGCGGGCATGGTTCCAAATGCGCCGCCCCACTGACCCTCGAGCCGGGTGGCCAGGAACGCTTCGGCGACGGCCGGGTGTCCGTGCCGCACCAGCAGCGAGCCCTGCAGCGCCAGGCAGATGTCCTCGGCGACCTTGCGGGCCCGGTATTGGATCGACTCGAGGTCGCCGAGCTGCGGACGCAGCTGCTCCACGTGGCGATCCAACCGGGCGTCCTGACCCGTGCTCTTGCCCAGCTCATCGAACAGCACCTCGATGCACTCCGGTCGAGTTGCCATAGCGCGCAATGTATCCAGTGCGCTGACATTGCCAGAGCCTTCCCAGATGCCCATCAGCGGCGCCTCACGGTACAGCCGCGGCATCCCGGACTCCTCGACATATCCGTTGCCGCCCAGGCATTCCAACGCCTCGCCGGCATGCGGTGTCGCGCGCTTGCACACCCAGTACTTGCTGGCGGCCAACCCTATACGGCGCAGCAGCGTCTCGGTCTCATCCCCGCGCACCGCACTGTCGGTGGCACCGGCCATCCGCATGGCCACCATGGTGGCGGCCTCGGCCTCGACCGCCAGGTCGGCCAACACGTTGCGCATCAGCGGCTGATCGATCAGATAGGCGCCAAATGCCTTGCGGTGCTGGGCATGGTGAACGGCATGGGTCAGGCCCGTCCGCATGCTGGTTGCACTACCCAGCGTGCAGTCCAGCCGGGTGAGGTTGACCATCTCGATGATGGTCGGAACGCCGCGGCCCTCCTCGCCGACCAACCACGCGGTGGCGCCGTCGTATTCGACCTCGCTGGAAGCGTTGGCGTTGTTGCCGAGCTTGTCCTTGAGCCGCTGCAGACGCATCCGGTTGAGGCTGCCGTCGGGCAGGATCCGCGGCAGGAAGAAGCAGGACAGCCCCTCGGGAGCCTGCGCGAGCACCAGGAAGATGTCGCACATCGGCGCGGACGTGAACCACTTGTGGCCAGTCAGCCGGTAGGTGCCGTCACCGTTGGGGGTGGCCTCGGTGGTGCCGGCGCGCACATCGGAGCCGCCCTGCTTTTCGGTCATCGACATGCCGGCGGTGAGCCCGACTTTGGTTGTCGGCAGCTTCAATTCCGGGTCGTATTCGCGGCTGGTCAGCAAGGGCTCGTAGATCGCGGCGAGGTCCGGGTTGAACCGCAGCGCGGGAACGACCGCGTAGGTCATCGAGATCGGGCACATGTGGCCGGGCTCGGCAGTCCAGACACTGGTCTTGGCCGCGCGCACGACGTG
>NZ_JBAPRN010000782.1:0-2514 GCF_049281135.1 Mycobacterium sp. | reverse complement strand
CCGAGGTGTTCTCGGCCGACACCCACATCTCGTTGGCGGCCGACATCTTCTACGAGCGCCTTCCCGACGACCTCAAAGACAGCGCACCGCGGATTTGGTACGAGGACGGGGCCTACCAGATCGGTCACCAGGGGCAGTCGTTCCTGCCCGACGTCTTCAGCGCGGTGCTGATGCAGTATGACGATCTGGCCGGGGCAGCCACCAACAACATCGATGCGCGGATACGTGAACTGCGTGAGGACGGCGTAGACCGTGAACTCGCCTTCCCCAACGCGCTACTGGCCATGTTCGGCTTTCCGGACAAGCCACTGCGCGAGCGCGTTTTCCGCATCTACAACGAGTACATCGCCGATCTGCAGGAGCGCTCCGACGGTCACTTCTTCGGCGTGGGCCTGATCAACTGGTGGGATCGAAAAGGTGCCCATCGCACCCTGGACGAGCTGAAATCGCTTGGCCTCAAGACGTTTCTGTTGCCGCTCAACCCGGGCAACGGCGACGACGGCATCATGATGGACTACGCCTGCAACGCGATGGGACCGGTCTGGGATGCGATCGAGGAATCCGGGCTGCCGGTGACGCACCACATCGGCGAAACCCCGCCGAAGGCGCCTTGCGAGGTCAACAACGTCGCGGTCGCGATGATGGTGAACATCGACGGATTCCGGGAGATGTTCTCCAAGTACATCTTTGGCGGCATCCTCGACCGTCACCCAGGCCTGCGAATCGGCTGGTTCGAAGGTGGCATCGCCTGGATTCCACCGGCGCTGCAAGACGCCGAGCACGTGCTGGCGTCCTATCAGCACATGCTGGATCGCCCGCTGGAGCACGACATTCAGTACTACTGGGACAACCACATGAGTGCCTCGTTCATTGTCGACCCACTCGGCTTGCAGCTGATCGAGCAGATCGGCGTCGACAAGGTGATGTGGTCGTCCGATTACCCGCACAACGAGAGCAGCTTCGGCTACTCGGAGAAATCGCTGGCCGTCGTCGTCGAAGCCGTTGGGCCGGACAACGCCGCCCGTATCGTCAGCGGCAACATCAAGAAGTTTCTGGGTATCTGAGATGACGGCTTCGTCCAGCGTGCAGAGCTTCGTCATCCCCGAGGAGCCTGACCGGGCGCGGATGCACCGCGACACCAGCTCGCGGCTTCGGGCCGCGATGGCCGACCAGGGCGTCGACGCGTTGATCCTGTTGATGAACGACAACGTGGTGTATGCCACCGGCGCAAGCTGGCCGGTGCTGGACGCCGGACTGTCGCACGTCGAGCGTCCGGTGGCGATCGTGCTGGCCGACGACGAGCACCCACATCTGTTCATCCCGTTCCGGCAGGGCGCCGCGTCGGAATCGCAGGTGCCCGCGGATCATCTGCACGATCCGCTGTATCTCGAATTAGACGAGGGCGTCGAGCAATTCGCCCGGGTGATCGGTGAGCTGGTTCCCCGCGGTGCCAGAGTCGCGGTCGACGAAATGACCGGCGCGATGCGCCGCGCCGCGGATCGGATCTTCCCGGGCGGGCCGCCGTCGGAGGCCGCGGAGGTGGTCGGCGCGGCGAACCTGGTCAAGACTCCGGACCAGATTGCCTGTCTACGCATGGCCAGTCGGATCACCGAGCGCGCGATGGTCGATGTGCAACAACAGCTGGCACCGGGTGTGCGGCAGACCGATCTGTCGGCCAAGCTGGTGCGCCGCGCCTTCGAATTGGGCGCCACGGCCAACATGCTGGAGGCCATCTGGCAGGTGATGCCGCCGTCTCGCGCCGAGGGAGTGTGGACGACGCACGGTGACCTGGCGTTGCCGCTGCTGACCAACGAACGTGAACTCGACAAGGGCGATGTGCTGTGGACCGACGTCAGCATCAGCTACGCCGGATACTGCTCGGACTTCGGGCGCACCTGGGTGGTCGGCGACACACCATCCGCGCGCCAGCAGGCTCAGTACGAGCAGTGGCAGCACATCCTCGACTCGGTGCTCAAGGTGACCAAAGCCGGTGCGACGTCTGGTGATCTCGCTCGGGCGGCGATCGCCGCCAACGGCGGAACCAAGCCGTGGCTGCCACACTTCTACCTTGGACACGGCATCGGCCTCTATCCCGCCGAGCCACCCATGATCGGCACCGATCTGGGTGAGGAGTTCGACGACAACTTCGTCTTCCCGGTCGGGATGACGCTGGTGCTGGAGCCGGTGGTGTGGGAGGACGGCACCGGCGGCTACCGCAGTGAGGAGATCGTGGTGATCACCGAGGACGGCTGTGTCCGGATTACCGACTACCCCTATACGCCCTATGGGAACTGAGGTTACGGCCGGCGCTGCCGGGGGACCGCGCGCGACACTTAAGCGTAGGCGACGACACGCCGGGCATTGTCAATCGGTGAATGCAACACGGGTTAGGCGGCTTCGGCTAGGAGTTGGGCGAGCCGTTGAGCCGGTGTGTCGAGGTTCAGGGTTGGTTGGGGGCGTTGGTTGAGGGTGTCTTGGATGCGTTTGAGGTCGGCTTTGGTGTGACCGCTGAGG
>NZ_JBAPRN010000781.1:0-2863 GCF_049281135.1 Mycobacterium sp. | reverse complement strand
GGGCTTTGCCGGAGCCGGGGCGGCATCCTTGACGGCGGCTTTCGCGCCGCCGGCGCCGTTGCCGGCCGCTTTTTCCGGTGCGGGTTTGCCGCCACCGAACGATTCACGCAGTCGACGCGCGACGGGCGCTTCCACCGTCGACGATGCGGATTTAACGAATTCGCCCTGTTCGCTCAGTCGGGCGAGTACTTCCTTGCTGGTAACACCGAGTTCCTTAGCCAACTCGTGTACGCGGGCCTTGCCTGCCACTACATCTCCTGTCTATGAGGCGACAGCGGTGGTAGGCCGCGCCTCGGGTTTAGCTATGACGCATGGTCATCGGGACTTCACGGTGTGCTCATGTTCTTTGCTGCCTGTTCTGTTGGCTGGATAGTCGGGCGCATCGAAAGCTCGATGTGCTCGATCACCGCTGACGTATCCGGTGCGCCGGCGATGCGCAACGCTCGAGCAAAAGCTCGCCGCCGGATTGCTTCTTTGACGCACTGTGGAACGGGATGCAGCCATGCACCCCGCCCCGGCAGAGTACCCGCTGCGTCAACAGTCACGGCGTATTTACCGTTCCCGGCCGACACAGCAACCACTCGGAGCAGTTCGACGGCCAACTCTCGCTTCCGGCACCCGACACATGTCCGCACCGGTCCTTCGGTACGTCGATGCGCCGAGGCCGAAGTCTCGCGCTGGATCACGGCTTAGTTTACCCGCATCGAACTAGTGGTCAGAACCGCCCGCTCGGCTGCGGTCTGCGTGGTCGATGCGCTGGTGATCGTGCGCGAGTCCGTGGGCCGCATCATGCTCGGGATGGTCGGCGTCCTGGTCGGGTGAGTCGCCGCGGATGTCGATCCGCCATCCGGTGAGCCGGGCGGCCAGCCGCGCATTCTGGCCTTCCTTTCCGATGGCCAGCGACAGCTGGAAGTCGGGCACCACCACGCGGGCGGCCCGGGCGTTCTCGTCGATCACGGTCACCGAGACGACCTTGGCCGGCGACAACGCGTTGGCGACGAAGCGCGCCGGGTCCTCGTCGAAGTCGATGATGTCGATCTTCTCCCCGGACAGCTCGCTCATCACGTTGCGTACCCGCTGACCCATCGGTCCGATGCACGCGCCCTTGGCATTGAGACCAGGAACGCGTGACGCGACCGCGATCTTCGAACGGTGACCGGCTTCACGTGCCACCGCCACGATCTCCACCGAGCCTTCAGCGATCTCGGGGACTTCCAGCGAGAAAAGCTTGCGCACCAGGTTGGGGTGGGTGCGTGACAACGTGATCACCGGCTCGCGCACGCCACGGCTGACGCCCACCACATAGCAGCGCACCCGGTCGCCGTGCTCGTATGCCTCACCCGGAACCTGCTCGGCCGCGGGAATCACCCCCTCGGACCCCTTGGTCTCGCTGCCCATCCGAACGACGACCAGACCACGGGAGTTGGCCCGGCTGTCGCGTTGGATCACGCCGGCGACGATCTCGCCCTCATGGGTGGAGAACTCGCCGTAGGTCCGCTCGTTCTCGGCATCCCGGAGCCGCTGCAACATCACCTGTCGTGCGGTCGTGGCGGCGATGCGGCCGAAACCCTCCGGGGTGTCCTCCCATTCGTTGAGCACGTTGCCGTCTTCGTCGAGCTCGCGAGCCAGCACGCGGACCGAACCCGATTTGCGGTCGATGTCGATGTGCGCGTCGGGTTGATGGCCCTCGGTGTGCCGGTATGCGCTCAGCACCGCGGCCTTGACGTCCTCGAGCAAGTCGTCGAACGAGATGCCTCGTTCCACCACTATCGCGTGCAGAGCGGCCATGTCGATGTTCATCTTCCGCCCTCCGCCTCCGCGCTTCGATCACCGGTTGCCAGCTCCATCTCCCGCTGGGAAGGAATCGAAAACTCCACCTGGACAACAGCTTTCGAGATGCCGCGGAGCGAGATCGGCCGTACTGCCCAGTCGCGAGCGCGGTCGTCGCGAACCACCAGGCTCAGCGTGCCGTCGTGCAACTCGCCGACTCGACCGGTGACCTGCGTCCCGTCTGTCATGGCCAATTCGACCTTGCGGCCCCGCGCGCGACGAAAGTGCTTGTCACTGGTCAGCGGGCGATCGACCCCCGGTGAGGTCACTTCCAAGACGTAACTGCCGTCGAGGTCGGGCGCCGCGTCCAGCAGGCTCGACGCCGAGCGAGAGAGCACCGCGATGGTGTCGAGATCGAGTGCGGTGTCGCCATCGGCGATCACGGTTATCCGCGGCGGCTGCGCCCGCGAATCGATGAGGACATCCTCAATCTCGTAACCTGCGCGCGCGAACTCACCATCGAGCAGCTCGATCACCTGCGTCTGCGACGGTAGCTCGGTGGTCACGGCGAGCTCCTCATCTTGAGTTGTCCGGTCAGGCAGCCCTGCGGCGCGCGCGATCAGCACGCCCGAGGAACCAGCAATCAACGATACGCCAGGAATCCGTTGTAAGACGTGATCGCGGCGAGTTCACCTGGCGTTACAGGCGGCTGTCCCGGCAATGGCAGGATGTTGCTGTGCTGCGCCCAGAGCCTGGTTTCGATCCGATCGTGAGCAGGCGACATGTCTTGGTGGGCGGCGCGGCGCTGGCGGCGCTCGCAATGGCGGTGCCCGCGTGTAGTTCACCGCCCGCGCCGCCGGCCGTCGACGAACTCGAAACACAATTGACACTGGCCCGGCGTGACAGCGAACTGGCCACCGCGGCGGCCGTGGGCGCGCCGCAGCCGGTGAACGCCGCGCTGATCGAGGTCGCCGCCGAACGCACCAAACACGCGCAGGCGTTGACGACCGAAATCGCGCGCCTGGCGGTCAACCCGACGTCGACGTCCCGCGAGACGGCCATGCCAACCACCCCCACCCCGGCCGCCGCGGCT
>NZ_JBAPRN010000780.1:0-11568 GCF_049281135.1 Mycobacterium sp. | reverse complement strand
ACCCTGCACCGCGCACACCACCGGCTTCCACATCTTCTGCCACTTCGGGCTCAGCGCCTCGCCGGGATCTTCGTGGTTCCAGATATTTTCCGGTTGACCATAGGTCGTCTTGATGTCGAGGCCCGCGCTGAACGCTCGGTTACCGGCGGCCCGCAACACCACGGCGTTGACGGAGTCGTCCGCTTTGACGATCCGCCACGCTTCGGCCATTTCGTCGCACATGGTTCGGTTGAACGCGTTGAGCTGGTCGGGCCGGTTCAGCGTGATGGTGGCGACCCGGTCACCAGTGTCGACGTCCAGTTCGATGGTCTCGAAGCTCATCGGCACTGCCACTCCGGTGGCCTTTTCTCGACGAACGCCCGGGGCCCCTCCAGCGAGTCCTCGGTGTGCAGATTGCGTTCACGGAAAGACTCGGCCAGCATCTCGGCTTCGTGCAGCGGCAAGTCCAGGCCCTTGAGGATGGCCAGTCGAGTGCCCCGAACGGCAAGCGGCGCATTCAAGTTGACGATGTCGGCGATCTCATGAGCGCGTTCCAGCAGCCGATCGTGTTCGACGATCTCGCTGATCATCCCGAGCTCGTATGCCCGCTGCGCACTCATCCGTTCATGCTTGCCGACCAGAGCCATCCGCAGCGCGGTTGAGCGGGGGAGCACGCGGGCCACCCGGACCAACTCGCGCGCCGCAACCAGACCGATGCTGACGTGCGGGTCGAAGAACGTCGCCTTCTCGGAGGCGATCACGATATCGCCGGTGGTGACCCAGTCGAGTCCGGCACCGCAACACAATCCATTGATCGCCGCGAGCACCGGTTTGGCCATCGTTCGAAACGGCGGGGTACCTTCTTGCGGCGCCTCCCACTGTTCGTAGGTGGACAGATACGGTCGCTCGTTGATCACCTTGCCATCGCCGGGTATCGCCTTGACGTCCGCACCGGTGCAGAATGCCCGCCCGGTGCCGGTGACGATGAGAAGCCACACGTTGCCGTCGTTTTCGGCTTCGTCGTATGCGTGACGCAGCTCGGTGACCATATGCGGGCTGAGCGCATTGAGAGCGTCCGGCCGGTTCAGGGTGATGGTTGCCTTATGCCCGTCCACCTCGTACTTGATGGTGTCGTATGACGGTGCCGAGCTAGTTGACATCAACGTTCCTCGTTGCCTGATGGGGATGGATATCGATGCCGATGGTCATCGTCCGTTGAACTTCGGTGGCCGTCGTTCGCGGAATGCCGCGAGGCCCTCTTTGAAATCGCCTGTTCTGCAGGAGAGTTCGAGACCGAACAGTTCCTCCGTCATCGACTGGCTCAGCGTTGCATGCTGGCCGTAGTTGATCGCCTGCTTCGCCAGTCCCAGCGCCACCGTCGGCCCAGCGGCCAACCGGGCCAGTAACTCTTCGCTGACGTGGTCCACATCAGCCGGAGACACCACCTGGTGAATCAACCCCCAGTCCGCGGCATCAGTCGCGCTGACTTTGTCGCCGAGCAACAGCATCTGCTTGGCGCGTGTCAGCCCGATCAATCGGGGAAGTAGCCACGTTGCGCCCGAATCAGGACTGAATCCTCGCGTCGCGAAAGGCTCCCAAAACACTGCGTCGTCGGCCGCCACTGTGAAGTCGGCGGCCAGGGCGAGACTGCAGCCGAGACCGACGGCGAATCCACGGACGGTGCAGACGACCGGCAACTGGATCTCGTGAATCAGTTCGATCACCCGGTGCGCGGCGTGGGGGATGCGCCGAAGGATATCGCCCGTGCGGGGCCGCTGGTTGCTGCCGCTGTTGGTGGCAACCCAGTCGGCGCCGGAGCAGAAGTCGTCGCCCGCCCCGCGGATGTGGATGGCCCGCAGTGAGTCATCGGTGGCACCCTCGGTCAGTGTCGCGACAAACTCGTCGATTATCTTACGGTTCAACGAGTTACGCCGAGACGGCCGATCGATTGTGAGCCGCAGGATGGCGCCGTCGCGGCTCACGGTGAGCGAGCCGTCAGTCGCCGTCGAGTCCGCGTCCTGACTCACCGTCGAATCCGCCCTTCCCTGTCGATACGGATACCTCTACAGTAGGCAATACGATTGCTTCGCTGTATAACTTAGCAAGGAAAGCCGCGATACGGAACAGGGGCGTCGGGAAAGGGCCGCATGGACGAATACCAGCCATCGGATACCTCAGCGCGCCCCGATTCCGATTCGGCCAGATTCGGTGAGGCGCCGCTCGCCCAGACCGTCGCTGCGGCCGGCGCAATCCGTCGGCTCAGCTCATTGCTGCTGTCGCTCGAACACGCGCACCCCACCGTCGACGCGATCATCGCGCAGATCGGCGTTTGGGAATCGGAGCTGAACTCGGCGGTCCCACCGGACGGAACACCGCGGATCGGGGACGACGACGAGGGCACCCAGCGGGTCTACCTCGATCACGCGACAGACATCGGTGCGTTCAACCCGTGCTTTCCGGAATATCGCTTCGATCACCTCGACGGCGAAACAGCCTCGGGGCGAGTCAGTTTTCCGGTGGTCTACGAGGGGCCGCCCGGGTTGGTCCACGGCGGGTTTCTCGCGGTGTTCTTCGACTGTGTCATGCAACATCAGAACTGCGTCGCCGGACTCTCCGGCAAGACCCGGTCGCTGCAGGTCACCTTCCGGCGCCCGACGCCGGTGCTGACCGCGTTGCGCTTCGAGATTGCCCGGTCACAGGAGGAGCGGGGCATCACGTCAACGGCCCGCGTCCTGCTCGACGAGGAGGTGCTGTGCGTCGGCGAAGTCACGACGCTGGCGCTGCCTCCGGACAAGCTGACCGGGCACCGATTCGGCAAGCGACGAGCCGAGCAGACCTGACATGGCAGTGCAACGCTTTCGCCAACCCCGCGTCGCCGAACTCGTCGCCTCGCAGTTGCGGGACGACATCTTGTCCGGTCGTTTGAAGGAAGGTGACGTTCTCCCGTCGCAGGAAAGCCTGTTCGCCGAATTCGGCGTGAGCCCGCCCGCGTTGCGTGAGGCGATCCACATCTTGGAGACCGATGGGCTGATTTCGGTGCGCCGCGGCAATGTCGGCGGAGCGGTCGTCCACCATCCGACCGCTGAACGCACCGCGCACATGCTCAGCATGGTTTTGCAGACGAGGGCCGCCAGGCCAGTGGACGTCAGCGAGGCGCTGGTGCATCTCGAACCGATCTGCGCGGGGATGTGCGCCGCGCGAGAGGACCGGATGACTGAAGTGGTGCCCTACCTTCAGGACGACATTGAAATCCAGACAGCACAATTCGACGACGTGTCGCAGTACGTGCCGAATGCCCGGCGATTTCATGAGACGCTGGTCTCCCGGTGCGGCAACGAACCGATGATCCTGCTGATCGGATCGCTGGAATTGATTTGGTCGGCCCACGAGTCGGCGGTATGGAACGGCCACGGCGAACCGGCGCCGATGGTGGACAAGACCAGGAGTGCGGCACTGCGTGATCACCAGCGCTTGCTCGACGCCATCACCGACGGCAATGCCACCCGGGCGGTGCGGCTGGCGCAAGACCACCTGGCCGCAGCGCGCCGAAACACGCTGGCCTTCGGCACCGGCCAAACGATCGAGGCCAAGCTGATGTCGGATCTCGAGGTACGCCTGTATCCGCGCTCGACGTACAACGGCCGGCCACACAGCAGAAAGGGGTCGCGCACATGACCGCCTCAGACAGCAGCGACGACCGCGTTCTCTTCGAGATCGATTCGGAAAAGCGGATTGCCACAATAACGTTGAACAACCCCAAGCAGCGCAACTCCTACGACGCGAGTATGCGCGAGGCCGTCGCCCGGTGCCTGGACCGCGTCGCGGACGACGACGACCTGACTGTTGTGCTGTTGCGCGGAGCAGACGGCGTGTTCAGCACGGGTGCGGACATGAACAACGCCTACGGCTGGTATGGAGAGCGAAATTCAGAACAGTCGGGGGACAGCGAAACTCGATCGGCGAAGAGCCGTCCCAGCCAGCGCCGCCGGCTCACGGTGGACCGCAAGTCATTCAGCTTCTATCACAACCTGATGGGCTTCCCGAAGGTCACGGTTGGAGAGATCAGTGGCTACGCTCTCGGGGGAGGCTTCGAAATCGCCCTGATGACAGACATTTCCGTGATCGCCCGCGACACCAAGATCGGTATGCCGGCCACCCGCTTCCTGGGTCCGGCACTGGGCAGCTTGCACATGTTCTTCCACCGGTTGGGTCCTGTGCTGGCCCGGCGTCTGCTATTGACCGGCGACATCATCGACGCCGGGGTGGTGGAGCATCTCGGAATCTTCACGGAGACTTGCGATTTCGGCCAAGTGGCGGCGCGCGCACGGTATTGGGCGGAGAAGGCTGCCAAAATGCCGGCCGACGGCGTTGTCATTGCCAAAGAGGCTTTCCGGTTGGTCGAGCAGAGCCAGGCGTATCAGGGAGAGGAAGTCGCGAGCTACCTCTTTCATGCATACGGCACCAACCTGCAGTTCGCACCTGGGGAGTTCAACTTCGTCAAAACGCGCGCCCAGCACGGCACCAAGGAGGCGTTCCGGCTTCGTGACGAGCACTTCAACGTGCCAGAGCCGCCCAAAAGCTCCGCACCGTAACGGTTCTACTGCCGCGTACCCTTAGCCCGCCCTGCGGAGGGAGATTTGCGTTGCCGTGACGGCGTCGACTTGCGTTGGTGGCCGGGCGACTTCGGGCCATGATCGATCAGCCGGCTTGCATGGTCGAGAATGCAATCCAGGCCGTATTCGAAGTTGTTGTCGTCCGGCGCACCGATGTGATGGCCCTTCGTGGTCATCTGGGCCAGCAGCGGAGTGACCTCGGGGTCGATGACCATCGCGTCTTCGATTGTGCGACCGCCGTTTTCCGTCGCTTGGTTCTTCTCCTGGAGTCGGTGCAGCACAACTGACCCCCGGACGTGAACCGAGACCGCGGAGTAGGTGTCAAAAGCCTCTTCCGGTGACAGCCCCGCCTCGACCAGACCGCCGATCGCTTTCTCGATCTCCTGGACGCCGAGCTTTGCCGCTCGGGGACTCAGCGCTGACCTGATCAGAATCAGATCACACAGTATTGGGTTGCCCATGAAGGTTTTACGCATCGAGCGGGCGTGGTTGCGAAGCGTCTCGCGCCAATCGGTGGCCTCGACATACGGGGTGGCGAAGACATATTTGCGCAATGCGCGGTCGGTCATCGCGTTGAGCAAATCGTCCTTCTTGCGGAAGTACCAGTAGATGCTCGTGACACCAACGCCGAGGTGCTTGCCGAGAAGCGGCATGCTGAGGTTGTCGATCGAGACCTGCTCTGCGAGTTCGAATGCACCGCTGATGATGTCGTCGGGATTGATGGACCCACGTTCGCGCCGCTGACGCTTTTCGGCGGTTGCTTGCTTAGCCACTGCGGCCACCTCCATCCCGTTCAACACTGCGCCGGCCGTTCCGGCTTCGCGGTCCGGTGGACTCGAATCTACCGGCAGTTGCCGGTTGATCTGCGGTAACGCAACCGTGTCGCCATCTCCGCCTGCTACTGTAATACCTATCGTAGGGTTTGTGATACGCCTGGCGGCAAGCGAAGAGTAACCGGGTATTTGCCTCATTCTGCGGGCGTACACCGCGGCCAAGGCGGCGTTGACGAGCGTCTCCAAGAACCTGTCGCTGCTGCCGGCCAAAGACGAGATTCTGGTCAACGTGGTGTCGCCGGGCAGCATCGCCTCTGAGTCGTTGGTGGGCTGCGTGACGTCGGTGGGCGTCGACGGCAACGATCCCTACCGGCTGATGGACGCCATCGCCGAACACTTCGGGCATCCCGCTCATCTGCCCAGGGCGGGACTGCCGCACGAAATGGGTTCGGTGGTGGCATTTTTGGCGTTGCGGCGCAATTCGTACATGACAGGAGCGAACGTCAACGTCGATGGCGGCTCGGACTTCATCTAGCGGGCCGTGCGCATCCGAATTTCGGCTGTTCGTGCCCCATCGAGAAGCCCGTCGGGACAGTTGCAGAATGCAGTACCGATAGGTATACAGTATGCGTACAAGCTGCACGGGAATTGCCGCCTGAGCTCAGGGTTGGATGGTCGATGAACCGCGCCGGCGACGATGCAGAGCAGGGAAGCGATGTGGGGGCACCTCCCGCTTGCGGGGGAGAGGAGTGGCGCACATGAGCACCGCTGACGACCTCGTCGCCGACCCCGGCCAGGACGAGGCAGTGATCTACGAGGTCACTGCGACCGGTGTCGCGGTCATGACGCTCAACCGGCCTGACCGACTCAACACCTGGGGCGGCGACATCGCCACCGCCTTCTACGCGGGATTGGACCGCGCCGAAGCAGACCCGGCCGTGCGGGTGATCGTGCTGACTGGTCGGGGTAAGGCATTTTGCGCCGGCGCTCAGCTGGGTTCGATGGGCAATGTCTCGCGGGCGATCGAGAAGACCGATGAGGGCAAGCTGGCGAGCTTGGTCGGGGATCGGCAGCCGCAGCATCTGACGACGCTGTGCAAACCGGTCATCGCGGCCATTAACGGGTCCTGCGTTGGTATCGGGCTCACCCAGGCGCTGATGTGCGACGTCCGGTTCGCCGCTGCGGGTGCGAAGTTCGCGGCGTCGTTTGCCCGCCGCGGGCTGATCGCGGAATACGGCGTCTCGTGGATATTGCCGCGGCTGACCGGCTGGGGCGTCGCGCTCGACCTGCTGCTGAGCGGACGGACATTTCTCGCCGACGAGGCGGCGCAACTCGGACTGGTCAAAGAGGTCGTGCCGCGCGAACAACTGATGACGCGGGCGATGGCCTACGCCGAGGACATCGCCCAAAGCTGTTCGCCCGCATCGATGGCCGTCATCAAGCGCCAGGCCTACGGCGATGCGATGCGCGAGGTGGCCGACTCCAGCTCACGGTCCGAGGTCCTGCTGCAGCGGTCGCTGCAGCTTCCCGACGTCATCGAAGGGATCACCAGCTTCCTCGAAAAGCGCGCCCCGAGTTTTCCCGGGCTGAGCGCCTCGGCAACCGCCACCGACGAATCTTGCGGCACCGGAAAGGATGACCATGGGGACCTTGGGCTATAAGGCCATCGACGTCGACAATCACTACTACGAACCGCTGGACGCATTCACCCGGCACCTGGACAAGAAGTTCCGCAGGCGTGGCGTCCAGATCTTCAAGGACGGCAAACACGTCCAGGCGATCATCGGTGATCGAGTGAACCGCTTCATCCCGAACCCGACTTTCGACCCCATCATCGTGCCCGGTTGTCTGGACCTGCTGTTCCGCGGTGAGATTCCAGAAGGTGTCGACCCCGCATCGCTGATGAAAGTCGAGCGGCTCGAGCAGCATCCCGAATACCAGAATCGCGATGCCCGCATCACGGTGATGGAAACCCAGGGCATCGAAACCGTTTTCATGTTGCCGACATTCGCGTGCGGGGTCGAAGAGGCACTCAAGCACGACGTCGAAGCGACGATGGCTTCGGTGCATGCGTTCAACCTGTGGCTGGACGAGGATTGGGGTTTCGACCGATCCGACCACCGGATCATCGCCGCGCCGATCATCTCGCTGGCCGACCCGGCCGGGGCTCTCGAGGAGGTGGAGTTCGTCCTGGCCCGTGGCGCGAAGCTGGTGCTGGTGCGCCCGGCCCCGGTGCCTGGCGTGGTCAAGCCGCGGTCGTTGGGCGACCCCCTCCACGACCCGGTGTGGGCCGCGTTGGCCGAAGCCGGTGTACCGGTCGGCTTCCACCTCAGCGACAGCGGCTATCTCCAAATCGCCGGAATGTGGGGTGGCAAGTCGACTTTCGAGGCCTTCGGTGGCTCGAATCCGTTGGACCAGATACTCGTCGACGACCGCGCGATCCACGACACGATGGCCGCGATGATCGCTCATGGCGTGTTCACTCGTCACCCGCAACTCAAGGCAGTGAGCATCGAAAACGGCTCGTATTTCGTGCACCGGTTGATCAAGAGGCTGAAGAAGGCCGCGAACAATCACCCGAAGTTGTTTCCAGTCGATCCGGTGGACCAGCTGCGCAACAACGTCTGGATCGCGCCCTACTACGAAGACGACCTGCCCGAGTTGGCCTCGTTGATCGGCGTCGAGAAGATCCTGTTCGGGTCGGACTGGCCGCACGGTGAAGGATTGGAGAATCCCGTGTCGTTCACCGAGGAGCTCGCTGGCTTCAGCGCGGAAGACATCCGAAAGGTGATGCGCGACAACGCATTGGACCTGCTCGACGTCAAAGTCGGCTCGGCGGCGTGAGCGTTCGAGGCGACGCAAAACCATGAGCGAGTGGACTATAGGCGCGGTCCTGGACGTGATCGCCGAGGTCGTTCCAGACCGGGCGATCACCGTCTGTGGTGAGCGTCGCAGGACGTTCGCCCAGGCCGCGGACCGCACCCGGCGGCTGGCAAACTATCTCGCAGCCAACGGGTTCGGTGCTCATCACGAACGCGCGGCTCTGGAGAATTGGGAATGCGGGCAGGATCGCGTCGCGCTCGTCATGCACAACGACCTGTACGCCGACATGGTCGTCGGTTGCCTGAAGGCCCGCACCGTTCCGGTGAACGTCAACTACAACTACACGGCGCGCGAAGTTCGCGAACTGTTCGACTACGTGCGGCCACGTGCCGTGATCTATCACAAGTCGCTTGGCGTCAAGTTCGCCGATGTGTTGTCGCCCGGCAGTGCGGACCTGCTGCTGTCGGTCGACGACGGAACTACCACACCCGACCTGCCCGGCGCCGTGCCCCTGGACGACGCACTGGCGAAAGGCGACGTGGACCAGAACGTGTCTCCGTCTCCCGACGACCTGTTGATGGTCTGCACCGGAGGCACCACTGGGCGGCCCAAGGGCGTGCTCTGGCGCCAGTCAGACATCTACGTCTCGTCCATGATGGGCGCCGATCATGCTTCTGCTCAAGAGATTCGGGACAAGGTGAGTCGCAACGCCGGACAGCCCTGGTTCGCGGTGTCGCCGTTGATGCATGCCGCCGGAATGTGGACGGCGTTCGCGGCCATCATGGCCGGGCTGACGGTGGTGCTCTACGACACCAGCAAGAAACTCGACCCGCAACTGGTATGGCGAACGGCGGAGCGCGAGAAAGCGGGCATGATGACGATGGTCGGTGATGCCTACGCTGGTCCGCTGGTCGCTGAATTGCGACGAGGCAACTACGACTTATCGTCGCTGGCCGCCATCGGCACCGGCGGCGCCGCAACGAATCTCAAATATCAACAAGCTCTACTGGCCCTGCTGCCTCAGCTCACGCTGATCAACGGGTACGGGTCGTCGGAGACCGGAAACATGGGATTCGGGCACAGCCACGGTGACACCCGAACCGACACCTTCACGCTGCGCGAGGGTGGACTGGTGCTGTCCGAGGACTACAGCCACTTCCTTGCCCCAGGTGAGCAAGAGGTGGGATGGGCCGCAAGGGAAGGCCGAATTCCGTTGGGATATTTCAACGATCCCGACGCCACCCGCAAGACCTTTCCGGAGATCGATGGTAAACGCGTGGTGATATCGGGCGACCGTGCCGCGCTGGAAGCGGATGGGACGCTGCGGTTGTACGGCCGCGACTCGCTGGTGGTCAATACCGGTGGCGAGAAGGTGTTCGTCGAGGAAGTCGAAGAAGTACTGCGCGCGCACCCGGGTATTGCCGACGCGTTGGTCGTCGGCCGGCCGAGCGAACGCTGGGGCGAAGAGATTGTTGCCCTGATCCAGCCGCGAGACGGAGCAGAGACGGCACGCGAAGTGCTCTACGCCCATTGCACATCGCAATTGGCGACATTCAAGGCGCCCAAGGAATTCATCGTCGTCGAGCAAGTCCGCCGCCTGGGCAACGGAAAGGCCGACTACCGCTGGGCCAAAAGGCAAGCGACAGAGAAAGCGCCGATGTCGAGATGAACGCCAGCCGGGTTATCGATTGTCTCGTCAACGTGCACTTCGGTGAGACCGAGAAGCAACCCACGTGGATGCTCAAGGTGCGGGACGACTACTTCAAAGGCCCCGAGTCGATGTTCGCACCGGTGGATCTGTCGGCGCTCCTCGAAGAGATGGACGAGCACGGTGTCCAGAAGGCCGTGCTGATGGACAACCTCGCGAAGCCCTCGGTGACGGCGCGCAAATTCGTCGAAGCGAAGCCAGACCGGTTCGCGCTCGCGATGGGCGGCGTCAACTTGCTGCGACCGATGCCATCGTTGCGCGAACTCAGCGCGGTCGTCAACGACCTCCCGGTCGCGTATGCCGCTGTGGGGCCCAGCTTCTGGGGCGACGGGCAATACCCGCCCAGCGATGCCGTCTACTACCCGCTGTACACCAAATGCGCCGAGATCGGACTGCCGCTGTGCATCAACACCGGCCTACCCGGACCCCCTATTCCCGGTGAGGTGCAAAACCCCATTCACCTCGACCGGGTCTGTGTGCGGTTCCCGGAGTTGAAGCTCTGCATGATTCACGGCGCGGATCCCTGGTGGGATGTCGCCATCCGGCTACTCATCAAATACTCGAACCTTCGCCTGATGACGTCGGCCTGGTCGCCGAAGCGGTTACCCGACAGCCTGCTGCACTACATGCGTACGCGTGGACCCGACAAAGTGATCTATGCCTCGGACTGGCCAGTGCTGAAGATGCGCCGCGTCGTGCCCGAAGCGCAGGCCTTGGACCTGCCCGCCGACGTCCTGGAGAACTATCTCTACAACAATGCGCACACCTTCTTTTTCGAGGGCCAAGAGGAGCACTGACCATGGATCGCTACGAACTCCGCAGAATCGACTACAGCCTGACCGATGACCATCAGGCTCTGCAGGCTGCGTACCGCGACTTCTTCAAGACGCATTGTTCGATCGAAACCGTCCGCGCAGCAGAAGAATCCGGCTTCGACAAGAGTCTCTGGGAGCGGCTGTGCGGGATGGGCGCCACGACGATGGCGTTGCCCGACGCCGTCGGGGGAGACGGAGCGACGCTGGTCGATCTGACATTGGTCGCCGAGGAGATCGGCCGCTCACTGGCGCCCGTGCCATGGATCGACCATGTCTGTGCGGCACGGTTGCTGGCCCGATTGGGCTCGTCGGAGCCAGATGTCGTCAGCGGCCAACAGCTCGCATCGTTCGATCCGCGGCACGACAGCGTGCGTGGGAGCCGGCTCATCCCAACCGGATCGATCGCGGATCAGATCATCGTTCGCGACGGTAGTGGAGACGGGGCGGTGGTGCTCCTTAAATTCGATACCCGGCCGACAAAAGTCGACAACATTGGTCGGCTACCGATGGCCTGGGTCGATCCGGCTGCCGCCGACACCAGCGTCGTACTGGCAAGCGGGTCTGAGGCCTTAGCGGAATACCAACGAGCGCTGGATGAGTGGCGGGTACTGATGGCCGCGGCGCTGACCGGTCTGGTTGAAGAGACGATGACCATTGCCGCGGAGTTCGCCAAGACCCGCTACACGCTGGGTGTGCCGATCTCGACGCTTCAAGGCATCTCCCATCCGCTTGCCAACATCGCGATCACCGTGCAAGGCGGACGCAATCTGGCGCGTCGTGCGGCGTGGTTCCTGGACAACGAACCCGACGAGCGGCCCGAGCTGGCGCCATCGGCGTTTGTGTTCATGGCCGAAGAG
>NZ_JBAPRN010000779.1:0-8287 GCF_049281135.1 Mycobacterium sp. | reverse complement strand
GTCGGTGGCGACTTGGTTCATGAAGGCTTCTGCGTCGTCGACGTCAAAATCAGCCGCCAGCTGCGTGCCGTTGATATGCAGGAAGGTCCATGCTGCTGCCCATGCGGTTCGTTTGTTGCCGTCGACTAAGGCGTGGTTGCGTGCCAACGACTGAAGCAGCGCGGCTGCTTTAGTGAACTTGTCCGGGTAAGCGTCGACGCCAAACACGGTCGCCCTGGGACGCGCTATCGCGGCATCCAACAGGCCGTAATCGCTTACCTGTAACTGGTTTCCGATCGCGACCGAGCCGGCGACCAAGACGTCGTCGCGATCAAGAAACTCGGTCACGCCAAGCGTTTGTTGAGCTCGGCCGAACGCGCGGCAACGATACGGGCGGCTTCAGCGACTCGGCGCTTGTGCTCGCTCGCAGCGTCAAGGATCGCCTGGTGGGCGAACGTGCGCAGCGAAACGTCATCGTTCGCAGCGGCGGTCCGCACCGCTTCGAGCTCCTCATCGGTGAACGAAATATTCAAGGACGGCATTCATCGATAGTACCAGTTCTAGTACCAATCATGGTACCGACGGTTGATACGGCGATGTCGACCGTTGCCGACCTGGGCGTCAGGGCTCCCACGACGCTGTAACCCAGCCGGCGCGCCGTTCGATGATCCAATCGCAACGCGTAGGTAGTTGGAAATCGCATTCGGGCCCACCGGCCAATTCGTCGCTTTGCCCCTTCTCCTCCCCCAGTGTCGTTGCGGCCGCAACAACACTGGGGGGCAACACTTTTGATTTAGTGGAGACGATTGATCATCCATCTTTTGCCGGTAGCGGAGAGCCGTGCCCTCCCCTGCCTTCCGGTTAATGGAGCCTCATGCCTGGGCTCCCGACCGCCGACCGCCTTAGGGTGTTCAATCGCATCGTGGACGCCGCCAACCTCGCCAGAACGTCGGATCTATAGCGATATATGCGGCAATATAGTAAATCGCTATACCGGGTTAGAACTTGCTACAGATGGAAGGGCTGATCGACCCCGTACCGGGCTGCCAAGTCTGCCGCGCGTCTTGGCCGACACGAAGTCCTACGCTGAGCGATTATTCGCCTTCGAACGAATCGAACACCTCAGCCAGGACCAGCGCGCAAGGCTCTTGTCGAGCCGGCCAGGATTGAAGAGGCCGGGTGGGATGATGAGGCAATCGCCTTCGTAGTTCAGGAAACATCGGGTTACCCCTACTTCCTTCAGCAGTTCGGCCAGGACACCTGGAACGAGGCGCCTGGCCCGGCGATCACCCTTGCGGATGCCCGCGTCGGCGCCGCTCGAGGACGCGCGGCTCTCGATGATGGCTTCTTCCGCGCGCGCTGGGACCGGGCAACCCGAGCCGAGCAGCGCTACTTACGCGCGATGGCTGTCGACGGAGATGGCGGCAGCTCGTCTGGTGACGTGGCCACACGGCTGGGACGTAGCGTCAACAGTTTCGGCCCTGTGCGCGCAAATCTGATATCCACGGGCCTCATATTCGCTCCCGAGCATGGCATCGTCGCCTTCACAGTTCCGGGCATGGCGGACTTCACTCAGCGGCAACCGAACCCGTGATGACGGTACTGCGGCGCCGGCCGGCCTCCTAACGAGGATTGTCGAGGTATGCGTCGGCCCAGGCGCCGATGATTCGCCCGGCCCGCTGAGCCTGGCCGCGCGCGGTGAGCAGATGATCAGAACCTTCGAGTGAGACGAAGCTGCGCGGGTGACGGGCCAAGCGGAAGATCTCGCTCGCGTTCTCGATGCCGACCGTGGCGTCTGTAGGCGAGTGCAGGATGAGCAGTGGGAGACGTAAACGTCTGATCTTGTCGTGCAGGTGAGCAGCGCGGACATCCTCGACGAATGCTCGCTTGAGGGTCAGCGTGCGTCCACCGACCATCCACTCGGCCGTACCCTCGGACAACACGCGGTCGACCACTGCGTCGTAATGCTGCTCGACGTGGCTAGGGTCAACCGGCGCCGCCACCGTGACCACCGACCGCACGCCCGGGGACTGCCGTGCCGCGGCGAGCACGGCCGCACCGCCCCACGAGTGCCCGACCAAGATGTCGGCCGGGGTCGCGCGGTTGGCCATGAACTCACATGCCTTCACGATGTCGTCGACCTTGACGGTGAAAGATCCGTCACCCCAGTCTCCTTCTGATGCACCGAGACCCAGCGCGTCGAAGCGCAGCATGCCGATACCGTCCGCGGCCAGCTGCTTGCAGATCCGGGCCGCGGCCGGGCAGTCCTTACCGAGCGTGAAGCCGTGCGAAAACACCCCCCAACCACGCACCAGCTTTTCTGGGACCTCGATGATCCCTGCCAGATTCGGGCCCGTGGAGCTACCGAAGACGACACGTTCGCTCATGGTGGAGATTTACCATGCCCTCCGGGATTGATCCTGTTGGCAGCCAAACGTTTACGAATTGGGCGATTGAGGTCTCGTGCCGGCACATCCATCAATCCCCGTACATCTGTCAAATACTATCGCGCCTAGGCCGACTCGGAGACTTCCGTGCGCGTTGATGCACTCCGCTGCATTCGGCTCACTCGACGTCAACATTCGCGAGACGCAGGCATCTAGACTGCGTTTGCTGGCTCGACCTGCCTACCTGGCGGGTGAACAGCCAAGCGAGACCTGGGAGCGGACGGGACTGACAACAGCCCGTCAGCGGCGGGCTGACGAAAAAAGACCGCCACGGCGAAATCGGTTGCTGTAGAGCGAACACAAACCAGGCTCTGCCGCCTCGAAATCACCAGATTCGCCCATTGCGACTAGTTGGGGGCCTCGCGCCGACCGGCCCGCTAAACATCAGATATGGGCATCACACCGTGGCGCGGATCGTTTCGGTTCCGGCATCGCCGACGCCGTCGAGCAGCCTGCGCAGTTGCCGGCGGCCCCGATAAAGCTGCGAAGCCACGGTCCCAGTTGGGGTGTTCATCATCGCCGCGATCTCCCGATAACGCAGACCCTCGACGTCCGCGTAATACACCACGTTGCGAAAGACCTCCGGCAGTGCCTGCATCGCCGTCTTGATCTCGTTATCCGCCAGGGAATCTAGCGCCTGGTCTTCGGCGGAGCGCAGCCGCGCCGGCGCAGAGCGGAAGTACGTATCCACCAAATGTTGCTCGGTCACTTCCTCGGTGGAGTACTGCATAGGTTGACGCCGCTTAGTGCGATAGCTACTGATATAGCTGTTTCTCATGATTCGCATCAGCCAGGCGTGCATGTTGGTGTCACGCTGGAACGAATGGAAGCCCGCGTATGCCTTCATCATGGTTTCTTGGACCAGGTCCTCAGCGTCCGGATGATTTCGGCTCATCCGAAATGCATTGGAGTACAAGATATTACGTAGAGGCAAGACGTCTCGCTCAAACCGTGCAGTCAACTCCGCTTCGACTGGCTGCCATTGAATAGGACTGCTGGCTCGGGTTGCCGCCGGATTTACTTGGATCCTGGTGACGCAGCTGGAGGTGTTGCCTTGTAAACACGCGGGATTGCGTTCGGAATTCGTCATGTCGCTTCTCGCCAAGATGCCATAGCGTTCACTCGGCCCCGCGTGAGTCGCTTGCCGGCACCGTCAAGGGCGTGCGGCGGGCGTGTATCGTCATCCAGCTTCCCACGATCCAGATCAACGTTGAATCTGGTCGACTGCCAGCCCAACAGGTTCAACCGGGTAGTCACGACTCGGGTGAACTTCGGGTCTGCGCTTGCGATTTGTCTGACGAGCATGTGTCGCGTCATCAGGCTGCCAGCCAGTCATAGAAGGCATCGACCGCTTGGCGTGCGGCTTTGGTGTCGCTGCGGATCCGAAAGGCCTGCACTACCTGGGCCAAGCCGAGTATCACCAGTGACGCCCCGGAAGCGAGGGCAAGCACGACGATGGAATCGAACGGCCAAGCAAGCGCGATGCCGCCGGCGATCATGGACAGGATGCCAAGTACGGCATACCAACCCCGCCCCGGCAACTCCCGCTCGCTCAGCGCCACCGCAACCTCGGATACACCCAGGAGGACGAAACCAGCTCCCAGCCATACGGATAGGAGTAGAACCGCAGAGTCGTCGCCGAAGTGGCTTAAGGACAATATCGCCAAGACAAGCGATAGCGCGCCGGTGAGAAACAGCATGAGTCGTGTGGCTGCGGATCGCGGCAATGTGAATGCCAGAAACAGCTGTGCGAATCCGCTCATCAGCAGGTAGATGCCAAACATGGTTGAGGCAACTAGGATTGTGGGACCGGGCCAGATCAGTACAATCGCGCCCAGGGCCATGGTCAGGACACTGGCTGCCAGCGTGCCTTTCCACAGTTGCTGATCGATAACACTGTTCATGATGCTCCTTGCGTTGTGCGCGGTCTGATGATTTCGTTGCCGCCCTTAGATTTCCGGCCGACGGATCGATCGTCATCCGAGTCGACGCCGGTGTCGATGTATCTACAGACACCACGGTTTACACAGCGGTGTTACCGTCGCCACCGCGGCCACAGCACGCCTGGCCCGCGCACACAGCCCATTTGCGAGGACCCCGACAGGACCTCAGCCACGAAGCCGCGGCCCGCATCCGGATGGCGATGCGCCCTGAGCAGTGTCCTACGGGCGTCGGTCGTGGACTCGTATGTCAAGCAGAAGAGCAACCCTTATGTCGGCTGCGATCGGTGTGGGTGAATGCGTGGCAGCTTCGGCGCTCGCGATGAAGTTCGCGTCGATACCGTATGTGGGGGATCGTCGGACGCGCCCGAGGCATGGTGTCCCCGTTCTATTCGGTCCTCAGCGCGCGCGAAGCATCCGGAGGTCGTCGGCGACCACCTCGTTATGTCGTTGTTAGGCCACCCGAGGTGGCGGAAGCATCACCGTAGTTGGTATGGGCCGCCATGCGATCGCATCGGCGTCGCCGATGAGTGTGCCAAATTGTTGATCGCCGAAGTGGACGGCGAACCCCACGGTGTTTGCCACGAGAAGTTCGTCGAGGAGGCGCCGACGAGCTTCGGGCACTGCGGCCGGATTGAAGTCGGGATCGGATGACCATTCCGGGTGCAGCATTTCAGCCGGCGTGTGAAAGCAGTCACCAAAGGCTATGAGGCGGTTACCTTTTGATGTCTGCACCACATAGGACGTATGGCCAGCGGTGTGGCCGGGCGTGACGATGGCGGTCACACCTGGTGCCACGTGTTCACCGTCGCCGATCAATCGGAGCGCGGAGTGCGACTGTAGTGGTTCAATAAGCTCTCGTTCGCCGGCGATGCCAGGTGGTCGGTCACCGCGTACGATCGGCTCCCATTCAAGCATCGCCAGGTAATACGTCGCGTTCGGAAACGTTGGTTCGCGCTGACCCGGCACCGACTCCGCGAACGCCCACCCGGTGTGATCGACATGCAGATGGGTTAGCGCAAGTATGTCAATGTCGTTGGGGGCCAAGCCGAGCTGTGTCAGAACGTCGAGGAGCGCTCCACAGTTGACCCGGGCGAAGGAGTTGCTTACGACCGCTGGCCCAAATCCGGCATCGATCAGGATTCGTCGGCCGTCACGCTCAACTAAGAGCCCACCCGCCGACATCACCATCCAACCCAGGCCGTCGAGTTGCTCACGATGTTGGGCCCAATAAGCGGGTGGAGCGGTCTTGATGAACGCGTGCGGGTCCAGAAGCATGGCACCGTCGGCGATGAACGTGAACGTCACATCGTCCATGCGGAAGCGGCGAACGGCAGCCTGCCTATTGAGCTGTCCGGTTGACTCGATGCCCATGATCGCGAAGCTACGAGTCGGTCGGCGCTGGAGGCGATTCGATCGACCGCGTGTCGTCATAGAACACCCTGAGCTGCTGGAGCTGGCCGTTTCCTACGATCCAATGCTCGGCGATCCAGATTTCGTTGCCCAGCGCGGTGCGCGCGCTCATGAGTGCCGCCACCCGGTCTCCGTCGGCAGAGATGCTCTCTAAATGCATACTGTCGAAGTCTAGGGCGACCGCCAACTGCGGCAACACGACATTGACGAATTCATCAGGGCCACGGTGCACTCCGCCCCAGGGCAGTCGCGGTGGAACATGAGCTTCGAATTCGCTCGCCATCGCCTTGGGGAAGGCTTCGGCGTCGCCGGCGAACGACGCAAAGTAGAGCTGTCGCAGGAAGTCCCGGTTGTCTTCGCCACGTCCCGGTGATGTCACGATGGTCTCCAACCCGTCAGCGGCGTCAGAAGCGTGCATCCGCATTGGCTCATCGTCGTGTGTGCTCAGCCCGTCGTCGATGTTTGGCCGAACACCCGTGGCCCTGGTGGGGTGTCACCGCAGACACCGACGTTCACGCCCCCCGGTTCCTGGACGCGCAGCAAGTTGGGTCGGTGAACGCCCAGGGACGCAACGGATCACCGGCGCGGGCATCAACGTCTTAATGAGCTCAGAATCCGCAATCGTTACGTCGAAGGCGCTACGAGCTGCGAGATCGCCACGGTCCGACGCTGGCGTGACACGCTCGGTCGTGTAAAGCGTTGTGCTAGAGCGGATTCACCAACGTGGCGTGCAGTTGTGCGTACTGCCGCGGCCGCGTGCGAGCCTATTGTTTGAGCAGCTGCAGCGATACGTCCCAGAGCTCTTTGGCGGTCTGCGGGTCAAGAGCATAGGCAGCCACACCCTGTTGGCGCTCATGGCCGATCTGGGGATCCACGACCGGCGCTTGCTGGCAATTCTCGAAGTATCGGCCACCGATGCCGGCGAGTAACGGCGAAGTGGCCACGAATACCGACGTTGCGGCGCCTTCTGGGACCGTCTTCCAGTCGTAGTTGCGGTCGATCTCCGCCCATTCGGGGCCTGATTGATACTGCTGCAGATTGGTCCGGATGCCTCCGGGCATCACAGCATTGGCGGTGATGCCATCAGCGGCCCACCGGCGACTCGCCTCTACCGCGAAAAGCACGACCGCGGTCTTTGACTGTCCGTAGGCCAGCCACGGGTCATAGGGCCTTCGGTCGAACTGCAGATCATCGAGAACAACCGTGGAAAAGAAGTGTCCACTCGAGGTCAATGCCACGATCCTGGCGGGGGCACCCTCGGCCAGCGCGTCGTGTAGCCCGACCGATAACCCGAAATGCCCCAGGTAGTTGGTGGCGAATTGGTGTTCCCATCCTTCGGCGGTGCGGCGCAGCGGCTCTGCCATCACACCGGCGTTGTTGACCAAGATATGCAGTGGGCCACGCCATCTTTCGACGAAGGCCCGCACCGAGGCGCGGTCGGCCAGTTCCAACGGTTCGACCGTGATATTGGGGTTCCCGGTCTGCTCTTCGATTACCGCGGCGACCTGGCGACCCGCGTCAATGTTGCGCACCGCCAAACACACCTCGGCGCCCGCCGAAGCCAGCACACGGGCAGTCTCAGTACCGATGCCCGAACTCGCGCCAGTGACCACCGCGCGATGTCCTGACAGGTCAATGCCCGCGATGACGTCGTCGGCTGTGGAGTGTCGGGAGAACCTGCTGGTAATCAATTCGGTCGATGTCACCTTGCCTCCTTTTGAAGCCCAACTATCCCTCGTAAATGTATACCGTATACCAAGTTCGTTAATACAGCAGCAGCCGAACTGGCCCCGCACACGAACCTTCCAACGCTGACCCCAACGCCGCGCCAGATGTGCGCAGTGGGCACCGCGCCACGAAGTGGCGACAGGCGCGAGAACCGATCGTCACGCCGCCCCAATCCTGAACGTAGCCAAAGACAACCAACTTTCTATCCCGATCAGCGTTGCGACGCGATGTGTCCGACGACACTGGTCAACAACAGGCAGTGTTGTCCGCTACACCGCTGGCGAGCCACAAATCGCGACCGGCACACCTCCGCTGGGAGCAGCGGCCGGACCTTCCTCGAACTCACGCAATAACGCCGCGAGACGCTCCATGACCGTCTCCGGTATCGCGAAATCATCGTCGACCGGCCCGAAACCCGCCCGCCCAGAACCGGATTAACGCTGCCCCAGTCGCCCAGGTATCCGCGACAACACCGACTCACGAAGAAAGGTGTACGGCACGACATCGACTGCCGCCGCTGCGATCGCGACCATTGGAAAACACAACGACAACAGTCCGCAGCCAGGCGTCGACAAAGGCAGGCAAGGCATCCCTCATCGCTACCCCGCGCCGACCGGCGGGCCAGCCATGGCCTACTCAGGCCCGGAAAGGAGGTCCGGCTGGCATTTGCGACCAGCCGGTTATCGGACCGCGCGGCCACTGATCGCCGGTGCTCGCAGCCGCGACGATACCAGCGAATGTTGTTGAATCCATCCCCCTTTCGCCCAATCAGTCCCTGCA
>NZ_JBAPRN010000778.1:0-9364 GCF_049281135.1 Mycobacterium sp. | reverse complement strand
AGTCCGGATCGAGGAAAAGGATGGGGTACTTGCCCATTGGGCCGTCGTGGTTGAAGATCACCTCGCCGTGCCAGAGTCGGCGCATGACCTGCGCCCAATCCTCCATCTGTGCGGTCGTCACCGCCGGAATGCCGAATGCCCCGTAGATCGCGGCGATACCGCGCCCTACGCCGAGAGTGAAGCGGCCGCCGGACAACCGGTGCATCGTCGTCGCCCACGATCCGGTGATCAGCGGATGGCGGGTGTTGTGATTGGTTGCGGCGGTGGCGATCTGCATCCGGCTGGTCACCGCACATGCCGCGCCAACCAGTGACGAGGCCTCCTTGACGTTCCAGCGTTCGGAGATGAACGCCGTGCCGAAACCCAACTCCTCGCCGCGGCGCGCCTCGTCCATCAAGGTGGCCGGACCCTCACCGCCGGCTCCAGCCAGCAGGTAATAACCCAATTCGTCGAGCGTCTCGGTCAACTCCAAACTCCTTGCTTGTAGCCGCAGTTCCAGACTTCGGTGATCTTCCCGGCGACGACGCGGAAGATCTCCATGCTGCCAACGTCAACAGTGGTGCCATCCCTGAGCGTCATCGGAGACTGGTAGACGATCGCGACGTGTTCACCATCGTCACCGGCAACAACCAGATTCAGATCGAATCTGATGGCCTCGAACATGGCCCAGTGATCGACGATGCGGTTGACCGCCTCCTCGTGCGTGAGCACTGTCGCCTCACCCACCTCATGGCGGGTGACCGTGTCGCCGACCAACTCCTCGGCGAGCACGAAGTCGCGCTCATTCCACACCACGAGGTTGTAGAGCTCGACAACCTCGCGGGCCGTGCGGGGTGAGGCGCTCATTCACACACCTCTACGGGTTCTCGACGTCGCGCAGGAACCGCTCGGTAACTCGCTGTACGCGCCGGGAGAAGATGTGACCGACGTGGCTGCCGTCATACCAGTACAGTTGGCCACCCCACCGGTCCTGCAGCGCGGTCGTGGGCTCGCGCATTGCCATCCGGTCGTGCCACGCGCCGACGATGAGCCGTCGCTCGGGCGGCGGCGCCGGGTCGACGGCCAGCGGATCGATCACCGAGGTCAGCTGCGAGACCACTGGGGAGGCCAGCAACTCGCGGAACACGTCTCTCGACGAGCCCCAACGTCCCAGGTGTCGCGCGATCATGGCGTTCAGTCCGAGGATGGGGGTATACAGGCCAACTGCATCGATGTCCCGCTGCAGGTGCGACACCAGCGCGGCCACCGGGGTGCCCATCGAAATCCCTGACACCACAACCGTGCTGGCTTGTGGCCGGACCCATTTGACGACGGCTCGTACCTCCGACACCGCGCGCATCATGCCGGCGACATTGCCGAGCGGGTCCATGTCCGGGTAGGCCGGCCATTCGCGACGTCGGCAGCCGTGGCCGGGCTGCACCGGCATAGCGACGTTGAATCCCAACTGGTGATGGATCCGTCCGATCCGCGTCAGCAGCAGGTCTTCGGCGCCACCCTGGCCGGCGCCGTGCACCCATATCAGCCATGGCCGGGGGCCATCGGTGTGGCGGCACAGGTGCACAACGGCCCTCGCCGGACCACCAAAACCCTCGGCCGCCAGCGTCTTCGGCAGCGCGGGATCGTGCTCGAAGGTCAGCCGTTCGTACGCCAGACCGGCGATGCGCCGGCGCTGCGTCCTCTGCACCTGCAATGGTTCTGGGTCGGCGTGCGCACGATCGATGCCCAGCGCCGACAACTCCTCGGCTGCCCCGGTGCACGCGTCCGGCGACCGGATCGCCTTTGGCGTTCCACCCAGGAGCGAAAAGCCGGATAACGCAAGCTCATCGAGCATCACCTCGCCGAACTGGCGCACACCACGCGGCGTCGCCGGGGCCCACCCGGTCGACTCGTTGAGGCCGGCCACCGTCCGGGGCACAACCTTGCCCAGTTCGCGGACCACGTCGCGGGTCAGGACCAGGCTGCGCGTCGCCAACGACATGTCGCTCACCTAGGCCAGTTTGAAACCGGTGTAACCGGCGGCCGCGATTTCGTCGCAGCGACGCCGGTATTCAGGGATTCCGCCGGTGTAACCCATGTACATGCGTTTCTTGCCGGGCACGTTGCCACCGTTGTACCAGGAGTTGCATGACGGATGGACGAGAACGGTCGGGGCGACCAACGAGGTGGCGTGGTCGATCCAGTCCTGCTGCGCGGTGGACAGTGCCTCGATGGTGCGAATCCCGTTGGAGCGCAGGTGTGTGATGCAGTCGCAGATCCAGTCCACATGTTGTTCGAGCGCAGCGACGAAGTTGGTGGCCGCGCTCGGACTGCCCGGGCCCTGGATCGTGAACAGGTTCGGGAAGCCGGCGACCGCCAGCCCCAGATAAGACAGCGGCCCCTCGGTGGCCCAGAATTTGCCGAGCGACAGTCCGTCGCGTCCACGAATGTCGATGCGGCTCAACGCACCTGTCATTGCGTCGAACCCGGTGGCATAGACGATCACGTCGAGATCGTAAGAACGCTGGTCAGTGCGAATACCGGACGGGGTCACCGCGCGGATCGCTCCCTTACGCAAATCGACGAGCGTCACGTTGTCGCGGTTGAAGGTCTCGTAGTAGCCCTGGTCGATGATCGGCCGCTTACAGGCGAACGGGTGGTCGGGCACCAGGGAGCTCGCCGTTTCGGGGTCCTCGACGATCCGCGCCACCGCCTCGCCATACAACGTTGCCGCCATCCGGTTGGCCTCGATGTCGAAGAAGATGTCACCCCAATTCAGCGCGCCCAGCACGCCGTCCTCTTCGATGGCGCGCAATTGATCGTCGCGTGACGCCGACTTCAACGGGGGCTTGCCGAGCATCCCGAGCAACACCGAGAAGGCGCTCAGCCGCGCCGCGCCAACCGGGTGAGCCCGTTGGGCGGCTCGGATGTCGTCGTAATGCGCTTTCAGATCGTCCAGCTCGCCGGGCTCGAAACGCCGCACCCGCCACGGCAGGGTGTAGGCCGGAGAGCGCTGAAACACATAGAGCTGCTCGGCTTCTCGGGCAACCACCGGGATGAGCTGGATACCGCTCGAACCGGTACCGATGACGCCGACCCGTCGTCCGGCAAGGTCGACACCGTCCTTCGGCCAGCGGCTGGTGAACAACGACGTTCCGGTGAAGGAGGCCATCCCGGGGATGTCGGGTTCCAGCGGCGCCGACAAGATTCCGGTCGCCGCGACGACGAGCGGGGCCCTGAGAATCTCACCGGCTTCGGTGCGCACCGTCCAGTCCGCCGCCTGCTCGTCGAAGGTCATCGCGACGACCTTGGTGCCGAACTGGATGTCGCGGCGAAGGGCGAGGCGGTCGGCGACGAAGTTCAGGTAGGCCTCCACCTCGGGCTGGGCCGGCATGGTCTCCGTCCACACCCATTCCTGCTGGATTTCCTCGGAGAAGCTGTACGAGTACTCAATGCTCTCGATGTCACACCGTGCACCGGGGTAACGGTTGTACAGCCAAGTGCCACCGACGTTTTCGGCCATCTCCAACACCCGGGTCCTGAGCCCGAGCTGACGCAGTCGGTGCAGCGTGTACAAGCCGGAGAATCCGGCACCGATAACGAGCGCATCGAAGCGCGGGTCGCTATCAGGCATTGTCACCGGTGATCTGCTGGATGGTCCGAGTCAGGTGCAGCGTCTTGATCCGCCAAGTGCCGTCCTGCTTTTCGTAGGTCTCGTGGTAGTGGCCCGCGCCGTGCAGTTCGTTGCCGTTGCCGAAGATGATCCAATCCTCCATTGCCCAAATGCCGGTGGCGGTCACGGGCGAGGTGAGGGTGATTTCCGGGGTATGGCAGTGGTGCATGGTGGCCGCATTCTCCAGGCCGCCCAGCACCATGGGCACGAAGTTGTCGGCACCTTCCACCGGCGGGCCTGTCATCGGGTCGGCTCCGCCGGTGGACACCGCCATGTCCAGCAGGACGACCACGTCGTCACTGAACACACTGCGCCACCCGTCGGCGTCCTTGGCATCGAGAAACCGGCAATAACGTGCTTTCAACTGCCGAATCGCTTCGACCTCGTCCGCCACTTCTCAACGCCTCCCTCGACCTGGAATCCATACTGTAACGTATTTAGTATCGCTGCCACGAGTGCTTGAGGAGCCGGTGTGAAAGTTCCCTTCACCTGGAAAGTCACCGGTTGGTTCATGGTCGGCTGGTCACCGGAATTCCCCATCGGCGAAGTCCGGCCGCTGCAGTATTTCGGCGAGGATCTGGTCGCTTACCGCGACGAGCAGGGTGAACTCCACGTCATGGAAGCGCACTGCAAACACCTCGGCGCCCACATCGGCCACGGCGGCACCGTGGTCGGCGACTGCGTTCAATGCCCGTTCCACGGATGGCGCTGGGGACCCGACGGCACTAATCGGTACATTCCTTACCAGCCGGACCGGCCCAACAAAGGATTGCGGCTGCGGGTGTACCCAGTCCGGGAGCAGTACGACTGCGTGTTCATCTGGCATCAGCCAGACGGCAAGGAGGCGCAGTGGGAGATGCCCGATATCTTCGGCAAGTTCCCGCAATTCGAGACCGATCCGGCCGCCTACTACCGTGCGTTTCCGGAGTTCTCCCGGCGGGCCGAACGCGAGCCCGTGCATCCGCAAACCGTCGCCGAGAATGCGCCCGACAGCGCGCATTTCGAGTATGTGCACCATGCCACCGTGACGCCGCGTGTGCTGGACTGGAAGATCGTCGACCAGGAATGGCAATTCGTCGCCGGCTGGCCGGACGCCCGCAGCGACAACCCTGAGGATCTCGCGTTGCGGTTCCACAGCCACTTGTTCGGCCTGGGTGGCGCGATCAGCGTGTTCGAGGGCGCCCAGAATCATCGGCTGATCTTCACCTGCACACCGGTCGACGACGAATGCTCGGACCTGTTCTATTCGATCTGGTGGCCGCGGCTGCCCGGCGACTCGTCAGACGTACCGACCGGCGAGCTGCGCGACACCATCGAAAAGCATTTCCTGTCAACAGTCTTCGACGATCTTCAGATCTGGCGTTACCAGAGGTACGTGGAAAATCCCGCGCTGTCCAAAGAGGACGCGAAAGGGTATATGGCACTGCGTAAGTGGGCCGCCCAGTTCTACGAAGTGCCGGCATGATCGACCTGGCCGAGATCGCGGCACCCGGGCACACCGCAGTCGTGACCCAGGAGTGCCAGGGCGCCGTCATCGGCCCGAACGCCGGGCTGGCAATGCTTGCCGAGGAGGCGCGCCGCGTTGCACTGCCTAACATCACCAGGCTGCTCCCGGCGGCTCGGGCGGCAGGCGTACGGGTGGTGCACTGCGTAGTGCAGCGACGTCCCGACGGGCTCGGCTCCAATCACAACGCCAAGATCTTCTCCATCGGGCGCGGTGAGGTGAACATTCTTCCGGGCACGCCGGGAGCCGCCGTGCTGCCCGAATTAGGTCCCGAGCCAACCGATCTCGTCCTCAGCAGATGGCACGGCGTCGGCCCGATGGGAGGAACCGACCTGGACGCGGTGCTGCGCAACCTCGGGGTGTCGACCATCGTGGTGGTCGGGGTGTCGCTGAATATCGCGATCCCCAACGTGGTCATGGACGCGGTCAACGCCGCCTATCGGGTCGTCGTGCCTCGCGATGCCGTCGCCGGAATCCCCACCGAGTACGGCAATGCGATCATCGATAACACGCTGTCGCTGTTGGCGACAATCACCAGCACCGACGATCTGCTCCAGACCTGGGGCCAGCCTGATGAGGGGAATTTGTGACCGACACCGCCGACACCGCGCCCGCAGCCCGGGGTGGATTTCCCGAAGTCAGACCGGTCGACGACGCACCCCCGGAGCTGGGTCGATTCGTCGCCGCGATGCGCAGACTGCAGGATCTGACCGTCTCCACGAACCCGGACAGCTCCTTGTGGGCTGACGCGGCCGCGCACCTGGAAAGCGCGTGCGCTCTCTTGGACGGCCATCAGGTTCCGGAGACGCAGGTCGTGGCCGGCCGGGTGTTGAGCATTCCCGGATTGGGGCATCCACTGATGCCGCCGTGGACGCTGACCGACTCCGGTCGCGACGGTGTCACCATGACCGGGCACTTCACCGAGGCTCATGTGGGCGGTAACCGAGCGGTGCACGGCGGCATGATTCCGCTGCTGTACGACTGGCTGCTCGGGATGACGGTGACCGCCGCGAACATCCGGCCCACCCGGACCGCGTTCCTGCACGTCGACTACCGCAAGATCACCCCGATCAACGAGCCGCTGGAGGCTCGCGGCTCGATCACCGAGATCGACGGCCGGAAGGTTTTCATCACCGCTACCATGACGGCAGCCGACGGCGCGGTACTCAGCGAAGCCAACGGCCTGATGGTTCGCTTGCTTCCGCACCAGCCGTGAGAGGCCTGATGTCCGACACCGCAGTCGAATTCACCGTGCCCGCCGTCGCCGCAGCCGTCGCGGCAACGATTCCGGACCGCGAGCTGATCATCCAGGGCGATCGACGCTACACCTACGCAGACATCGTCGGGCGGTCGAATCGCCTGGCCGCATACCTGCACTCGCGCGGGTTAGGTTGCCACACAGAGCGATCCGCGCTAGATAGCCACCAAGTCGGGCAGGATCTTCTCGGCGTGTATGCCTACAACGGCAACGAGTTCGTCGAGGCGTTGCTGGGCGCCTTCGCCGCCCGGGTCGCACCGTTCAACGTCAATTTCCGCTACGTCAAGAGCGAATTGCAGTATCTGCTCGCCGACTCGGGTGCAACGGCACTGATCTACCACGCCCGTTTCGCCCCGCGGGTAGCCGAAGTGTTGCCGGATCTTCCGCAGCTGCGGGTCCTGATTCAAATCGCCGACGATTCGGGCAACGCATTGCCCTACGGCGCCGTGGACTACGAGACCATCGTCGGCTCGGATTCGCCGGAGCCGGCGCTGCAGCACTCCCCCGACGATTTGTACGTCCTCTATACCGGCGGCACCACCGGGATGCCCAAAGGTGTGCTGTGGCGGCAGCACGACATCTTCATGACGTCCTTCGGAGGACGAAACATCATGACCGGTGAGCCCAGCAGCTCGCTCGACGAGATCGTGGAGAGACTGGCAGACAGCACCGGAACCAAGCTATTGCTCCTGCCGCCGCTGATCCACGGCGCGGCGCAGTGGAGCGTGATGACGGCGATCACCACCGGCCAGACTGTCGTATTCCCCTCTGTTATAGACCATTTCGATGCTGAGGACGTTGTCCGCACCATCGAGCGGGAAAAGGTGATGACAGTAACGGTGGTCGGCGACGCGATGGCGCGGCCCTTGGTCGCCGCGATCGAAAAGGGCATCGCTGATGTGTCATCGTTGGCTGTGGTGGCCAGCGGCGGCGCGCTGCTGACCCCGTACGTCAAGCAACGCGTGATCGACGTGCTGCCCAACGCGATCGTCATCGACGGCGTCGGATCCTCGGAGACCGGCGGCCAGATGCACCACATGTCGACGTCGGGAACCGTGTCGACGGGCATCTTCAATGCCGGACCGGATACCGTCGTCGCCGCCGAGGACCGCGGCTCGATCCTGCAACCGGGTCACGATGGCATGGGCTGGCTGGCGCAACGGGGTCACATCCCGCTCGGCTACAAGGGCGACGCCGCTAAGACGGCCGTCACGTTCCCGGTGATCGACGGCGTGCGTTACGCGGTGCCCGGTGACCGGGCCCGCCATCGCACCGACGGCTGTGTCGAACTGCTGGGCCGCGATTCGGTGACGATCAACTCCGGCGGCGAAAAGATCTTCGTCGAAGAAGTCGAAACGGCCATCGCCTCGCATCCCGCGGTGACCGACGTGGTCGTCACCGGACGACCCAGCGAGCGGTGGGGCCAGGAAGTCGTCGCCGTCGTTGCACTCGCCGACGACGCGCGGGCCGAGGCCGTTGAGCTAATCGACCATGCCGCACAGACATTAGCGCGATACAAGCTGCCGAAGGCGATTGTGTTCCGGGACACGATCGAACGCAGTCCCTCCGGCAAGGCCGACTACCGGTGGGCCCGCGAGCAAGCGGTGAACGGAGCCTAGGCATGAGTGACGACGACGTGCGGGCCGCTCTACAACGCCACTGGGATGCCTCCGACGCAAACGACTTCGCCACGGAACACCAAATCTATCGAGCTGATGCGGTTCTCGACTATCCGCAATCGGGCGAGCGCATCCGGGGCCGAGCCAACATCCAGGCGTCACGCACCGCCCAGCCGAACCTCAAGCGGTTCACCGTGCGACGCATGCTCGGCAGCGGAAACCTGTGGGTCAGCGAACTCGTGATGACGTACGACGGAAAGCCCTCGTACGTGGTCAGCATCATGGAATTCGAGGGCGGCGAGGTGATCCACGAATCGCAGTACTTCAGCGATCCGTTCGAGCCAGGGCCATCTCGCGCTCAATGGGTCGAAGAGATGGACTGAGCCGGACGAAGCGACACCGGCAGGTGCGTGAGTCCGTGCAGGCCGATGCTGTTGTTGAAAGTCGGTTCACCGGCCAGGGCCAGGTATGGGTAGCGCTCGAACAACGACTGCAGGCCGATGTGTAGTTCCATGCGAGCCAGTGTGGCGCCCAGGCAGACGTGAATGCCCGTACTGAAGCTGAGGTGTTCGCGGGCGTTGGCGCGGGTCGTGTCGAAGGCACCGGGGTTCTCGAAGACTGCCGGATCGCGGTTGGCGCCGCCCGCCAACAGAAAGAGGGCTTCGTCTGTCCTGACCGGATATCCTTGCACGTCAATGTCTTCGGTAGCGATACGCGGCACCACTTGACCCGCCGTGTCGTAACGTAGAATCTCCTCGACCGCACCAGGCCAGCCGTCGGGGCTCGCGGATAGCGCGGCCAGCTGGTCCGGATGACGGATGAGCGTGACGACCGCCTTACTCAGCACATGGGTTGTGGTCACAAAGCCTGCGCCGAGGAGCAGCCCTGCGAGCATCCTGAGCTCGCTCTCGGTCAGGTCTCCGTCGCGCACGACGTCGGACAGGATACTTTCGCCGGTGTGGTCGTGCCTGAGCCGCTGGATATGGGTCGCGATGTACCGGTCGAAATCGCGGAGAACAATTGTCCCAGAACGAAAGTCACGCCAGGAAGCGGCGCTGGTGCCGATCAGTCTCGATATGGTTCCGGCGGATTCCTGGAGATACGGTATCTCGTCGGGTGGCATTCCGATCATCTCGGCGATGATCGCCACCGGAATCTGTGAGGTGTAGTCGGCGACCAAGTCGCACTCTGTTCGGCCTTCGAGGCCGTCGAGCAACTCGTCGGCTATCTCGTGGATACGTGCGCGCAGTGCATCGAGGGCCCGCGGCGTGAATGCCCGCGAGATCGGGCGCCGTAGCCGCGTGTGCTCAGGCGGATCGCTGACCAGCAGTGAG
>NZ_JBAPRN010000777.1:0-2461 GCF_049281135.1 Mycobacterium sp. | reverse complement strand
AATCATGACTCTGCTTAACCACCCCGTGACGGTCACGCGAGCGGCGCTGCGTTCGCGCAGGACCGACAATTCGTAGCGCCGCGAGAGTGTTGATCCGTTCCCACAGCATCGATGCGTCGCATTTGAGGCCCAGAAGCGCACCTTTGATTTGTGGGGCCTTGGATATTCGAACTCCTGACATCTGCCTTGCAAAGGCGAATCATGCTGCAGATCAACGGTTTACACATTGCTCGACGCGCTAAAACACACAACTGCACTTAACAGCCGCTATCTGTAACCTTGGCCAGATTGTGGTCAGGATGTGGCCAACGCGCTGACGGCAGGGTGTGTGCTGATTCGATGGTCAAAACCCAATCAAGTCAGGGACACCGAGCGCACCCAACAGCCCATCGACCAACAGGTCCACCGACCCGTAGCCGCCGGTGGCAAACACCGTGTAATCCAGGCCCACGGCGAGGTCACCAATGCCGTTGTCCGGAACGAAGCCAACACCGTCAGGGTTGGCAATAAACGCGCTCGGGTCCAAATCGTCGGTCAGGACGGTAAACGGGTCGCCAGCCCAAAACCCCCCAGTACCTGATTCGAAGCCGTCGACGCTCGCGGCAAAGTCGCTGGCCAGGGTCGGGCTCAACGCCGCCAAATCCGTGTCAGCCGTGGGGGTCCAGGTGTTGAGTCCGCTGTCGCCGAAAAGTAGCTGGAACGGATCGGGTTCGTCGGCCCTGGCCGCGGGAGCCAGTCCGATCAGCGCAGCCGCGAAAGCGGCGACAGCCCCCATCACCATGCCGGTAGGTGTTGTCATGATTTCTTCTCCTCTCGAAAGGCCCTATGTAGTCGGAGCGCTGGCTACCGTTCAACAGTGCGGGGTGAGCGGTTGAAAACCATCGGCCGTGAAACGTAGATGTGCGCGCTGGGGGTCGTACATGTGTCGGTGGTTCGCGGTACAACCTTGCCGACTCCGCGACCGAGGCTCGGTATCCCCGTGGGGAGACGAACACGGCGGGGCGGGGGACGAATCGGGAACCGGGTGCAGCTGATCCACGTCCGCCCGCGCCAGCCATCGGTCTGATCCGACTCCCTACCCCGGCAGCGCGTCCGGTCGGGCGGTCGCCGAACATGATGCCGTGCAGACGATTCGGCAACGCGATGACGCCGACGAGCACGACGACCAAATTCGCGGGCATGAGGCGGCAGCAGGCGCGCTGACCGAGGTTGCCCTGACCGAACGTCAGTCCACCGACCAGGGCCGCGGTGGCCCCTGGGTCAGGCCGGACAGTTCTTGGCGCAGTGGCACTGCGGGCCTGACATTGGCTCGGTACGGCCACCTGTACGAGTTCGGCGTCGAGGCCGTGGGAGTGGCCATCAACGGTCTGTTAACTCGCAATTGTGGTCAATGGCGCCGGTCCCATGCCGATTCAATGGGCAGCGAATGGCGCCTGAGCAGTGCTTTCTACCTGTGGAGCCTAGGGGATTCGAACCCCTGACTTCTGCCTTGCAAAGGCAGCGCTCTACCAACTGAGCTAAGGCCCCTCGCGCCGACCGCGGGTCTGGTCGGCTGCCACGTGCCAGACCTCGACACCGCGTTGAGACCGGATCACCACCGCCAGCACCGCGATCGCTGCCAGCGGCAACACCAGTCTCACGAAACGTCTTGGCGAACACATGGTTGTGGGCCTAGGAGGACTCGAACCTCCGACCTCTTCGTTATCAGCGAAGCGCTCTAACCGCCTGAGCTATAGGCCCGCACACGTACACGGACGAGCGACGAGATTACCGCACCGGAGCGTCCGCGCCCAAAACGCTAGTCCCGGTCGGCCAGCGTCACCTCGACGCCGCCGATCAAGTCGGTGGTCAGGTTGTAGATGAACGCGCCGATGGTGGCCGCGGCGGTGAGCAGGACGATGTTCACCAGGCCGATCAGGATCGCCCCGCCGAAGATGGTGCCGCCGGAGACCAGCTCCGCGCTGCCGCTGGTGTTGTTCAGCAGATCCCCGACGTTGCTGTTGAGCTTGCTCCACACGCCCATGCCGCCGAGCACGAGATACAGAAACGCCACCGCGATCATCCAGACGAAGAACAACGCCACCGAAAGCACCGCCGACACCTTCAAGGTGCTCCACGGATCGACGCGTCGGATCTGCATGCTCGCCCGAAGCGGGCCGACAGGCCGCGACGACACCTGGATACGGCCTTCCGATCGAACCGGCGCGGTCATCGGCTCGGCCGATCGATCCTCAGCCGACTTACGTTGCCCCGCACGGGGTATCGGTCCGGACAGGTCGGGTAATTCGCTGGCGTAGGCATCGCTTTGCCGACTCTCGTTCTGCGCGGGAGCCGCTGCCGGCTCGGCGTCGGGTGGTGGTGTTCTGATCGCGCCCGGCGCCGCGGTGCCCGAGATGAACCGGTTCAAGCGAGCCTCGGCGTTGGGGCTCGCGGCGCCCCGCCCGGATTGACGCTGCTGGAC
>NZ_JBAPRN010000776.1:0-2246 GCF_049281135.1 Mycobacterium sp. | reverse complement strand
CCACGCCGATCCAGACGGTCGGCACTGCTGCGGCAATGGTCACCTGCTCGCGGGTCAGCAGGTCAACGAACGGCTGCGGTTCGAGTGGCCCGCCGTAGCACACGAGCTTGGCGCCGACTCCGATGCTGGCGTGGATCAGCCCCCACGCGTTCGCATGGAACATGGGCACCTGGGGGAGCACAGCATCTCCGGGACCCACGGCCATGCCGGCTCCCGACGACACCGCCATTGCATGCAGGTACGTCGAGCGATGCGTGGCGACGACACCCTTAGGCTTGCCCGTTGTGCCGGACGTGTAGCAGAGGCCGCAGGGGGAGCGCTCATCCAGAACGGGCTGCGGGTAGTGCTTCGGCTCACCGAGAAGAAGGTGCTCGTAGTCGACCGCGCCCGGCAAGGTGGTTCCTGCGGTGTCGGGACCGAGCACGATGACATGTCGCAGCCCTGGCACCAATGGCGCAGCCTGTTCGATCAACGGAAGGAAATCGCGGTCGACAAGAACGACACGGTCGTCAGCGTCGTTCATGATGAACACGAGCTCCTCGACACTGAGCCGCACGTTCAACGTATGCAACACACGCCCGGAGCACGGGACGCCGAAGTATGCCTCAACGTGTCGGAAGCCGTTCCAGGCGAGCGTCGCTACCCGTTCACCCTGCCCGACCTTAAGCGTGTCAAGGGCATGCATCAGTTGCTGGGTACGGGCAGCGAACTTGCCGTAGGTGTAGCGGTGAATTCCGCCGGACGGCAATCGGGTGACGATCTCGCTGCTGTGATGATGCCGTTGAGCCCCTGCGAATAGCAGCCAGGTTGTCAGCGGAACGTCCATCACCGTTGCGTGGTCGGTTCTACTCGCGGACATAACGACCCGGTGCGATCTCGAGAATCGGATGTTGGCGGTCGCCGACTGTCCGCGGCCGAGGCTTCTCCGCACCAGAATGTGCGATGGTCCACTCGGTCCAGTCCACCCACCAACTGCCGCGATGCTTGCTCGCCGACTCCAACCACGCATCCGCATCGGGTGGCGCATCCTCGGACACCGAATAGCTGGCTTTCGGATTGCCGGGCGGGTTGATCAGGGCCTGGATGTGGCCGCTGTTGGACAGCACGAAGCGGGAGTCGCCACCCAACGCACGAGACGCGCCGTACGCCGATCGCCAAGGAACGAGATGATCGGTGAGCGCGCCGACCACGTACGTGTCGTTTTTGACCTGACCAAGGTCAACCGGAGTACCGAGGACGTCGATCGTGCCCGGCTTCATCAACGCGTTATCGAGCCACATGTGCAGAAACTCGGCATGCAAGGTAGCCGGCAGATTCGTCGCGTCCTTGTTCCAGGCCAGTACGTCGAACGCCGGCGGGTTCTTGCCGAGCAGGTAGTTCGAGACCCAGTAGTTCCAGATGAGGTCGTTGGGACGGACCCACGCGAACACCCGTGCGAGAGCCTCGCCCTCGAGCACGCCTTTACGCCGGGACTTCGTGATGGCCGCGCGCACGGATCGTTGGCTCGCGAACATGTTCAGGGTGCTGTTGACGTCGGTATCGAGCATCGTGACGGCCAGCGTCGCGGCGTTGACCAACTCGTTGCCGGTCGCGCTCAGATGCGAAAGCACGGTCGACAACGTCATACCGCCGGCGCAGAAGCCCATCACGTTCACCTGCTCGACCCCGGTGATGCTCGCCGCAGCCTGCATAGCTTCAAGACAAGCTGTCGCGTAGTCGTCCAGGCCCCAATCACGTTGGTCCGGGCCAGGGTTGCGCCACGAGATCATGAAGGTCTGAATGCCTTTGCTGACCGCATGCTCCACGAAGCTGCGGCCAGGAGCGATGTCCAGGAAGTAATAGCGGTTGATTTGCGGCGGCACGATCACGGTCGGCAACTCGCGAACCCGCGGCGTGCCCGGCGTGTACTGAATGAGCTCGAACATCGGCGTGCGATAGACCACGGCACCTTTAGAGGTTGCGACCGTGTCGCCGATGCGGAACGGGCGCGTGTCTACCTGCGACGGCAGTCCATGGTTACGGCGCAGGTCGTAGAGCATATGGCGGCCGCCGTCGACCAGCGATCGGCCTTTTGTGCTTGTCGCCCGTTTGAGCGCAGCCGGGTTTCCGGCCAGGAAGTTCGTCGGAGCAGCCGCCTCGGTGATCTGACTGAGCGCGAAATGCGCACGCGCCGCACTTTTCTCATCGAGCCCGAGGGCGGCGATGGAGTCGAGGGCGGTTGAGCGGCTCAGCACGTAGGACTGTGC
>NZ_JBAPRN010000775.1:0-2445 GCF_049281135.1 Mycobacterium sp. | reverse complement strand
GCCAGGCGCTCGACGACTGCCACGATGCCTACCGTTGGCTGCGCCTGCGCGGATACCAGCCGGATCAGATCGTGGTAGCCGGCGACTCGGCCGGCGGATATTTGGCTCTTGCTCTGGCGCAACGGCTTCAGCAGGCCCACGAGGAACCGGCGGCGCTGGTGGCGATCTCGCCGCTGCTGCAACTGGCCAAGGGGCCCAAGCAGGCGCACCCGAACATCAAGACCGATGCGATGTTCCCCGCCAAGGCATTTGACGCGTTGTTGACGCTGGTCGCCAAGGCTGCCCGCAAGCACCTCGTCGACGGCAAACCGGAAGAGCTCTACGAGCCGCTCGACCACGTCGAGCCGGGATTGCCCCGGACGCTGATCCACGTGTCCGGCTCAGAGGTGCTGCTGCATGACGCCCGTGTGGCGGCCCGGGCACTCGCCGCGGCCGGAGTGCCGACCGAGGTGCGGGTCTGGCCGGGCCAGATTCACGACTTCCAGCTCGCTGCGCCGCTGATTCCCGAGGCAACGCGGTCGCTGCGGCAGATCGGCGAGTACATCCGCGAGGCCACCGGCTAGGCCCAGGCTGGTTCGTCCGGCCATGTGCTGGGCGGACCGCCTCGTCAGCGGACAGCCGCTGCGCGCGGCCGGGCAGCACCTGAGACCATCTACTCATGCGGATCGCGCGACACATCAGTGAACTGATCGGAAATACTCCACTGGTTCAACTGAACTCGGTCGTGCCGCCGGGTTCGGGCCGGGTGGTGGCCAAGGTCGAGTACCTCAGCCCCGGGATGAGCAGCAAGGACCGGATCGCGGTGAAGATGATCGACGCCGCCGAGGCCGGCGGAGAGCTCAAACCGGGCGGCACCATCGTCGAGCCGACCTCCGGCAACACCGGCGTCGGCCTGGCGCTGGTCGCCCAGCACCGCGGCTACCACTGCGTGTTCGTCTGCCCCGACAAGGTCAGCGAGGACAAACAGAATGTGCTGCGTGCCTACGGCGCCGAGGTCGTGGTGTGCCCGACCGCTGTGCCGCCCGAGCACCCGGACAGCTACTACAGCGTCTCCGACCGGCTGGTCGCCGAGATCGACGGTGCCTGGAAGCCCGACCAATACTCCAACCCGCAGGGCCCGGCCAGCCACTACGAGACCACCGGGCCGGAGATCTGGGCCGACACCGACGGTCAGGTCACCCATTTCGTCGCCGGGATCGGAACCGGCGGGACGATCACCGGCGCCGGCCGCTACCTCAAAGAAGCCTCCGGCGGGAAGGTGCGCGTCATCGGCGCCGACCCGGAGGGGTCGGTGTACTCCGGCGGCAGCGGTCGGCCTTATCTCGTTGAGGGCGTTGGCGAGGATTTCTGGCCGGCGGCCTACGACAGCGCGGTGCCCGACGAGATCATCGCGGTCTCCGACTCCGATTCGTTCAACATGACCAGACGGCTGGCTCGTGAGGAGGCCATGCTGGTCGGCGGCTCGTGCGGCATGGCGGTGGTCGCGGCGCTGAAAGTCGCCGAACACGCCGGGCCCGACGCGCTGGTCGTCGTGTTGCTGCCCGATGGCGGTCGCGGATACATGTCGAAGATCTTCAACGACGCCTGGATGTCGTCGTACGGCTTCCTGCGTACCCGGCTGGACGGCTCGATCGAGCAGCCCACGGTCGGCGACGTGCTGCGGGGTAAGTCGGGCCATCTGCCCGACCTGGTGCACACTCATCCGTCGGAGACCGTGCGTGACGCGATCAGCATCCTGCGCGAGTACGGGGTGTCACAGATGCCCGTCGTCGGCGCCGAGCCGCCGGTGATGGCCGGTGAGGTGGCCGGCAGTGTCTCTGAGCGCGAACTACTTTCAGCCGTCTTCGAGGGTCGCGCCAGCCTGGCCGACGCCGTCGGGATGCACATGAGCCCGCCGCTGCCGATCATCGGCGCCGGCGAACAGGTCGGCTCGCTGGCCAAGACGCTGCGCGACTTGGACGCCGTGATGGTCGTCGAGGAAGGCAAGCCGGTTGGCGTCATCACCCGGTATGACTTGTTGGGTTTTCTGTCCGACGGCGCGCTACGCAAGTAGCCGGACCGGTTTCAGGCAAATTACTTCGGGTAGCAAATCAGTGTGCAAAGGGAAAGCCGTTCATGACCGAACAACCGCCGTCGTCGTCGTTCCCGCCGCCCCCGCTTCCGGGCAGCGGTAACTACCCGCCCCCGCCGCCGCCGTCGGGCGGGTATGTGCCGCCGCCACCGGGGCCGGTCCTTCGCGGCCTGGCCAAAGAGGATTGCACCCCGTGGCTCAGCCGGGTCGCGGCCTACCTCGTCGACCATCTGCCGCTGCTGCTGATCCTCGGCGTCGGTTGGCTGGTGCTGCAGAACTCCGCGGAGAGCGCCTGCCTCACGGACATCAGCCCGAACACCGTGGATCAGATCTGCACGATCGGATATTCGACGCTCGGCATGACGGTCATGTGG
>NZ_JBAPRN010000774.1:0-13803 GCF_049281135.1 Mycobacterium sp. | reverse complement strand
AGGCGGTCCAGCACGAGGTCCGCTGCGTGTCGGTCGTCGATGGTGCGATAGCCGTGGAACTCGATCCCCTGCGCGGGATGCGCAGGGTCGAAACCAGTGAGGAACAGCGAGATGCCGTCCGGATCGGTCTGCCCACCGGAGGTCCGCGCCGTGATCACCAGATAGTTGGCAAGCGGAGCGGTGACCACCATGGTCTTGGATCCGGTCAGCAACCAGTCGTCGCCGTCACGTTCGGCGGTGGTCGATACGTCCTGCAGGTGATCACCTGAGGTCGCCTCGATCGCCGCGAGGGCGACAATCGCCGTGCCCGCAGCGATCTGCTCCAATACCGAGGTCGCCGCGGCGCCTCCGGCGCGTTGCAAGAGGCCGCCGGCGACCACGACGGTGTCCACGTAGGGCTCGACGACTAGGGCGTGCCCTAGCGCTTCGGTGATGATCATGAGCTCAACCGGGCCGCCGTCGATACCGCCGGCCGATTCGGGCAGGGTCGCGCCGAGGATGCCGAGCTCCTCGGCGAATGCCCGCCAGATGTCAGGCTGCCAGCCGGCCCCGGTTTTTGCCGCCGCGCGGCTCTTCTCGAGGTCGTACCGGGTAGCCAGGAACTTGCTCAGCCCGTCGCGGAGGAGCTCCTGCTCATTGTTCACTTTGAAGTCCATCAGAGCCCCAACGCCGCTTTCGCCAAGATGTTTCGCTGAATCTCGTTGCTGCCCGCGTAGATCGAACCGGCACGATCATTGAAGTAGTGCAGCGGCGCGACGGCCTGCCACCGCTCACCGCTGATGTACCCGTCAGACGGTGGCTCGAATTCGGCCACCGGCCCGCCAGGACGGGTGGCGTGCGGTTGATACGCGCGGCCGACCGGGCCCGCCGCCTCGAGGGCCAGTTCGGTGATGCCCTGGCTCAGTTCCGTCGCCAGGACCTTGAGCATGGACGAGGCCGCACCGGGATTCCCGCCCTCGGCGACCGTCGCCAGCGCGCGGTATTCAAGTATCTCGAGCACGTCAGTCCTGATGCGCGCGTCCGCCAACTTGTGAGCGAACGCCGGTTCGTCGACGAGTCGGCCGCCCGCAGGGCCAGGCGCGGCGGCGGCCACCGTGGCGATCTCGTCGACCATCACCTGCAGTGCGGGCGAGGACGCACCGCCCCCGCGCTCGAACTCCAGCAGGTACTTCGCGACCGTCCAGCCGTCGTCGATGTCCCCGAGCACGTTGGCCTTGGGCACTCGCACCCCGTCGAAGAAGATCTGGTTCTGAATCTGCTCTCCGGACGTCATCACCAGGGGATGGACGGCGATACCCGGGGATGTCATGTCGATCAGCACGAAGGTGATGCCCTGCTGCTTGCGCTCGGTCCGCGTCGTCCGGACGAGGGCGAACATCCAGTTCGCCTCGGTGGCGTGGGTGGTCCAGATTTTGCTGCCGGTGCAGACCAGGTCGTCACCGTCATCGACTGCGGCCATCGACAGCGACGCCAGATCTGAGCCCGACTCGGGCTCGGAGTAGCCCTGGCAGAAGAAGACCTCGCCGGTCAGGATCCGGGGCAGGAAAAAGTCCTTTTGGGCCGCGGTGCCGTACTTGACGATCGCGTGGGCGACCATGCGTATCCCCATTGGTGACAGTGGGGGAGCCCCCGCGAGGATCGACTCGCGGCCGAAGATGTAGTGCTGGGTCAGGCTCCAGTCGCAGCCGCCGTGCTCGACCGGCCAGGCAGGCGCGGCCCAGCCCTGCTCGTGCAGTATCTGCTGCCAGGCCATGCTGGCTTCGTGATCGGAATAGACGCTGGTCATCAAACGGCCCGCCTGCCGCAGCTCCGGGGTCAGCTTCTCATCGAGAAAGCTGCGTACCTCGTCGCGGAACTCGAGGTCTTTGCGCGACCATTCAAGATCCATCGGTTCCTCATTTCGTTGCACCGCTCATGATTTCCCGACCGGTACCTCCGTCGAAAGCGGCTCATCCATCATGCGTTGCGGACGACACCTCCACCGTCGACCGGGATGACGGCGCCCGAGCCGTGTATTCATAGCGGGCAGGCACGTCCCTTCCTGTCCCGAAACGGCCGCAAGAGGCACGTTAAGCCAATAATCTAGTCGAAATAGGTTTACCACGTTGGACTTCTCGCGCCGCAGCGGCGCGAAACCTCCGAGGAAGGCGGTTCTCATGGACAGAACGACGGAGCGCTGGTGTGTCTACTCCGGTCCGCTTTTGATGATCATTTTCGGGGTCGGATTCTGGGCGGTGGGTGGCCTGGTACCGCCGCCGTCGCCGAACCAGACCGCACAACAGATCGCCACGTTCTATGCCGACAACGCGTTCCGGATTCGGATCGGCCTGATTATCTCGATGTTGGCCGCGGGACTGACGTTTCCATTCACCGTTGCGATCTTCATGCAGATGAAGCGCATTGAGGGCGGGATCGGGCCGCTGGGATGTACACAGTTGGTCACCGGTCTGCTCGCCGGGCCACTGTTCATCTTGCCGATGATCACCCTGGCGGCGGCCACCTTTCGTGCCGGTGCGACCGACCCGTCAGCGACGCAGAGCCTGAGTGATCTGGGCTGGCTGGCCTTCGTCGGAATTCCAGCCCCGGCCATCGTGCAGCTGGCTTCGATTGCGGTCGCCGCGTTCCGCGACCACAACGCACGACCGATTTTCGCTCGGTGGGTTGCCTACTTCAACCTGTGGTGTGCGCTCTCCTTCCTCTTCGGGATTCTGGTGATCTGCTTTAAAACCGGGCCGTTCGCGTGGAACGGCATCATTGCGTTCTGGATCCCGCTGGCGATCTTCGGTACCTGGTTCTTCGTGATGGCCTGGGTGATGCTGCGCGAGCTCAAGCAACCGGAGAGCGACGACAGCCACGCTGTCCTGGACGAGATCGGCACCTAGGCGGCCTATGCGCTGCTATCGGCTGGAGAAGCGCGCTGCTCGAAATCGCCTGGTGTCACGACGATTTCCACTGTGGTGAGGTGTCCTGTATCCGGATCAGCGTGTTCGACGATGGTGACCGCATCGTGCGGTTGCACCCAGCCGCCAGAGGCCGCCATGCGTTCAGCCGCCGGTGACGAATGGATCAGTTGAGTGGCATCGGCGGTTGGTTTCCACTGTTTGCGGGCCGCGATAATCTGCGAACGTCTGGTCGTGGTGGCGGCTGTGTCGGGTTGGCGGTCGGGTCTCAAGACCACGCCATACTCATGTTCCGCGGCGGCCTGCGACACCGCTCCGTCGCGCACGTCGACGGCCACACTGGCGGCGTCCCGGGTAAGGGGGTCGCCGGCCCCGGCGCCACCGCCACAGCGCATACGGATCACGTCGCCGGGCACCACCGGTACTCCGTAGTGCTTTGACTGCAGTGCCTCGACCGTGCCTGGGATGTCGGCGAGGTCGCCGGGGATTCCCCGGGCTGCGAGCATCGAGCGGTCGTAACCCGCCCGGATCACCTCGAATCCTGAACTGGAGCCAGGAAATCCACCGCCAAGTCCGGGCGGTGGCACTTGCCAGCACGAGACGAATACCTGCAGGTCGCCGCCTGGGGTTCGCCACGGCGTGGACGCGATGTCGATGCCGAGCCCGCCGCGATAGCGTCCGGCTCCGCCGGAATCGGCATTGAGCCGGCGCCACAAATAGAGGATCGGATACGCGAATTCGTTGACCTCGACGTCGGGTATCGAGTTACCAGTTCCGGTGAGGGGTCCCGCGCAGTCCAGGCCGTCCTGAACCGATTGGGCGCCACCGCCTCCCGCGGAGGCATGGGTATCGAGAAACGGCAGCATTTGGCCGTCCTCCGTCTGGGCGTAGAGCACTGCTGCCGGGTAGCAGTCATGCCACGTGGCCATGGCGTGTGCGCTGACATAGTCGTCATCGCTCTCCTGCTGCATACGCGCGAGCAGCCGGGTAACTCCCTTGGTGACGTGCATACCTGTTTCCATGTGGCCGATGGACACCGGAGCAGGTGGCACTGCGCTACAGATCAATCCGGGTGCGGTGACAATCTTCACGGTGCTGGCCAATCCCTCGTTGATGGGAATGTCGGGCGCCAACGACATGACGACAGGCACCAGCGCTGAACCGATAGTGGTGGGCAGCGAACAGTTGACGCCGCCCTCCGTCTGCGGGTCCGAGTCGGAGAAATCCAGTGTCAAGCGATCGCCGCACACCTCAGCGCGGCAGTGGATGCGGAAGAACGCGTTTCGATGACCGTTGTGCTCTACGAACTCGTCGGTCTCCCATACCCCGTCGGGCAATGCGGCGATCCGGGCCAACATACCCGCTCGCGACAATTGTTGGCACAGTTCCATGATTCGCGCCATCTCGTCGACGCCCATCGACGAAGCCAATTCACCCACCAGCTTCTCGGCGGCATTGCATGCTGCCACCAGACAACGCAGGTCGTTGATCACAAGCGCGGGCACCCGAACGTTGGCCCGGATTAGCCGTTCGACGTCGTCGATGATGCGGCCCTCGGAGACGAATTTGATTCCGGGCAGCGCGAGCCCTTCCTGGTAGCAGTCGGTCGCCATCGGAGCGAAGCCCCCAGGGGCGATTCCGCCGATGTCGAATGTGTGTGCCAGCGCACCCGACCACGCCACCACGGCTCCGTCGACCACGATCGGCCGGACAATGCAGACGTCGGGTTCGTGCGACTGGCCGGTGGTGTACGGATCGTTGCAGAGATACGCGTCGCCAGCACGGAAGCCGTTCTCCGGAAACACTTCTCGGATATGGCGGATCGCCTGGCGGCTGGGGCCGAAGTGCAGCGGTGCATAGCCGCCGAAGGTGAGGATGCCGCCGTCGGCGTCGGCGAGGAAGGTGGCGAAATCGGTTGTTTCGCAGATGATCGGACTGCCCGACGTCCGCATCAGAACCAGGCCCATCTCTTTGGCGATGGTATCGAGTGCGTTGGTGAACAGTTCGACCGCGACGAGTTCCTCCGGCGCGATATCTGCCGTCAGCGGGTTCTTCATCAAGACTCCTCAACCGTTGCACCGGAGTGGTCGCGCAGCCGAAAGTTGCCGTGCGGGTCCACGGTCAGGCTGAAGTCGACCGGAACTGCGATGGAGGTGAATTGGTGCTCGACGACGGCGGGGCCGTTGATCACAACACCTGGGCGCAGCGCTTCAGCGGCGTAAACCGCGGTCTCAATCGGCGTTCCGCTTGCCAGCGCCCATACCGGGCGGCTCCCCGACGGTGCCGCGCCGGGTTCCGCGGTACACGGTAGTTGGGCCGGCTCGAACTTGACCGTCCGGCCGCGGACGACGACACGGGCCGTCAACATCATCACCGGGGACCCGACCCACGCGGTACCGGGCCCGTATTCCGCTTCGAAGAAACGAGGGAAATCGGCGGCGATCTCCTCGAGATTCTCGGCCAGGTCCTCGCCGCGCGGAATCGGAACAGTCAACTCCCACATCTGGCCGGCGAACTTGAAGTCGCCGAACCACTCCACGTCGATGTCCTCGTCGCGAAACTCGAGCATGTCGATGCTGCGCCGAGCCTGGTCCTCCAGCGCGAGCAGTGTCGCGGACACCTCATCGGCCGGTCCGCCGGCCCATACGCAGGACCGGGCCTCGGTGCGTACCTCGTCGGTGTCCAGCAAGCCGCATGCCGAAAAGACCGCAGCGTCGGCCGGTATCACCACATCACGGATGTTGAGCGAGCGCGCAAGGTCGGCCGCCAACACACCCAACGCGCCGCCGAACGCAACACAGGTGAAGTCCCGCGGATCCCTGCCGCGTTGCACGGTGATCGTGCGGACCGCGCTGCTCATCTCTGCGAGCACCAATCGGTACATCGCGGCCGCCGCCGCCGTGACGTCTTCGCCGAACACCGACTCGAGGCCGTTGCGGATTGCACACCGGGCCGCGTCGGCGTCGAGCTTGCGCCGGCCGCCGAGAAAGCTGTTGGGATCGACGATGCCCAAGGCCAGCGCGGCATCGGTCACGGTGGGTCGGGTACCGCCGTTGCGGTAGCAAGCGGGCCCCGGATCAGATCCCGCGCTCTGCGGCCCGACGCGTGGAATCCCACGCTGGTCGACCCAGCCGATGCTGCCGCCACCGGCCGCCGCCGGGTGGACTTCGATCTTGGAGACACCGGTCAGGAACAGCCCACCTAGGACAGCACGTTGGGTGACGGTGGGAACGCCCCCCGGCGCCACGGACACGTCGAAGGACGTTCCGCCCATGTCACAGGCCAACACATCGCGGACCCCGACTCGGTGGCCCAGCCGCGCTGCGCCGACGACACCGCCCGCAGGACCGGAATCCACCAGCGTGATCGGCCGGCGCTGGGCATGCTCGGCCGACACTGTCCCACCGAATGCCTGCATGAACGAAATCGGAACCCGCAGACCGAGATCGGAGAGCCGACCTTTCACGGACTGTGTGTAGCGCGCGATGTCGAGCCCGGTGAAGGAGTTCAGCACGGTGGTCAGGGTTCGTTCGTACTCACGCATGACCGGGTGCAGCTGGCTGGAGACGCTGATAAAGACGTTCGGTAGCCGCTGCGAAACACGTTGGGCAAGAAGCGTTTCGTGTGCGGGGTTTACGAAACTCCAGAGCAGGCTGATCGCTACCGCGTCGACCTCCAGCGCTGCCACCCGGTCCACCACCCGGGCGAGCTCGTGGTCGCTGAGCGTGACCACGACGTCACCGGCCTTGTCGATCCGCTCATCGACTTCGACGACCCGATCCCGGGTGACCACCTGAGGCAGATTGCGCTGCAGGTGATGGTCGCGGTGCATGTTGCGGGCCGACCGGGCGATCCTGAGTACGTCGCCGTGGCCCTTGGTGGTCAGCAGCGCCACCCTGGCGCCGCGCAACTCGGCCAGAGCGTTGGTCACGATCGTGGTGCCGTTCACGAAGCGCGTCGTGGCACCAAGCAGTTGCGGCAGAGTCGATCCGACGGTTGCGGCAACATTCTCGAGTGCCTGCACGACACCGTCTGCGAGGTTGGCGTGCGTGGTGTCGGCCTTGTCGGCGAAGCGCCGCCCGAAAGAGTCGACGACGGCGATATCGGTGAATGTCCCACCGATATCGCATCCGATCTGAAACCGTCTGTCCATGTGATCCTGATCCCTGTTCGTCAATGCCCGTAGCGCTGGCGTGATCCGCGGCTGCGCCTGACCAGGTCACGTGCCCGGGTCTCCGCGTCGATGCGAGATGTCGAGGCTGGCAGGTGGTCGTAGATCTCGCCGTAGCGCACCAGCCTTGCTGTCGGGCGAATAGTGCGATCCGCGCGAAAGAACCGAAAGATGAGCACGCCCGAAGGGTGGCCGAGGGTGTCGAGCCAGTTCGCTGCTCCCGGGTCGTGATGGGTGAGCACGGCGCGGAAGCGGCCGTCGTCGTCAAGCCGGGCTTGGCGATTGTTGAGACTGGTCTGGTGGTAGGTGTAATCGAGGCTCTGCCAACACATGTCGCCCAACTGGACACTCCAGAACCCGGTCTGCGGTACGTCGCATTCGAGGATCAAAGCCTCGTCGTGGGCGATCTCCCAGACCGCAGTCGGATAGGTCGCCATGGGGTTGTTGGCTGCGCCGGCGTTCGAGGCGAACGAATCTAAATAGATGGTGTTTGTGCCTGCGTTTGCCAAGATGTCGTGGGTGAGGTCCGTCGACCAGGTCTGAGTCTGGAAGCGGACGAAGCGCCCGGCACGCTCGACTCGCTCCGCAAGTGCTTCGGTGGTGATCTCTGAGGAGTGCCGCGGGCCGCTGACCCATTCGATGTGCAGATCGGCGCCCTGCGCTTCCCAATCATCGAACGCCTCACGGATATTCATCACGTTCCGGTCACCCGTCGCGGGCTCGAGCTGAATCCAGTTCCCGGGCTGCGGGTCTGCGGACAGAGTGATCTCGAAGCTCCCGTCATCGGCGAGGTCGAAACCGTCGAGATCCCAATTGCCAACGGTGCGCGGGTTCGGCAACCCGTACGAGACCGAGATCACTTGGAAGTCGACGAACAACGACGAATTGCGGCGACCCCAGATGCGGTAAGTGCACCGGCCGTCGAGGAAGCATTTGCGGTACAGGAAATCCGCGGCGTGCAGCGAGTAGTTGTACACCAGAGGCTGGAAGACCGTGTGCACATAGAGTTCGGGATAGTGCGGCCGCGGCGCAATCACCATGTTGTAGGCCGCCGCTTCGATTTGAAGCAAATGATTTTCGGCCTGCGCGCGACTGTTGGCATCGGCAACCCATGGTTGGCTGAGAACGTGGGCACGCACCTGCGACAGCGTCGTCCGGTATTCGGTCCAGGCGTCCATCAGAACTCGCTGGGGACGTCGAAGTAGGCCTGATAACGGCCGAACACCGAGCGTTCGGCGGCGATGGAGGCAATCGCATCCTCGTCATAGAGGTGGGCGTTGCGTGCCGAGCGCGGATGGCGGTTCAGATAATTGCGCATCGCGTCTCGAGCCGTCGGGGTGAACTGTTCCCCGAAGTATTCGTAGACGGCGCAAACTGCCGACATCGGGTCGGTGATCAGATCCCGGTACTGCACGTTGTGCAGGCGCGCCGGGTCCAGTGCACCGGACTCCAGCCACTCGATGGGTTGTTCGATCATCGCGCGTGAGCGCGCGGGATCGTTGTAGTCCTCGAAGCCGAGCATGCGGTTGTTATCCGAGCGTGCCCAGTTGAGATTCGCGGCCAGATCGACCGACGACACGATCGCCTTCAGTGGATCACGGTGTGGCCAGATGAAGCAGGCGTCCGGGTAGGTGCGGAGCATCGTCGGCATCATCGTCAGATGCGTCGGTGACTTGAGCACCCAACGCTTCCGGGGGTTGCGCCACTGCAGAAGCTTGAGCACCCGCAGGTGGTAGCGGTAGGCGATGTCCCAGTCCGCGGCCTTCAGCCATGCGGTGTAGCTCGGGATCTGGCCCAGCATGCCGAACCAGATCGAGCGGAAGCTATAACACATGAAGTGCACGCAGGATGCCGGAACCGAACCGCCGAATTCGTGCAGTGAGGCCAAGACCGGGTTCACACGGTTCCATTGATCGATCAATTGATGTCCACGCTCGATGCGCGGGTCGTCATGGTAGGTCAGCTTCTCCGGCGGCGGACACGGAAATATCGCCTCCCAGGTCTTCACCGAGCCGTTGGACGGGTCCTGGGAGAGCAGGTTCAGCAGCATCGATGTTCCGCTTCGACCTTGCCCGACGACGACGAACGGCTTGACGACCTGCTCCTCGTCGATCTCCGGGTGACGCCGGTAGGTGTCTTCGATGCGCAGCCTGCCCTCTAGATAGAGCACCAGGTCCGACCGCGTCATCAGCCGTCCCATCAAGTTCAGGTCGGCTTCCTCGTCGAGAGCACGCGCGATGATCTCGAACGGCTCGCGCCAGCTGTCGTCGCCGTAATAGGACAAGCCGGTGTGTGACTCTGCGGCATCGAGCAGCGAACGCGTGTCGAGCGGAACCACCTGCGGTAAATCCAAAGACCGGCCCTCGGCGTTGATCGCGGCCACCCAGGCGGGGCGCGCAGGGGCGGTCCAGCCTGGGCCGGGGGATGTGGTCGACATGATCTGAGAGGCTGCCCGCACGCGGAGACCGCCGTCCAGGTCGGAGTTCGATACGGATATTCACCAAACGCTTAAGGCTGCAGGTGGTGGAGGTGCGAGGATGGCCGGCATGGAGGTCAACGTCCGGCTCCTGCGGTGTTTGATCACCGTCATCGACGAAGGACACTTCGGGCGCGCCGCCGAACGGCTCTATATCTCCGCGCCAGCGCTGTCCCAGCAGATCAGACGTCTGGAGAGGCAGGTCGGACTGCCGCTCCTCGACCGCAGCTCACACCCCGTGCGGTCGCTGCCGGAGGCGCTGGAGTTCGTCGCCGCGGCGCGTGCGGTCCTCGCTGAGAGCGACCGGGCATTGGCGATCGCCCAAGCCTTGCGGCGGCGCGGCGAGAACCGTCTCCGCATCGGCTTCGTTCTCACCTTCGCCGGTCGGATGACGCGACCGATCCTCGACGAGTTCGCCGTTGCCGCGCCCGATATCACCATCGAACTCGTCGAACTCGGATTCGCCGACCAGGTGACGGCGGTGCTGAATGGAACAGTCGACGTCAGCTTCGCTGTCGGACCGCTGGACTCCAACACCCAGCTTCAGACCGACGTCGTGCTCACCGAGCCGCGCACGCTGGCAATGGCCGCGACCCACCCGCTTGCGGTGCAGACCAGTCTGCAGATCGCTCAAGTCGGAGAATGTCCCCAGATTTGTGTCGCGCCCGACGAGGTGACCGACGGCTGGTTCCGATGGTGGTCGGTGGATCCCCGGCCAGACGGCTCGCGTCCGCACTATGGCCCCGCCTGCCACAGCGCAGTGGACTTCCTCGAGATCGTCGGTGCAGGCCGCGGAGTGGGGATAACCGCTGCGTCGCTCGGCGATCTCTTCCCGCGGCCGGGCATCGCCTACGTGCCCATCGAAGATGTCGAACATTCGACCACCTATCTCTGTTCGCGCGTCGGAGACCGGTCAGCGGCTGTGCAGAATCTGCGTCACGTCGTCACCGATATCGCCGCCGGTCGAGAACTTCGGTGACGTGCCCTTGCCACCTGCGGCGTTAACCATTCGGTAAAGACCCATATCGAACTTGGAACTGGACGACGGTCAGCGCGTGCGGGCAGCCTTATAGAGCATGCCGACCGAGCATCCCCCTCACTCTGAGAGGTTGGTTCAATGGCGCACCCGCCGGCGAAGACGGATTTCGATCCGCACGATCCTGGCCTTGCGCCAGTGCAACACGAGGTGCTGTCGACCATGTTGCAGAGCTGCCCGGTCGGCTGGAGCGAGGCGCATGGCGGATTCTGGACGATCGCGAAGTTCGATGACGTTGTGGCCAGCGCGAGGGATTACGCGGTTTTCAGCGTCGCCCAGGGCGTCATGGTGCCGGCAACGGGTGCCAGCACCCCGGTCCCCCCGGTGCAGGTCGATCCGCCGGAGCATGCGGCCTACCGAAAAATCCTGCACCCGCATTTCAACCCAAAAGCCGTTCTCGGCTATGAGACGTTGATCCGAACGGCGGTCGCGGACCTGCTGGCACCGGTTCTCCCCGAAGGGCATGCGGATCTCGTCCAGTGCCTGGCCAAGCCGCTACCGACGCTTGTCCTGGCCGGGGTTCTGGGACTCGACCCCGACGAGGGCGTGCAGACCCTGGACCTGATCGATGCCTACCTCGACGTGTTCGGCAAGGATCCCGAGCAGCGGCGGATGGCCGCCGTTGAGTTCGAGCGGTTCATCCGGAAAGTGATCGACGAGCGGCGGGACGTCGCTACCGGGGGTGACGTCCTCGCTCAGATCGTTCACTCAGAAATCGACGGCAGCCCGATCGACCCGGAGATGTTGCTCGGGATGGTGCACGTGATCATCTCCGCCGGTCACGAAACGACGATCAACGGGCTGGCGAACGTACTTTTTCACATCGCGACAGTGCCTGGGCTCCGCGAACAGTTGCTGGCCGACCGCGCCCTGGTCCCCGCGGTGGTCGCGGAGTCGCTGCGCATCGAGTCGCCGATCACCTGTATGGCGCGCACTGTGATCAGCGATACCACGGTGCGCGATGTGGCGATGCGAACCGGGGACAAGGCCCTTCTGCTCTACGGGGCCGCCAATCTCGATCCCGACCGCTTCCCTGAGCCGGACGAGTTCCAGCTCGGCCGAGGAGTGCCCCACATCGCCTTCGGCAGCGGTCCGCACCGCTGTGTTGGCGAGCATCTCGCTCTGATGGAGCTTCGGGTCGCCGTCAACTACGTCCTCGACACGATGCCCGACTTTCACATCCCCCATGGGGCTGAGGCGGTTTGGGGATCCGGCGCGGTCCGGCGTGGCGTCCGCGTACTGCCGGTCGAATTCACGCCGGTCGCCGCTGGTGACTTGTGAACGTGTCTGCCCCGCAACAGGATCGGCCTAAGCGGTGGTAGGCCAACGACTGGACGGGCGTGTCGCACTGGTGACCGGTGCAGGCTCCGGCATCGGTGCCGCGAGCGCGCGTGCGCTTGCCGAGGCAGGCGCGGCGGTCGCGGTGACCGACATCGACCTCAGCGCGGCCGAGGCGGTGCGGGCCAAGATCCTCGACGAGGGTTTCTCTGCGATCGCGGTGCGTTTGGATGTCGCGATCGAGAAGGATTGGACCGAAGCGCTGGATGTTGTCCGACAGCAGCTGGGACCGGTAACCATCCTGCACAGCAACGCCGCGCTGACCTCGCCCGAGGCTTATGCCGCCGATCTGGGAGTGATCGACCTCGACGCAGACGTGTTCGACCGCGTCATCGCGGTGAATCTGCGTGGCGGTGTGCTGGGTTGCAAACACGTTGTACCCGACATGCTCGCTACCGGCGGCGGTTCCATCGTGATCACGTCATCAGTCAAGGGTCTTACCGGCAGCGCTTACCGCACCGCCTACTCGATCTCCAAGGCCGGCCTGAACGCTTTGGCGCGCATGGTCGCAACCGGGTACGGCAAGAGCGGGGTGCGCTGCAACGCGGTGGCACCCGGCATCGTGACGACCCACGGTATTGCAAGCATCCCCCCAGAACAGATGGCTGCATTGCGAGACGCCCATTTGACCCCGACACTGGGCCGACCCGAGGACATCGCCAACGTGGTGGTGTTCCTGGCCACGGACGCCGCGGCGTTCATCACCGGCCAGGTGATCTGTGTGGACGGCGGCCTGCTGGCGCACATTGCTGCGCTCTCCCCCGCGAGCAGTTAGACGAGCGCGCGGGGCCGCAGATCTCGATGGGGTCGGCCTTGCCGCTCATCACTGACTCCCGGCCTGCAGGTAGGCGCGAAGGTCGGCGATGAACTCGCTATATATAGCGCCGAATGCCGCGGTTACCTCGTCGAGAACAGCGTCTTCGCAGTCGAATTCGCCGTACCACTCCAGGAAGGTGGTGTCGGTGTCGGTGACTGGCAGCACGCGCACGGTGCCACGGTACGTCCGCACGGGAAAGGGGATCTCGTCGACGAACTCGTAGCGGTAACTACGGCCCGAGGCGTCGTAGGCCACCAACCGTTCGCGTGCGCTGTGCCCGTCGGGTTCCAGAGTCAGGTTGCGTATCGAGCCGACAGCGCCGGGGCCTGAACCGTTCTCGGGTTCGTTGGATCTGATGCGCCCTATCCACGCGGGAAGGCCGTGGAAGTCGCGGAGCACCGACCAGACGGTGTCGACGTTGGCGTCGATGACCGTGCTGATGTAGGCGAGGCTCATGTGCCCCCTCTCTCAGTAGCCGAATCGGAACAACGCGGGCAAGAATGCCGTCAAGGCGTTTAGCAGGGCGGGGGATCGGCATCCCAATCGGTCAATGTCCAACCTTCGGTGGGGTTTCCGTTGACCATCACGTGTAAATGTATTTCACCCACGATGGGGTGGCGTACGCGGGTTACTCCGGTCCGGTACCCAACATCAGCGCGTGCCCATCGCTCGCGAAATCGCGAACTCACGGCGGAGAATTCATCGATGAGGGCGCGCATGCGCGGATCATTTGACGCACTGCCGGCGACTTCCCGCAATCCGTTCACCACTGTTTCGGTCGCTTCGTCCCAATCAACGAAGAATTCTCGCGCGGCGGGATCGCAACGGGCTCAGCGTTCCGCATTCGGGTGGACAGCACCTGGTCTTCTTCCACGCCGAATCTGGAAGCCCATCGGCAAAAGCGTTGGAGGAACTGCGATCAATTTCTCCTCTTGAGATCAGCGTCGAGGAATGAGTTCACGTCGGTGGCGAACTCCGCGTGATGCTGAAACAGGAAGCCATGGGCCGCATCGGGATAAATCTTGACCGTCGCGTCGGGCAGGAGGCCGCCAAGCAGGTGTGAGT
>NZ_JBAPRN010000773.1:0-4902 GCF_049281135.1 Mycobacterium sp. | reverse complement strand
CTGCTGGCGATCGTGCGGCGCACCCGGGCGGGCCGAAGCGCGTTCAGTCCCGACAAGATGCACCTGCATCACCGTCTGCTGCAGATCGGTCATTCGCACCGGCGCGTCGTGCTGATCATCTACTTGTGGGTGGGCATCGTCGCTTTCGGTACCGCAAGCACGATCTTCTTCAATCCGCGCGACACCGCCGCGGTCATGTTAGGCGCGATCGCGATTGCGGTTTTCGCGACGCTGATCCCGCTTTTGCGACGCCGCGACGACGTCTACGACGAGGAGTAGTAGGGTCCTCGTCGATGTGGTACGGTGCTGGTAGAACCCGAATTAACCTCGCGGGTTGCCGGCCACCGGCAGACGGAGTTCGCTCCGATCTTGTCGACTTACGACCGACAAAGGGGAGTTGTCCCTTGGGTGATGCGAGTGCGGTGAAAGCGCTCCGATACGCTCTACGGGCCACGCACGAGCAACCAAGCAACTCCCCCCGAACGAGGACTGAGGTGCTGCAGTGACTACACCAGCGCAGGACGCGCCGTTGGTGTTTCCCTCCGTTGCTTTCCGGCCGGTTCGGCTGTTTGTTACCTCTCTGGCGCTCACCGTCGTCGCGGTCGCAATCGCTGCCTGGCTTGGCAGCCCGAAGGTCGGCTTGTTCTTCGGAATGGGACTCCTGCTGGGTTTGCTCAACGCTCTCGGCGTGCAGCGCTCCGTTGCGGCTATCACCGCGGATGCGCACCCGCTGAAAAAGAAAATGGCGCTGAATTCAGCGACGCGGTTGCTGGTCATCACGACGATCGGATTGGCGATCGCATTCGTCTTCCGGCCAGCGGGGCTTGGCGTGGTATTCGGGCTCGCGCTCTTCCAGGTGTTGCTGGTGCTGACGACCGCGCTGCCGGTGATGAAGAAGCTGCGTGCCGGGACGGCCGACGCGATTGAAGGGACAGGAAACAGCAATGACTGAGGCGTTTCTGGCCGACGGCGCGATCGAGGTCGGTCATCACGAAACCGCCAACTGGTTCGGTTTGACCGTCAACGTCGACACCGTGACCTCGTCCGCGATCGCTGCCGTCATCGTCATCGGGCTGGCATTCTTTCTCCGTGCCAAAGTCACTTCGACGGGTGTCCCGGGCGGTGTGCAGTTGTTCTTCGAGGCGATCACCGTTCAGATGCGCAACCAGATCGAGAGCGCGATCGGCATGCGAATCGCACCGTTCGTGTTACCGCTGGCCGTCACGCTTTTCGTCTACATCCTGATCTCGAACTGGTTGTCGGTACTGCCGTTGCAATACACCGACCACGGAAAAACCACCGAGCTGCTCTCGTCGGCCGCCGCAGATATCAACTACGTGCTCGCGCTGGCTCTCTTCGTGTTCATCTGTTACCACGTGGCGGGAATCTGGCGCCGCGGCATCATCGGACACCCGGTCGCGGTGCTCAAGGGACACGTCGCCGTGCTTGCACCGATCAACGTGGTGGAAGAACTCGCCAAGCCGATCTCGTTGTCGCTCCGACTTTTCGGCAACATCTTCGCAGGCGGCATCCTGGTCTCGCTGATCGCGCTTTTCCCGCCGTACATCATGTGGGCGCCGAACGCGATCTGGAAGGCATTCGACTTATTCGTGGGCGCAATCCAGGCGTTCATCTTCGCGCTGCTGACGATCCTGTATTTCAGTCAAGCGATGGAGCTGGAAGGGGAACACGAGTAGCACCGCACGACAAACGCTGGCTCCAACAAACACGACAGACTTGGTAGACCGCTACCAAACATCAAGGAGGATAAGCAATGAACCCCACAATCGCTGCTGGCGCCCTCATCGGCGGCGGGCTGATCATGGCAGGTGGCGCGATCGGCGCCGGTATCGGTGACGGTGTCGCCGGTAACGCGCTGATCTCCGGCATCGCCCGACAGCCCGAGGCGCAAGGCCGACTGTTCACACCGTTCTTCATCACGGTGGGTCTGGTCGAGGCCGCCTACTTCATCAACCTGGCCTTCATGGCGCTGTTCGTCTTCGCCACCCCGGTCAAGTAACAGTCGAGATGGGTGACATGGGCGCTTCGGTCGTTGCCGAGGGAGGGGGGAGTAACTTCCTCGTCCCTAACGGCACCTTCTTCGTTGTACTGATCATCTTTTTGATCGTGCTCGGCGTGATCGGCACCTTCGTGGTTCCGCCGATCTCGAAGGTGCTCAAAGAGCGCGAAAACATGGTCACCAAAACGGCTTCTGACAACAAGAAATCGGCCGAGCAGTTCGCCGCTGCCCAGGAGGACTACGAGAAGGCGCTGTCCGCCGCTCGGGTTACGGCATCGGCTGCTCGCGACGAGGCTCGGGCAGAGGGCCGAAAGGTCGTCGACGAAAAGCGTCGACAGGCCGAGGAGCAGGTTTCCTCGACTCTGCAAGACGCCGCCGAGCAGCTCAAGCGGGAGGGTGACGCCGTGGCTGCGGATCTTCGCACGCGGGTAGAGAGCATCTCCACCACGCTGGCGAGCCGCATCCTCGGCGTCGAGATCTCCACCTCGGTCTCGGGACGGTAAGCACCAAATGTCAACATTCATCGGGCAGCTCATCGGGTTCGCCGTCATCGTGTGGTTGGTCGTGCGCTTTGTCGTGCCGCCGGTGCGCACGATGATGGCGAACCAGCAAAACGCGGTACGCCAACAACTGGCGGACTCCGCGGCTGCCGCCGACCGACTCGCGGAAGCCAGCCGCGCCCACGAGAAGGCGAAGGAAGATGCCAAGGCCGAGGCGCGGCATCTGACTGACGAGGCGCAGGCAGACGCAGAGCGCATCGGCGAGCAATTGCGTGCTCAGGCCGAAAGTGATGCCGAGCGGATAAAGCAGCAGGGCGCCAAGCAAGTGGAGCTGTTGCGTGCGCAGTTGATCCGTCAGCTGCGCCAAGATATCGGTGCCGAATCTGTCCACCGGGCAGGTGAACTGGTGCGCGGTTACGTCGCTGAACCCGCCCAGCAGTCAGCGACCGTGGACCGGTTCCTGAACGATCTCGACGAGATGGCGGCCTCCACGGCCGAAATCCAGTACGCCGTCGCGACCAAGATGCGTTCGGCCAGCCGGCTGGCGCTGACGGGTCTGCTGGACCAATTCGGTGGGATCGCCGACAGCCTTGACGACAACGGCTTGTCGACGCTCGCGGACGATCTGACGTCTGTCGCCGCGCTGCTGATCCACGAAAGGGTGCTTACCCGCTACCTCACGCAGCCCTCCGAGGACTCATCGCCGCGAGTCCAATTGGTCGAGCGACTGGTGTCAGGCAAGGTCGGTCAGCCCGCCCTAGATGTCCTCAAAGCCGCGGTCTCCGAACGCTGGTCGGCCGAAACCGATCTTGTCGACGCAATCCAACTGGCAGCACGCCAAGCCCTGTAGATCCGCGCCGAAAAGGCCGGCGAGGTCGACGAGGTGGAAGACCAGTTGTTCCGGTTCTCCCGCATTCTCGACGCTCAGCCGCGGCTTGCCATCTTGCTGGGTAACTACGAGGTGCCTGCGGATGCGCGAGTTCAGTTGCTGCGCAACGTCCTCGCCAGCGCGGGCGCCGGCGTCAACGCGATAACGGCTGACCTGCTCGCCAAGACGGTCGAGTTGCTCCGCGGACAGCCGGCCGAAGCGGCAGTGCAGAACCTGGCGGAAGTGGCGGTGGCTCGACGTGGCGAGGTCGTCGCGCAGGTAAGCGCAGCAACCGAACTCAGCGACGCCCAGCACACCCGCCTCACCGAGGTGCTGAGCCGGATCTACGGCCATCCCGTCACAGCACAGGTCTCCATCGACCCAGAGCTGCTCGGCGGGCTCGCAATTTCGGTTGGCGACGAGATCATCGACGGGACGCTTTCATCGCGTCTTGCCGCGGCCCAGACCCAATTGCCGGACTGACCACTACCGACGTAATACCATCGACAAGCAGGAAGAACGAAAAGCCATGGCAGAGTTGACAATCTCGGCTGACGACATTCAGGGCGCGATCGAGGAGTACGTAAGCTCCTTCACCTCCGACACCACCAAGGAAGAGGTGGGCACCGTCGTCGATACCGGAGATGGCATCGCACACGTCGCGGGCTTGCCGTCGGTGATGACCCAGGAACTCCTCGAGTTCACCGGTGGGGTCCTCGGCGTCGCGCTGAACCTCGACGAGCACAGCGTCGGCGCGGTGATCCTGGGTGACTCCGAGAAGCTCGCAGAAGGACAACAGGTCAAGCGCACCGGCGAGGTTCTCTCGGTGCCCGTCGGCGACGAGTTCCTGGGCCGTGTGATCAACCCACTGGGCGAGCCGATCGACGGCCAGGGCGACATCAAGGCGGAAACCCATCGCGCGCTGGAGATCCAGGCCCCATCGGTGGTGCAGCGGCAAAGCGTCTCGGAGCCGCTGCAGACCGGCATCAAGGCTATCGACGCAATGACGCCGATCGGTCGTGGCCAGCGTCAGCTGATCATCGGTGACCGCAAGACCGGCAAGACCGCGGTGTGCGTCGACACCATCCTCAACCAGCGCGAGAATTGGGAGACCGGCGACGAGAAGAAGCAGGTGCGCTGCGTCTACGTGGCCATCGGCCAGAAGGGCACCACGATCGCGTCGGTCCGGCGTGCCCTCGATGAGGGCGGCGCGATGGACTACACCACCATCGTCGCCGCGCCGGCGTCCGACGCTGCCGGGTTCAAATGGCTTGCGCCTTACACCGGTTCGGCTATTGCCCAGCACTGGATGTACGCCGGCAAACACGTGCTGATCGTCTTCGACGACCTGAGCAAGCAGGCCGAGGCCTACCGGGCGATCTCGCTGCTGCTGCGCCGTCCGCCCGGACGTGAGGCCTACCCGGGTGACGTGTTCTACCTGCACTCGCGGCTACTGGAGCGCTGCGCCAAGCTGTCCGACGAGCTCGGCGGCGGCTCGATGACCGGCCTGCCGG
>NZ_JBAPRN010000772.1:0-4794 GCF_049281135.1 Mycobacterium sp. | reverse complement strand
AGTCGGGCGACCCTCATCACCACCCTGTGATCGTCGAGGATCTCAAAAGTGAGGCGCGGCGGCGAGGTTTGTGGAACTTGTTTCATCCGCATCCACAGTGGGGCCCCGGATTGTCCAATCTCGAATATGCCCCGCTCGCCGAGATCATGGGGCGCAGTCCGCAACTGGCGCCCGAAGCGTGCAACTGCAACGCTCCGGATACCGGGAACATCGAAGTCTTAACGCTTTTCGGTAGCGACGAACACAAACGACGATGGTTACGACCGCTGCTGGACGGCACCATTCGCTCGGCGTTCGCCATGACCGAACCGGCGGTGGCGAGCTCGGATGCCACAAACGTCGAGCTGCGGATGGACCGCGACGGTGACGGTTATCTGCTGAACGGATCTAAATGGTTCGCATCCAATGCGCTGCATATCAACTGTCGAATGTTGATCGTGATGGGAAAGACGGACCCAACAGCGTCCCCGCACCGACAGCAGTCAATGGTCATCGTCCCGATCGATGCTCCGGGGGTGCGGATCGTGCGAAACCTTGCTGTCTTCGGCTATCACGATCGTGAGGGTCATGCCGAGATCGAGTTCGACAACGTGCATGTCCCGGCGAGCGACCTTCTCAAGGGTGCGGGCGAGGGCTTCGCCATTGGCCAAGCGCGGCTGGGACCCGGGCGCATCCACCACTGTATGCGTGCGATCGGTATGGCCGAACGCGCACTCGAATTACTCTGTCAGCGTGCCGATTCCCGCACTACCTTTGGATCACCGCTCAGTGAGCGGGACAACGTTCGCGACTGGATTGCTGAAGCACGCATCGAAATAGAGAAATCGCGACTGCTGATCCTCAAGACAGCCTGGCTAATGGACACCGTCGGTAACAGGGAAGCCAAAACGGAGATCGCCGGCATCAAGGTTGACGCTCCCAATGTGGCTCTGGGGGTGGTCGATCGTGCGATTCAAATCCACGGCGGGCTCGGGCTGACCGAAGACACGCCTCTCGCTGGATTCTGGGCGCACCTGCGCGCGATGCGAATCGCTGACGGCCCCGACGAGGTCCACAAGCGAACCATCGCCCGTCAGGAACTGCAGAAGCAGCGACTCCTCCGTGATGACGCGGCAGGAGGCACCTGACGTGGACGGTATGAGTCTGGAAGGAAAAACAGCACTCGTGACTGGCGCATCTCGCGGTATTGGACAGGCCGCGGCACGATGCCTTGCCGATCTGGGTGCGAACGTTATCCTGACAGCCCGTACGCAGGAAGCCGCAGATGCCGCCGCCGAAAAGATCAGCGGTGCAATAGGCTTCGCCGCACACGCCACTGACGAAGACGCCGCCCGGCGATGCGTTGTCTTCGCAATTGAACGGTTCGGACGGCTCGACATCCTTATCAACAATGCGGCGACGAATTCCGCGTACGGTCTTCTGACCGAGCAGCAGTACGACGGCTTCCGTAAAACGATCGACATCAATCTGTGGGCCCCGATCATGTGGTCATCCCTGGCGGCGCGGGCGTGGATGAGCCAGCACGGCGGAGCGATCGTGAACACCGCGTCGATAGGGGGACTGGCGACCGAGCCAAAGCTTGGGGTCTACAACGCCAGCAAAGCCGCGCTGATTCAGCTCACCAGACAAAGTGCCGTCGAACTGGCGCCTACCGTGCGAGTGAACGCGGTCGCGCCCGGTGTGGTGCGCACCAAACTCTCAGAGCTGCTGTGGCGTGAACACGAACAAACCCTCATCGACTCGCTGCCGCTGGCACGTATCGGCGAACCCGAAGACGTTGGCCGGGCTATCGCTTTTCTCGTATCCGACGCCGCAGCCTGGATTACCGGCCAAACCCTGGTCATCGACGGAGGAGCGATCCTATGAATCACCCGGCAGGCAATCGTTCCACCTCCTCGGAAGGCATGGTGGGGGATTCGCTGGACACGGTGCGCGGTGTCGATTATCGCGAGCTCACTGCCTGGTTGGGCACGCTCGTTTCGGATCTCGCACCGCCAATAACCGCTAGGCGCCTCGGTGTTGGTCAATCCAATCTGACCTACATCCTCTCTGACGCGGCCGGCCATCGGTGGGTGCTTCGCCGCCCACCGATGGGCCATTTACTGAACTCGGCTCACGATGTTCTACGCGAGGCGCGGATCCTTTCGGCCCTCGCGTCGACCAGCGTCCCGGTGCCGCGAATTTATGGTGTCGCCCAGGCCGCCGAAGTCGGGGATGTGCCTCTGGTGCTCATGGAGTTTGTCGATGGTGTGGTCATCAGCGATGTGTCAGCATCACGCAGTCTGCCAGCACGAGCTCGCCACAGCGCGGGTATCGCGCTGGCTGAGACGCTCGGGCGAATCCACGCGGTAGACCTCGGCACCGTCAACCTCGCAGATCTGGCTAGCCACTCACCGTATGCGCAGCGTCAACTGAAGCGATGGTCCAGTCAGTGGGAGCGGTCGAAGACACGTGAACTGGCCGAACTCGATTCGCTCACCGATCGACTCAGGGCCACGGTTCCGCCTCCACGTGAGCTGACGCTGGTCCACGGCGATCTGCACCTCCGCAATATCGTGGTCGCCGATTTCGACGGCGAAATCCTGGCAGCCCTGGACTGGGAACTGGCCACACTGGGCGACCCGATCGCCGATCTCGGTACCACGCTGGCATATTGGCCAGAAAATGACGAAACAGTCCTTCCTGAATTCCGCGCCCTGCTGCTACCCGGCTATCCTCGCCGCGCGGATCTGATCGAACGGTACTGCATCATCACCGGTCGCGTCGTGGCCGATTCTGAACTGGCCTTTTGGCATGCCTTGGCGCTGTGGAAGGTCGCTATCATCGCCGAGGGCATCCTGCGCCGTGCGCAAGAAGACCCACGCAACCGTGCCGAATCCGGCGTCCCTGTTCACCAGACTGTGAATGACCTCGTTGCATTGGCACACGACATCGCCGCACGGGCAGGGATCTGATCTGCCGCTGATAGCGTGAGTAGGTTCGGGGCGACAAGCGCATCGACCAGCCGGAAAAGACTGGGGCAGAGTTGAATCCGGGAGTTACGGTCTCGCGTCGCCGACGTGGTCCAACCGAATCGCATACTTTCAGGTCTTAATGTGCCGTCACCCCTCACCGCGACGCAGAGGTGCGGCAAGGGGTGACGGCTGTTGATTCGACGGGCTACCTGGCCCGTGCGGAGGGACGGCGGCTCCTCGGTTGCACTTGGTCTGCCAAGCCTTTGAGCGTCCGCTCCATACCGGCGCGGAGGTGACTGGCGCGGTCGTGGACCCCGACCATGCTTTGAATCGCGAGAACCGGCGCGGCCTGGGGCTGCATTTTGGTCGTCGTCAAAGTGACCTCGGTTCCGTCCTCGACGGCTTTCAGGTCGTAGCGCCATCCGGTCTTCGACGGCCACGCAACATCGAACGCGAACGCCCGTCCTGGCGTGTCCTCGGTGACCTTGCATACAGTGCTCCATCGGTACAGCGGGCCGATGTGGTTGTAGCCCTTGAATTTCTTGCCGTGGGTGATCCACTTGGCGGCATGGGTTTCGGGGCTACGTTGGCCGATAGTGGTGATATCGCTGATTGCGTCGTAAGTCGTCATGGGATCGGCTGCGATCAACCGGCTGACCGAGATGTGCAGCGCCGGCGAACTTTGGTCCGTCACCAGTCTGTGTGCCAGCATCGCCGACGACGCCGGGTTCTGTCCGGTGTAGAGGTTGCGGTCCACCACTATGTAAGGCCTTAGCGGAAAACGGCCTTTGGAATAAACAGCCCCGGACTCGACGAGACGGTCTTGCAGCAGCCACTGGGCCTTGCGGGTAAACAGGTTGAATCGCTCCTCGGCGTTCGAAAGCGACGTCATTCGATAACCCTCAAAGGGCCACGTTCCGTCCTCGCGCTGCGTCGCCAAGGTGGCAGCGGGCCCGTGGCACAGCAAGGCCAGCGGCTTGCCGGATTCCAGCACTGCGGTCAGGATTCTGCCCGAGTCGGCATCCCCGGCAAGGTCTTCCATCGGACCATGGCCCCCCGGGTAGAACGCCACGTCATAGTCATTCGGGTCGATATCGGCCAGTGCCTTTGGATGCGTCAGTGCCGAATTGTGTTGGTGCAGATAGTCCGCGATCGCCCGGGTCTTGGTCGGCAAGCCACCCGCGAATCCGAGGCTGAGCCGGTCCACCGTCGGCGCCGTTCCGCCGGGAGTGGCGATGGTGATGTCCCAGCCGGCGGCCGCGAAAATTTGGTGCGGCCGGGCCAGCTCCTCGGCCCAATACCCAGTGGGATGGGTGGTGCCGTCGTTCAGAGTCCACTGGTTCGCGGCAGAGACCACGATCAACACAGACGTCATTGCAATTTTCCTTTCTAGAGTTGGGTCTACGTCAGCGACTCCTAATGGAGTCCAGTTCTCACAGCGGAGACAGGCCGGCGAATGCGCCGTCGCAGTAGACCAATGGGTCACCTGACTCGCCGAAATGGGCTTCGGTGATCAGTCCGACGAAAATGGAATGCGTTCCCACCTCGACGATGTCGTCGACGCGGCAGTCGAAGGTAACGAGGCTGTCAAAGAGCCCGGGGACATCGCTCGGCAGGATTCTCCAGTTCCCTTCTTCGAACTTCGCCGAACCGCGCACCCCGTGCATGCCGGCGAAGCGTTTCGCCAGATCATGATGATCGGTGCGCAACATGTTCACCGCGAACCTGCCGGTCTCCTTGACGGCGGTCTCCAATTCCAGCGAGCGGTTCAAGCAGCACAGGACACTGGGCGGCTCCGCTGTCAGTGACGTCACCGCGGTTGCGGTGACCCCCAACGGGC
>NZ_JBAPRN010000771.1:0-3821 GCF_049281135.1 Mycobacterium sp. | reverse complement strand
CTTCGAGGCCGAGGACACCGCCGCCCGGCTGTCGGTCGAGGTCGCGATGCAGTGGAACGAGACCTACTCCGAGAGCGTGTACACGTTCGCGAACACGATCAACACCGTCGAGGGCGGCACCCACGAGGAGGGCTTCCGGGCCGCGTTGACGAGCGTGGTCAACAAGTGGGCCGAGGAGAAGAAGATCCTCAAGCCCAACGAGGACAAACTGACCGGCGACGACATCCGTGAAGGCCTGGCCGCGATCGTGTCGATCAAACTCGGCGATCCGCAGTTCGAGGGTCAGACCAAGACGAAGCTGGGCAACACAGAGGTCAAGTCTTTCGTGCAGAAAATCTGCAACGAGCAGTTGTCGCACTGGTTCGAGGCCAACCCCGCCGATGCCAAGACGGTGCTGAACAAGGCGGTGTCGTCCGCGCAGGCCCGTATCGCCGCGCGTAAAGCCCGAGAGTTAGTGCGACGCAAGAGCGCAACGGACATCGGTGGGCTCCCGGGCAAGCTCGCTGACTGCCGCTCCACTGACCCGCGCAAGTCGGAACTGTATGTGGTGGAGGGCGATTCGGCCGGCGGCTCGGCAAAGAGCGGCCGCGACTCGATGTTCCAGGCCATTCTGCCGTTGCGCGGCAAGATCATCAACGTCGAGAAGGCCCGCATCGACCGCGTCCTGAAGAACACCGAAGTCCAAGCGATCATCACCGCGCTGGGCACCGGGATCCACGACGAATTCGACATCACCAAGCTGCGCTACCACAAGATCGTGCTGATGGCCGACGCCGACGTGGACGGTCAGCACATCTCGACGCTGCTGCTGACCCTATTGTTCCGGTTCATGCGGCCGCTGATCGAAAACGGCCACGTGTTCCTGGCGCAGCCGCCGCTGTACAAGCTGAAGTGGCAGCGCAGCGAACCCGAGTTCGCCTACTCCGACCGGGAGCGGGACGGTCTCATCGAGGCGGGCAAGAAGGCCGGCCGAAAAATCAATGTCGAAGACGGTATCCAGCGGTACAAGGGCCTCGGAGAAATGGACGCCAAGGAGTTGTGGGAGACCACGATGGACCCGTCCGTGCGGGTGCTGCGTCAGATCACGCTCGACGACGCCGCCGCGGCCGACGAGCTGTTCTCCATTCTGATGGGCGAGGACGTCGAGGCTCGGCGGAGCTTCATCACCCGTAATGCCAAAGATGTTCGCTTCCTGGATGTTTAAAAAATCGAGACGGCTGGTTCTAGCGACCGAAGGAACACATGACTGACACGACGTTGCCGCCGAGCGACGAAGCCGGCGACCGCATCGAACCGGTGGACATCCAACACGAGATGCAGCGCAGCTACATCGACTACGCCATGAGCGTGATCGTGGGCCGCGCGCTGCCGGAGGTACGCGACGGCCTCAAGCCGGTGCACCGCCGGGTGCTCTACGCGATGTTCGACTCCGGCTTCCGGCCGGACCGCGGTCACGCGAAATCCGCACGCTCGGTTGCCGAGACGATGGGCAACTATCACCCGCACGGCGACTCGTCGATCTACGACACCCTGGTGCGCATGGCGCAGCCGTGGTCGCTGCGCTACCCGTTGGTCGACGGACAAGGAAACTTCGGCTCGCCGGGCAACGATCCACCGGCCGCCATGAGATACACCGAAGCGCGGCTGACCCCGCTCGCGATGGAAATGCTGCGTGAAATCGACGAGGAGACGGTCGATTTCATCCCGAACTATGACGGACGCGTGCAGGAGCCGACGGTTCTTCCGAGCCGTTTCCCGAACCTGTTGGCCAACGGTTCCGGCGGTATCGCCGTCGGCATGGCCACCAACATTCCGCCGCACAACCTGAGGGAGCTCGCCGAGGCCGTCTACTGGTGCCTGGAGAACCACGAGGCCGACGAGGAAGCCACGCTGGCCGCGGTCTGCGAGCGGGTCAAGGGACCAGATTTCCCGACGCACGGTTTGATCGTCGGCTCACAAGGGATCAACGACGCGTACACCACCGGCCGCGGTTCGATCCGGATGCGCGGAGTCGTTGAGGTAGAAGAAGATTCGCGCGGTCGCACCTCGCTGGTGATCACCGAGCTCCCCTACCAGGTCAACCACGACAACTTCATCACCTCGATCGCCGAGCAGGTCCGCGACGGCAAGCTGGCCGGCATCTCCAACATCGAGGACCAGAGCAGCGACCGGGTCGGCTTGCGCATCGTCGTGGAGATCAAGCGCGACGCGGTGGCCAAGGTGGTGCTGAACAACCTCTACAAGCACACCCAGCTGCAGACCAGCTTCGGCGCCAACATGTTGTCGATCGTCGACGGGGTGCCGCGCACGCTGCGCCTTGACCAGATGATTCGTTACTACGTCGAGCACCAACTCGACGTCATCATCCGGCGGACCACCTATCGACTGCGCAAGGCCAACGAGCGCGCGCACATCTTGCGCGGTTTGGTGAAAGCCCTTGACGCACTTGACGAAGTCATCGCGTTGATCCGCGCCTCGGAGACCGTGGACATCGCGCGGGCCGGCCTGATCGAGCTGCTCGACATCGACGAGATCCAGGCCCAGGCCATCCTCGACATGCAGTTGCGGCGCCTGGCGGCGTTGGAGCGGCAGCGCATCATCGACGACCTGGCCAAGATCGAGGCCGAGATCGCCGACCTGGAAGACATCCTGGCCAAGCCAGAGCGGCAGCGCGCGATCGTGCACGACGAACTCGCCGAGATCGCCGACAAGCACGGCGACGACCGTCGCACCCGGATCATCGCGGCCGACGGCGATGTCAACGATGAGGATCTGATCGCCCGCGAGGACGTCGTCGTCACCATCACCGAAACCGGCTACGCCAAGCGCACAAAGACCGACTTGTACCGCAGCCAGAAGCGCGGCGGTAAGGGAGTGCAGGGCGCCGGCCTGAAACAGGACGACATCGTGCGGCACTTCTTTGTGTGCTCGACGCACGACTGGATCCTGTTCTTCACCACCCAGGGCCGGGTGTATCGGGCCAAGGCGTACGACCTGCCGGAAGCCTCGCGCACGGCGCGCGGACAGCACGTCGCGAACCTGCTGGCCTTCCAGCCCGAGGAGCGGATCGCTCAGGTCATCCAGATCAAGAGTTACGAGGACGCGCCCTACCTGGTGCTGGCCACCCGCAACGGCTTGGTCAAGAAGACCAAGCTGACCGACTTCGACTCGAACCGGTCCGGCGGGATCGTGGCGGTCAATCTGCGCGACGGCGACGAACTCGTCGGCGCGGTGCTGTGCTCGTCGGACGACGATCTGCTGTTGGTCTCGGCCAACGGGCAGTCGATCCGGTTCTCCGCGACCGACGACGCGCTGCGTCCGATGGGCCGTGCGACCTCGGGTGTGCAGGGCATGCGGTTCAACACCGACGATTACCTGCTGTCGTTGAATGTGGTCCGTGAGGGCACATTCTTGCTGGTCGCGACGTCCGGCGGGTATTCCAAGCGGACCGCGATCGAGGAGTACACCGCTCAGGGCCGCGGCGGTAAGGGCATCTTGACGATCCAGTACGACGCCCGTCGTGGCAAGCTCGTAGGTGCGCTGATCGTCGACGACGACAGCGAGGTGTACGCGATCACCTCCGGAGGCGGGGTGATCCGGACGAAAGCGAAGCAGGTCCGTAAGGCCGGACGGCAGACCAAGGGTGTTCGATTGATGAACTTGGGCGAGGGCGACACACTGTTAGCCATCGCCCGTAACGCCGAGGAAGCCGAGGACGACGGCGAGGACGCCGAGGCGTAAGCGATCGCCCGACCGCCCCGGCGGCCGGGCGCCACAGTGAGGAGCTGCGGGTGACTTCACCGAACGAGCCGGGCCGGACC
>NZ_JBAPRN010000770.1:0-34062 GCF_049281135.1 Mycobacterium sp. | reverse complement strand
CGGGGGCACGTCTCTGCGAGCGGCGTCGGTCATCAATCAGGCCATCGGGGTGCTCATCGGCCGGGGCTACACCGCGCGGCACGCACATTCGAAATTAGACGCCCAAGCTGATCGCGCGCGCACCGGTCGAGACACCGCCGCGCAGGTCGTCCTCGACACGCTCACTGCCGAGGACCCGGTCCACGCCGAGCGCGTCGATCAGGAGCCCAACATGGGCTGAGACATGACTTTCTTTCAGTAGGTAGTAGCCATCAGATCACGCTCTGGGCTAACGGGATTGGTGCAGAGCGGGGTTATGAGATCGGTATCGACTAGGCCGGGGCCGTGGTGATTCTAGGTGCGCAGCCAGGTGTTAAGAGCCTGACAGCATTCGGTGTCGCGGGAGGGCCGCGCGCGGCCCCGGTGGGGCTCAATGACGTGCGCGTCTTCACACCCAAAACCCGGCTATCTTTCCTCAAGCCACTAGTGAACGTGATGCGGGATTGTCATGCTGGACAGTCGATTTGATTCTTCCTTTGACAAGTCGGCGATATACGAGTTGCACCGGACTTCGCGGCCAGCCACCGCTGCCCGTGTGGCCGACCTCTCAGGTCAGGATCTGGCCGGAGGTACCCGACAGGTGTACCGTTGTTGTTGCTGAGCCCTTCAGCCGGTACGGAACGGTTTGGTTGTACGCCGCCAAACTTGATGAGCATTCGCTCGCGCCGCACATCCTGAATCTATCCTTTGTGGTCAAGAAATCATGCTGCCGGGAATAACCGGCTGCGCAACGAAAGACGCGCAGATCGGGCTGGGCCACACCAAATCGCTTTTAGCACCAAGCTAAATGACGTCCGTCGACACTGACCCAGCCATCCTCCTCCCCCAAATCCACAGAAACTAGGTAAACGTCATGATCGGCCTCGGAATCCTCCTCATCGTCCTCGGGCTCGTCCTCCCTGCCCTCCTTCCTGCCTTCGCCTACGCCCATCTTTGCTTCGTCATCGGGGTCATCCTCCTCGTCGTCGGCCTGGCACTGATGCTGATGGGACGGATGGGACACGCCGTCGGCGGCCGCCGCCACTACTACTGACCGGCCCGATGTACTCCCCGGCTCGGCCAGCAGAGCAAAATGAGCGGCCGAGCCGGGTGCTTTCGTCGGCGGACAACGCCGGCAGCCCTGACACTTAAGCGCGAAAGAAAAGGCGGATAACTATGGCGATCACCGACGTCCCGGCCTTCGCCCACTTGACCGATGCCGACATCGACAACCTCGCCGTTGAACTGGACACGATCCGGCTCGACATCGAGGATTCCCTTGGCGCGCGCGACGCGCGCTACATCCGTCGCACCATCGCCACCCAACGTGCCCTCGAGGTGGCCGGCCGGCTCGCGCTCGCCGCCAGCGCGAAACGTTCCGCGTGGTGGGCGGGAACCGTGACCCTTGGTCTGGCCAAGATCATCGAGAACATGGAAATCGGCCACAACGTCATGCACGGCCAGTGGAATTGGATGAACGATCCCGAGATCCACTCCTCGACTTGGGAGTGGGACATGAGTGCGGCATCAAAGCACTGGATTTCCTCGCATAACTTTCAGCATCACAAGTACACCAACATCCTGGGCATGGATGACGATGTGGGCTACTACGTTCTGCGAGTCACGCGCGACCAGCCCTGGCGGCTCTTCAATATCGGCAACCTGTTGATGAATGCCATTCTCGCGGTTGGGTTCGAGTGGGGAATCGGCACCCAGTCCATCGATTACGATAACCTCTTGAAGCCTGGACCGGAGCGCGACTTCACGCTTCAACAGATGCGTGAGTGGTCGACCAAGGTCGGCAGGCAGGTGGCCAAGGATTATGTCGCGTTCCCGGCGCTCACCTCGCTGTCGCCAGCGGCGACCTACACATCGACGCTGAAGGCCGACGTGGTGGCCAACATCATTCGCAACATCTGGGCCAACGCGGTGATCTTCTGCGGGCATTTCCCCGATGGCGCAGAGAAATTCACGAAGACCGACATGATCGGCGAATCGAAGGGCGAATGGTATCTGCGCCAGATGTTGGGCAGCGCCAATTTCGAGGGCGGGCCATTGCTGCGGTTCATGAGCGGCAACTTGTGCTATCAGATCGAGCATCATCTGTTTCCCGATCTTCCGAGCAGCCGGTTGCACGAGATTTCGGTACGCGTGCGCGAGCTATGCGACAAGTACGACTTGCCTTACACCACAGGCTCTTTCTTGTCGCAGTACGGCAAGACGTGGCGAACTATCGCCAAACTGTCGCTGCCAGACCGCTACTTACGCGACACCGCTGACGACGCTCCGGAAACTCGTAGCGAGCGGATGTTCACCGAACTACAGGCCGGCTTCACCGGTACCGACCTGGCAACGGGGCGCCACCGCGGACTCAAGACGGCGATCGCGGCGGTCCGCCAGTGGCGTCTCGAACAGCACAGATGAGTGTGATCTACTCATCAGTAACCTACGGAACCGTAGGTTACGTTATAGTCGACTAGCAGTCGGGCCGGCTTGCCAGAACACTGATGAACGGAGGCCAGTTCACGTGACCGAGATGAGCTATCTCGATCTGCACGGTGAGCGTATTGCCTATCGGGACGCAGGGGCCGGCGAGGCGCTCCTGTTGATTCATGGCATGGCGGGAAGTTCGGCGACCTGGCGGGCGGTCATCCCTGAGTTGGCGAAAAGGTATCGGGTGGTCGCGCCGGACCTGCTAGGGCACGGTGAATCGGCCAAGCCGCGCGGTGACTATTCGTTGGGTGCGTTCGCGGCGTGGCTGCGTGATCTGCTCGATGAGCTAGGTATCAGCCAGGCGACAGTGGTCGGTCAATCACTCGGTGGCGGTGTGGCCATGCAGTTCACCTATCAACATCGCGACTACTGCCAGCGCCTGGTTCTCATCAGCAGCGGTGGCCTCGGCCCCGACCTGAACTGGATTTTGCGGATCCTCTCGGCACCCGGAGCCGAGTTGGTGCTGCCGGTGGTCGCTCCGCAGCCGGTATTGAACCTCGGCAACAAGCTGGGGTCGTGGCTCACGTCGGCCGGAATCAAGTCGCCGCGCGCTAGCGAGATGTGGAGCGCCTATTGCTCGTTGTCGGATCGGCCGACTCGCCAAGCATTCCTACGTACGTTGCGCTCGGTGGTGGACTACCGCGGCCAGGCGGTCAGCGCACTCGGCAAGATCCATGTCAGTTATGGATTACCCACCTTGCTGATCTGGGGTGAGCAGGACCGGATCATTCCTGTCGCCCACGGCTACGCCGCTCACGACGCCGTGCCGGGCAGTCGACTCGAGGTGCTCGCCGGCGTCGGGCACTTCCCGCATGTCGAATCCCCGACAGCCGTGGTCGACATCCTTGACGACTTCATCACCACCACCGGGCGGGATGCCGATCTGACGAATCGAAAACCCTGACCAGAGCTCAACGAGAACCGTTGCTCGCCAAAACAATTCGCGCATGCACCGGCACTATCGCCGCAACGCTTCCGATTCGCTTGGACTCAGCATCTGCCCACCCACTCCCAAGGCTGCAGACCTCGGATCGACGTTCGTTCTAGCCGAACCCAAAGGTTTGATCCGCAGGTGTTGACAATTGCTCCCTCGGGGTGGAACCTCAACTGAGTTGAGACTTTCAACCAGTTCGGGATGGGTCAGCCGTCCGCCGCTGACTTCGGAGAGCATTAGCTCACGCCGAACAGACCGGTGACAACCGCACGTCGGGGATCACCATGAATGCTGTTCCTACTCCATCTATGACGCGGGCCGACGGCTTTCTTTCCCAGTCATCGGGGAGTCACACCACACGATTAGCCTATGGTCGGCTGGGATCATCGGTAGCCGTCATCAGTGCCCACGGGCACATCGATGCATCCAACGCTGACAGTCTGACCGAGTACACCCGGGGGCATCTAATGCGTTGCCGCGGAGTGATCCTCGATCTGCGCGACCTGGATTTCTTTGGAACCGAGGGTTTCTCGGCGTTGCACAGGATCTCCGTCCGCTGCGCGGACCCTGGCATAGGCTGGGCAGTAGTACCCAGTGCGGCAGTCTCCCGGGTGCTGCGGATCGCCGATCCGCAGGGTTTGCTACCCGCCGCACGCACGGTCGAGGCAGCGATGGCGATCATCCAAGGGCAGCCTCACCGTCCACCACGCCCATCGCGGGCCACAGAGGCCCCGGACAATCCTCGAGATGCCCACGCACGTTGTGCTTAGTCTGCGGCGGTACACAACTGGTCCGACAGAAGCGATCGCCAACGGCGCCGGCAAGGAATGTCGAGACCGTGCCGACCCGACGGTTAATGTGTTGCGGAGGTTGGTGGCTCGCGCGACGACGCCGTTGCTGCCCGATGACTACCTTAAACCGCAACATCGGGCGACTGCACCATCGACATTTAGGAGCGCCGCATGGCGATCACCGACATCAGGCAGTACGTACACCTCACCGAGGCCGACATCGAAGAATTGGGTCGCGAACTGGACGCGATCCGAACCGATATCGAGGAGTCCAGGGGCGAACGGGACGCCCGCTACGTCCGCAGAACAATCCAGCTGCAGCGCGCTTTCGTGGTCGGTGGCCGAATAGCCTTGCTGGCGAGCAGGAACAAGGTCGCCTGGGTCACCGGGACCGCCCTGCTCGGCACCGCGAAGATCATCGAGAACCTGGAACTCGGGCACAACATCATGCACGGCCAATGGGATTGGATGAACGACCCGGAGATCCATTCCACCGAATGGGAGTGGGACACCGCCTCTCCGAGCGTGCAATGGAAGCACTCGCACAACTTTGTGCACCACAAATACACCAACATCGTCGGGGTGGACGACGACGTCGGCTACGGCCTCCTGCGGGTCACCCGAGACCAGCGCTGGAAACCGGAGTATCTCGGCAACTCTGTCTTCAACCTGCTGCTCGGAACGCTTTTCGAGTGGGGCGTTGCGCTGCACGGGGTTGAATTAACGAAGGTCCGCAAAGGTAAAAAATCCATGGACGAGGTCCGTAAGGACTTGCGCGTGATCGGCAAGAAGGTCGCCAAGCAGGTCGGCAAGGACTACATCATCTTTCCCGCCCTGTCGGGCCCCGGGTGGAAGCACACCCTGGCCGCGAACGCGGTAGCGAACCTCATCCGCAACTACTGGGCGTATCTGGTGATCTTCTGCGGGCACTTCCCTGACGGCGCCGAGAAATTCACCCGCGAGGAATACGAGAACGAGACGCACGCAGAGTGGTACTTGCGGCAGATGCTCGGTTCGGCGAATTTCACAGCCGGCCCCCTGATGGCCTTCATGAGCGGCAACCTGTGTTACCAGATCGAGCACCACCTGTTCCCTGACCTGCCAAGCAACCGGTACGCCGAAATATCCGAGCGCGTCAAGCCTTTATGCGACAAGTACGACCTGCCGTACACGACCGGATCCTTAATGCACCAGTACATGCAGACGTTCTGGACAATCGTCAAGCTCTCGGTCCCGAACAAGTTCCTCGAAGCTACCTCGGACGACGCGCCCGAAACTCACTCGGAGCTGAAATTCCGAATCCGTGAGGGCGTTCGCGAGAGCTTCGGTGTCGACCCCGACACCGGCAGACGTCGCGGGCTACGGACCGCGTTGCGCGAGCTTCAGACCGGTGACGTCGCGACAGCCTGAGCAGCCGCGCATCGTGGTGGTCGGAGTTCGAGCCCGTAGTCCTGGCTTGCGTCGCGCGCGTTCGTGTGCGATCCGCACGGTCAGCTTGCCGCCAGCCGTCCGACTACGAGCCGCCGACTTCATGCCTACGAGACGGGTGAGTCACCGACCCGCGCGGTGGCAGGGCGAGGATCAGGTAACGGCGCGGGCCAGGGCATCAGAACGATTTTGCCGCCGAGTCCGCCGCCGTCGATGCGAGTGTGGACTTCGCGGGCGGCCGCGAGGGGTAGGCGATCGATGACGACAGGATGGATGGCGCCGTCGCGCAGTAGGCCAAACAGTGTGGCCATGTCGGCCTTGAATTCTTCCGGTTGCTTCGTTCGTCGCGAGGTGATGCTGTACCACACTGCGCTACGGCCGCTGAACAGGAACCTGAACGCGCCCCAGACGTGGAGCCTGGCCAAGCCAAGTCCGGCCGAGAGCAGGCCTTCGCGCCCGTCGGCCATGGTCTGCGACCCGTAGCCGACTAGCAGCCCACCGGATGCCAGACAGGCGAAAGATCGAGTGAAATGGGCGCCGCCGATCGCGTCGAAGGCGGCGTCCACGCCACCGCGGCCTCTGTGTGCGTTGGGTTGTGCGGCGGTGAGCTTGCGCACTGCTTCGACGAAGTCGCCGTCGCGATAGTCGATTGCTTTGGCGCCAAAGCTTTCAACCACGGCCATGTTGGCGGCAGAGCAGGTACCGATGGCGTTCAGACCAAAATGTCGGGCCAGATCGAGCAGCGCCGTGCCGACCGTGCCCGAGGCCCCGATCGCGAGGATCGTGGCGCCCGGGGACAGCTGGCGATAGCGGGTGAGCATCTGGAAGGCGGTTAGGTAGGCCAACGGGATACAGACCGCCTCGGCCGGGTCGACGCCATCGGGGACGGGCACCAGGAACCGCGCCGGCCGGATTGCGTATTGGGTGTAGCCGCCGACGACGCAAAGATCGGCCACCATCTGACCCTCGTGCAGGCCGGCCACGCCGGGACCGACCTCATCGACGATTCCCACAAGGTCGTATCCGGGGGTGAACGGAACCGGCCCCTTGTAGTCCGGATAGCGGCCGCGCCGAATGAAGATATCCGTGAAGCCTGTGCCGGCGGCCAGGACCTTGATGCGGACCTCGTCGGGACCGGGGTCGGGAACACTCGGTTGTTCCGTCAGTTCCATTACTTCAGGGCCGCCGAACCGCGAGACAGAAATATTTTGCCACGTCATTCTCTCACCGTAGACCTGAAACCTCGCGACGAGCGGTTTCGTGACTATGTCACTGATCGCCAGGATTTGCTGAAACGCCGGACGCGCAGCATGCGGAACATGCGCCCCACGCGACTGGGCCGACCCCAGCGTCTACTCGGCTCTGAATCACCAAGAGCCGCAACATTATTGCCGTGCCATCGCGATCGTGAGCCGGTCCTCGGCTTTAATGAGGTGATCGTGGCTGTCGTCGCCGATGTCGATCTGCACCCAGGCGATCTGACCGGAAAACTTGTTGCCAGTGGGGCCATAGTCCGGTGATGCGGGTGAGCCGGTGTCGGCGCCGACGTCGCAGGCCTCGTCGGCTGAGTAGATCATCGGTTGCGTCCGTTCGACGCGGCCCTGCCCGACGGGTTTGCCGTCGTAGTACAGCGTGACGTCGCCGCCCTTGGCAAGGCCGCCGCCGTCATACGCGAATTCCATTCGCACCTGGTGCTTTCCGGCTGGGATGGGCTGCTCGGCAGTAACCATGAAGTGCTCGACGCCCAGGAAGTTGTAGCAATATTTGAGCCTGCCCTCGTGCGCGTACAGCGACCAGCCGCCAACGATGCCGCCCTGGGTGATGATGACGCCGGCGGCGACAGCTTCCGGAACGGTGATGTCGGCGGTCACCGAATACGACTTGTTCTTCAGGGTGAGCACGCAGTTCTCGCTGACCCGCATCCCGGGGAACAACAGCTGACTGTTCCCACGGATCAGCTGGGGGCGCCTGGCCATATCGGGGTTGAAGCGCTCGAAAGTCCGATCATCAAGGGGCACAACGTTGTATTTGACCGCCTCGATGACCCACAGGCGCTGCATCTCGGCCAGCTTCTGCGGGTTCTCCTTGACCAGGTCGTGTGCCTGCGTCCAGTCGTCGGGTCCGTACAACTCCCAGACATCGTCGTCGAACGCCGGCGGCGCCTCGGTGGTCCAGGGTGTGCGGTGCTTGGTCACCGCGGTCCAACCTTTGTGGTAGATGCCGCGGTTGCCGAGTATCTCGAAATACTGGACGTCGTGGTGTTCGGGCGCATCGCCGTCGCGCAGGGTGGGCAGCATGCTGACACCTTCGAGCGGTGCCTGCGTAATGCTGTTCACCACGGTGGGCTCGGGCAGTCCGGCAGTTTCCAGGATGGTCTTGGCGGCATCGATCACGTGGTGAAACTGGCTGCGGATCTTGCCTTTATCAAGTCCGCCCCATCGAGCGAGTAGCCGAGGTGTCGGGCAACCGGCAACGACGGCGATCCAACTGCGCCAGTGAAGTGAAGTGCTACATCCTGAAGGCCACGACGACCAGCGCGACGGCACCCAGACCGGCGATGAAGCCGGCCATGATGCCCGCTATCGAGTACGGCAATGGTCCAGCTTCTGCCCGTAGTGCCTTCACATCCTGGCGATGCTGAATCCACGCCAGCGTTAAGCCCGTAAGGCCCAGCAGGATCATGATCATCCCGATGACCCAGGGACTGACGATCGGTTCGCGACGCCTCTCATCCGTTGCGAGATACTCGAAAAACTTGAAGATGGTGAAACCAAAAGCGATCAAGGACGTACTTGTTCGGATCCAGGCCATCAGGGTTCGTTCCTGAGCCAAGCGGGTGCGTTGCACCGCGAGACGAGTGGCGGCGTCGAGAGGTTGCTCAGCCACTCTCCAGCCTTTCCGTTGAGGTGGCGTCTAGCGCCGGGCGTCCATTATTAATTGGAAAAGCATATGCGCCGCTGTTCGTCGATATAGCCGGCGCGGAGCAAGATCAGTGCGCTCACGACCAACACCCAGGCGGGAAATGCCAATGTCAGCCACATGGACACGTCGCCCGCGATGAGCAAGCCGAGCGCCACGAGATAGCTGACGGCGACGAGCCACCGCGGCATCAGCCCGGTCTTGAGCCAGATGGTGGCCAGCGAAATCATGAATACCGCCGCCATCCGGATGGCGTAGGTTTTGGCCGCCGACACCACGATCATCTTGCCGAACACGAGCACCGCGACATGAGTAGCGGCATCGGTGACGCCTGCATCGGTAGCCGCCAGCGCGCCCGCGACCGCGGTCGAGACGAACATCATCGCCAAGAACAGCAGACCGCTTCCGAGAAGCACCGATGCGAAGAACCGATCCTCGTAGCGCCCGAGATTGTCCCGCACGACGCCGATGAACCACAGGAAGGTGATACCGGCGAACGGCATCAGCTTCGTCGCCGTCGAAATGCCGTCTTTTTGTGAGTCGAGCCATTCCGCCGAATCGCCCACTCCCTCAGGCATCTTCACGCGGATCAGGATCAGCGTGGCGCCGAAAAGTAAGGCGAACAGAACCCCTGCCAAAGCCGCCGCTCGCGGCGTCGTCAACTGATGCAGGCTTGGCCCTGCCGCGTGGGCGGGACTGTTGGGTGTGGACACCGCGTCATCGTGTCAGACCCGCCGCGCCCGTGCGCGATTCGGGTCCGGGTCGGTGCGCTCACCGTTATTCGGGTTCCGGTGGGCTGTCGGTTGGGGTGTCGTCTTCTTGCCGGCAGAGTCGGATGCCAGGAGCCGCGGTGATGCTGTGCAGGATCAGGCTGAGCGTGACGATCACAACCACGGCCTGAGTGATCAACGCCCCCTGTTTGATCTCGCCTTCCCCGATCACGATTAGGCCGAGTACGAGTGTGCCGATTCCCCGGGGACCGAACCATCCCATGAACAGTTTGCTGCGCCTCGGCAAACCACTACCAGCCAATGCGATCGCAAGTGATGCAATACGCGCCACGATCAACGCGAGGGCTGCGAAAACAACAACCCGCCAACCAGCGTCGCGCCAGGCCGGCACGACTGCCATCGCGCCGAAAAGCGCGAACACCAGCAGCTCGAGAACTTGGCCAGCCGCGTCGGAGACCTGGGTCGCTGCCGCCTGGGTATCGTTGCGACGCAAAACAACTGCATAGGCCAACCCGCCGACGAAGGCGGTGACAAACCCGCTGCCGTGCAACCGCTCGCCAAGCCCGAAGCAGACGAGCGCGAGCGCCAGGGTCGCCAGCTGCGCCCAGGTACCACTCATCCACCCGCGCGCACTGGATCGTGAGATCAGCACGCCGCCGATCACACCAATGAGCACGCCGACCGCCAGCGAGACGAACTCGGTACGAAACGCGAACCAGGCCCAGCGGACCGGAGCGCGATCAGTCTGCTCCGAGGCGAGCGCGAGCGCGGCCAACAACGCGGCCAGCGCAAAGCCGTCATAAAGACCACTCTCAATCGAGAGCGCATGACGGACACGCTCAGGGATGTGCCGATCATCGAGCAGGACGTCCAACAATGCCACCTCGGTGGGCGCCACGATAACCGCCAGGCACACCGCTTCCCAAAACGGCAGCACCGGCAGCACTGCGACAGCGATCGCCGTGTTGAGGACGAAAGTCACGGGTATCCCTATCGCCATCAGGCGCAGCGGCAGATGGCCGCGCCGAAACGCGGTCCGCAGGTTCAGCGTGGAGGCTTGGTTGAACAGAATCACCGTCAGCGCCACCTCCGAAAGGACCGTGAAACCCTTTGTGTCAGAACCCGCCTCGATCCACCCCAAGCACGACGGACCGAGAACTATGCCCACGACGACGAATATCAGCGCGGGCGCCAGGTACCAGCGTCGGATCAGCCCGGAGACGGCCGCGTAGCAGAGCACCAAAACTGTGAGGACGAGCGCGGTCTCACTGTGCATTCTCTGCTCCTGCCTCAGCGTCGGCTCCATCCTGACACTTGTCGACGCGCCCCGAGGGTCCTCGCCTGGCCCTCGCGGCCGTCCCCGGGGCGGTCGTCACGATTCCCGTACCCGGGGCCGCTAACGCCGACGTCTGTGCAAGCGCCGGCCGCCGGGTATCGGTGAGTGGCTGTGCGAACCTCGCCGACCCCATTGCGCCCTACGTTCCGCCGCCGGCGTACTACGCTCCGATGCCGAACGACCCGCCGCCGCCGCCGAATGTCAGCGGATGTGTGGGCTACAACGGTCGATGGGTCAACGCCTCCAGGTGCAATTAGCGCTTAGACTGCTGCCGGTTTCGAGTTAATCGACCTCGCACGAGGGGTTGTCGTTTGGGCACCCGGCTTGACCGGGATCGCTGCCATCGCCCGCTCGACCATCGCTGTGATCGTCAGACTCGGATTCACACCGGGATTGGCCGGGATCACCGCGCCGTCGCAGATAAGCAGGTTCCGGTAGCCGAACACTCGATGCTCGCCGTCGACAACGCCGTGCTCGGGGGTGTCGGCCGCTATTGCACCACCCAGTATGTGTGCAGTGATCGGCATGTTGAACAGCGCTTCGGTCAGCCAACTCTGCGCTGTCCCACCGGTCCGGTCGGCGAGTCGCCGGGCGAAGTCATTGGCCACCGGCAGGAAAGTGGGCGTCGGGTGGTCTGGATCCTGGCGGGTGGTGAGCCGCAGCCGCCGGCCGAGCATCCGCCGCTTGGGCACCAGCGACAGCGACGTGTCGGTGGTCTGCATGACGCCGGTGATGAGCGAGCGTTGTGACCAGCTGCGCGGATTGGTCACGCGGACAAAGCGAATCGGATGTCTGAAGATCTGGGCGAGCAGCTTCAGCGGCCGGGTGATTCTGGTGCCATCGCCGGTCAGCAATGTGAACATCAGGCCCATCGCGTTGCCGCCCGACCCGTAGGTAACGGCTTCGACGTGGCTGTCCGCGGTTGGATGCACGCTTGAGGTGATCGAAACGCTGCGACCCCAGCCGCGGTCGTTCGGTGTGGTGACCGCCGTCATCGCCTCGCTGTTGGTGCGAACCAGTTGGCCGAGGCGATCGGAGATCCACGGTAGCGTGCCGTCCCGCTTACATTGGGCGAGTAATTGATTGGTCCCCAGCGCACCGGCGGCAACGACGACACCCCGTGCGGTCTGCGTGCGGCGGTCCTTGCGAATCCAGGACCCGGTGCGTTCGCTGGTCACGGCATATCCGTCTGAACCGTCCGCCGCCCCCAGCGGCCGGATCGAGGTGACCGTGCGTTCGGGATCGATCTGCACACCGAGGCGCTCGGCGAACCACAGATAGTTCTTCGGCAGCGTGTTCTTGGCGTTGTTACGGCATCCCAACAGGCACAAGCCACATTCGATGCAACCCGACCGGGCCGGGCCGTCGCCGCCGAAATACGGATCGGCGCGTACGACGCCGGGCTCGCCGAAGTAGACGCCAACCGGGACTGGGCGGAAGGTGTCGGCTACACCCAACTCGACGGCGATAGCTTCGATGGCTTCGTCGGCGGGCGTGCGTCGCGGCTGCGTCACCACGCCGAGCATGCCTTCGGCCAATTCGTAGTACTTGTCGAGATCTGGCGCGTCTCCGCATACCGCGCGCCAGTCCTCGAAGAACCCGTCGCCGGCGCGCCAGAGGGTCTGCGCGTAGACCAGGCTGCCGCCGCCCACGCCACTGCCGGTAAGGACCATGACGTCTCTGAACGGCGTGACCCGCAGGATGCCCTTCAAGCCCAGCTTGGGCGCAAAGATCGTCCGGCGCAGCTGCGAGAGCCGCTCGGCGAAGTCCCAGTCTTCGAAGCGACGCCCGGACTCCAAAATAGCTACCCGATAACCTTTCTCGGCCAGGCGCAACGCCGAGACGCTCCCCCCGAAGCCGGATCCGACAATGAGGTAGTCGTAGTCGTGTGCCTGGCTCATCGTCGACTCCCTAGCGGGTGCGAGTTGGTTGTTGTCTGGTATTCGCCCGAGAGCGGATCCAGCATGTAGACCCCTGGGCCGGGCTCGGGTCGGCCGCCTGCGGCGAACGCGCTTGGCAGCGGTCGATGCGACGTGCTGGTCGGGATGCGCTCGACGACGTGCACGACATGCGGTCGACGATCCGGGGGCAGTTGGCTCAGTGCAACGGAGAGGTCCTCGGCGTCGAGCAATCGCCCGGCTCGCAGGGTGACAGCGGTGACCGCGATGTCGCCGTCCGCTCCGGGGGCGGCGTAGGTGACGCTCACGTCGATCGCATCGAGGATGCCGAGTGCGTCTTCGACGGCGGACCCGCCGACCACCCCGTGGGCGGTAGTGACGAGCGAGTCGGCACTGCCCGCGAGCCAGAAGTCGCCGTCCTCATCGCGGTAGAACAGATCTCCGGTCGTCACCCAAGCGTCTCTCGGAGCGAATAGCCCCCGATGTGGGCGCGCCGCAGGCGACATTCCCGGCTCGACCCGCGACAGCATCATCCCGATTTCCCTGGGCCGGCACTGCTCGGCGGAGCCGTCGGCGGACAGGGCCAGCCGCCGGGTCTTTTCGTCAATGCGGGCGATGCGTAGCTCGGGACTGCCCGGAAGCGGGGTGCCCATGCAGCCGACCTTTGCGCCGGGCATGTTTACCAGGATCGCGTCGGTCTGCGCGGAGGCGTAGTACTCGACCACCCGGGCCGGGGCGAAGCGCTCAATGACCCTGTGCCACAGCCCGGCCGGCATACCCGAGCCGATGAATGTACGGATCGTGTGGTGCTGCTCACCGGGATGCGGCGGTGCCTCGACGAGGTCGCGGAGCTGTGTCCAGGTGTAGGACACCACCGTCACGCCATAGCGGCGCGCTTCATTCCAGAATGTGTCGGGGTCGAATCGGCTCGCCATCGAAAAGCGGGCACCGCTGGCAACCGCGCCACCGAGGGACATCAACAGACCCGACGGGTGGTGGATCGGGTTGACACTGAATACCGTGTCGCGCGGTCCGAGTTCAGCCGAGGCCGCGGTTCCGAAGGCGGCCCGCGCCCAGCGCGCATTGGTGATCATTCGCGCCCTCGTCGAGGGACCGTCGCCGGTGAACAAGACAAAGGCCGTCTCGCGCGCCACGCCGGGATTCGGTCGATACCAGGTCGGGAAGACGACCTCAGCTGGATCGATGCGCTCCAAGTCGATCACCCCATCGACGCCGAGGTCCCGTTGTCCTCCACCACCGCCGAGCACGAACACCTCGGTGTCGGCTCGCGCGCGGACGGAGTCGACGTGTTCCGGGTCAGTCACGATGCGTGCGGCGCCACCAAGTTTGATCTCCTCGGTGAGCGAACCGTCGGGCCGTAACAACACGACCACCGCTCCGATCCGGTTCAGAGCGGCAACGGCGATAAGCATGCTGGGACGGGTATCCATCAGCACCCCAACTGATTCACCCTGGCGCACGCCGACCGACAGCAGTCCCGCCACCACAGCGTCGATGCGCGTCTTGAGAGCGGCGTGAGTGTAGGCGCGGTCCTCCCACAAGAATCCGACTGCACCGGGGTGTCCTTCGGCACGTTCGTCGAGGAGTCTGCCGAGAGACACCCGCGTCTCGGGCCGCACCAATTCCAGACGCAACAGCCGCGGCAGAGTAGTGGCGGCGCCCGCGGTGAGTGCCCACGTCGCGTCGAGCGTCGACGCGCCCAATCGCCAGCCGGCCTCCAGTCCCTTACCCACCGCTGAGACGAACGGGTTGCGTTTTTCTTTGTCTGCAGCAACTTTCGACGTAGTCATCGGCTCGATGATCTCCGGCATATCGGTGCCGTTGTCGAGATGCGATGCCCAGGCGGCGACCATCGGCCAGGTGCTCGTCGTTGCCGCTGAACCCACGACGATGCCGAGGTGTCCGACCGGCAACGAGACCTGGTAGATGTCGGCACGCGGAGCCGCGCGGGCGATCGCCCGGACCGCCTCGGGCTGTCCGATCTGGTCGTTCACGCCGACAAAGCACAGGACGGGCTTGTCGATGTCTGAGAGAGCCAGCGGTCGCCCGTCGATGACCATGCCGCCGGCCAGCATCCGGTTCTGGGCGATGAACTGCCGCAGTGCGTCGGCCAGTGCTGGAGCCGGCCATGCGATCCAGCCTTCAGACTCGATGAAGCGCCGCTGACGCTCGTTGGGCAGCAACGCTTCGCGATCGTGCAGTTGCCGCAGGAACTGGATACGTGACCGCACATTCTTCACCGGATCGAGCAGCCGAAAGCCTTCGCGGGTGGCCCATCCGGGTAGTCCCGTGCGATCCAGTAACGCGGCGACCGCGTCTGCCGCGAATTCCATCAACGGTTCGGGTAACGAAAATATCGACACCGACTTGGTGTCGACAGGGCTACCAAACGAGATGACGCTCGCCAGTCCCGCGCCGCGCCGGTAGGCGGCGACGGAGTACGCGAAGACTCCTCCTTGGCTGTAACCACCGAGATGGACGTCTCTGCCGGTCAGGCCCCGAACTCGGTCGACGATCTCGCTGGTTGCAACGATGTGATCGGCGAGCGTCCGCTGCAGCCCGCCTTCTTCATGTTCGGGTGCGCCGAAGTCGACCACCCACGGATCGATGCCGTACTCATGGAGCACGCTCACCGCCGACGACGACGAGGACACGTCGTAGACGTCTGCCACGAACATCATCGGCGGGACGAGAACCACCGCCGGCCGCCCAGCGCTGTCACTGTCCGGGAAGTACCGGCGTAGTCGATACATCGGCTCCTTTGCCACCACCTCGAACGGCGAGCCTTTCTCGCCCGTCTCGAACCCGCCGTGCATGAGGAGCTGAGCCGCGTTCATCGCCACCGCACCGAGTTGGTCGGTTCGTTTGGCCAGTCCCACTCGTTCCATGAGGCCGGTTACTTGATTCGAGATGTCCACATCGATCCGTTCGGTAAAACCAGTCAGATCTGACTAGATTGACTGAAGTAAAACAGGGCCGGGCCGTTCGGTCAATAGCGAAAGCTCGTCGAGCCAGTCACTGTGACCATGGCTTACCGGCCCGTCAGCGGTAAGGCACCCGGCACTGCGACAGCGGCATTTGATCGTTGACCCGCGGGAGATTTGATGTTAGTTTAAAACCAGTCACATCTGACTGGTTTGATATCGGCAGCCTCGAAAGGATTGGCAGCAGTGGACATCGTTGATCGAGTTGCACTCGTGACGGGCGCCGGATCAGGTTTGGGCCGGGCCACGGCCCTGGCCTTGGCGAAGGCCGGAGCGCAGGTGGCAGTCCTGGATCGCAACGCGGGGGCAGCGCGTTCGGTTGCCGAAGAGGCTGGCGCGCCTGCAGTCCCGGTGACGGTGGATGTGGCCGACCGTGCCGCAGTCACCGCGGCGATCGCCGAAGTCTCAGGGATATTCGGCCGGGTCGACGTGTGCGTCAACGCCGCAGGGATTCCCAATCCCGGGAGGGTGTTTGGCAAGAGTGGGCCGCTCGACATCGAACAGTTTCAGCGGGTTATCGATGTGAATCTGGTGGGTGCATTCGATGTCATGCGCCAATGCGCCGAGCTGATGACCCGGAACACGGACCCGGGGCTTGACGGTGAACGAGGGGTCATCATCAACGTCTCCTCCGGCGCCGCATTCGAAGGTCAGAAGGGCCAGGCGGCCTACAGCGCAAGCAAAGCCGGCCTGATCGGCTTGATGCTTCCGGCAGCTCGCGACCTGGCTCAGTACGGCATTCGGGTGGTGACCATCGCGCCTGGTCTGTTCGATACCGGCATCTTCGCCGAAGTCGATCCCAAGGTGGTTCAAGCGCTCGGCTCAGCCGCCCTCAACCCGTCGCGACTGGGTGACCCCAGCGAGTTCGCATCACTGGTCATGCACATCATCGAGAACAGGTACCTCAACGCGACGACACTGTCGATCGACGCCGGCGCCCGGCTACCCAATGTCTAGCCGCGACCTCCACATCAAAGAGGAATCATGACGGAACCACACAGCGGAATCTCCTACTCCGCGTTGATCGTTGAAGCGCTGACTCGCCACAGCGATCGCACGGCGTTCATCCAGGACGACTGCCGCGTGTCCTACGCCGAGGCCGCCGATATGACCAGCCGCATCCGCAAGGTGCTGCAAGACAAGGGCATTGCGAAGGGTGACTGCGTGGGCGCGCTCAGCGTCAATTCGCCCGACGTCTGGATGGCGCAGGCCGCGATCTGCCTCAGCGGCGCGATGTACACCGGGCTGCATCCCCTAGGGTCCGTCGACGACCACGTGCAGCTGTGCGAGGACGCCGAAACCGACATTCTCATCGTGCATCCCAAGTTCGCGGATGTCGGTGCCCAGATCGTCGCACGCGCCACCACCGTCAAGCATCTGCTCACGCTGGGGCCCGCGGACGTCGGCGAGGACCTGCTGGCGTTGTGCGTCGGGGCCACGCCGGAACCGCTCACCCGCGGTGGCGCCGAGGAAGAAGACATCGCCTGGCTGCAGTACACCGGCGGCACCACTGGGCGGCCCAAGGCCGCCATGATCTCCCAGCGCGCGATGGTTCAGGCGGTGTTCTCGCTGATCGCCTCTTGGCGACTGCCGTTGGACCCGCGGACGCTGATCGCAACTCCGATTACCCACGCCGGTGTCCTGCCGATCCTGCCCACGCTGCTGCGCGGAGGCACCGTCGTTCTGCAGGCGGGCTTCGACGCCGAGCAATGGCTTGCCGCTGTGGAGGGCCATCGCATCAACTACGTGTTCACCATCCCCACCGTGCTGTATGCGTTGCTCGATCACGGTGGTCTGGACCGGTTCGACTTGAGCTCGCTGGAGACGGTGGTCTATGGTGCGTCGCCGATGTCGCCGTCGCGCATCGACGAGGCGCAACAGGCGTTCGGGCGCATCCTCTTACAAGGGTATGGCCAGACCGAGTGCCTCGCCATGGCCACCAGTTTGTTGCCCTCCGAACACGATCCGGCGAATTGGGCCTCCTGCGGTCGCGCGGTCGCCGGATCCCTCGTCGACGTCCTCGACGAGGACGGGCTGCCCCTGCCCGACGGAACGGTCGGCGAACTATGCGTGCGATCACGAGCCGTGATGTCCGGGTACTGGAAGCGTCCCGCGGAGACCGCCGAGGTGCTGCGCGACGGCTGGCTTCGGACCGGGGACATGGGGTACCGCAGCGATACCGGCGTCTTCCACATCGTGGACCGCAAGAAGGACATGGTGATCTCCGGCGGCTTCAACATCTATCCCCGCGAGATCGAAGACGTTCTCGCCGATGATCCATCGGTGTCGATGGCCGCGGTGATCGGCGTACCCGACCCGAAATGGGGCGAGGCGGTCAAGGCATTTGTGGTGGCCCGGCCCGGCGCAACACCGGACACGGCCGCGTTGATGGCCAGCGTCAAGCAGCGCAAAGGTCCGCACCATGCGCCGAAGTCGATCGAGGTGGTCGACCAACTACCTCTGACAAAGGTGGGAAAGATCGACAAGAAGGTACTTCGCGCCGCCTACTGGGCGGGCCTCGAGCGGGCGGTCAACTGACATGACCGACACGGCCCTATCCCCCACCCTCGCGAAACACCGCGCAGGAGCAGTCGTTTGGCTACGGCTGCAACGTCCGGCCGCGATGAATGCCATCAGCCCAGGCCTGCTGGACGAATTGAACGTAGCGCTGGACGAGATCGAACCCGACGAATCCGTTCGGGTGGTTGTTTTGACGGGCACCGGCCGGGCATTCTGCGCGGGCGCCGACCTGAAGGCCATCGCCAACGCTGCCGGCGAGATCGATCCGAGCCAGGTTGTCGAATTCGTCTCCTACGCCGGCCGGACCATCGAGCGGCTTGCCGCGCTTGCCCAACCGGTGATCGCGGGCGTCAACGGGTTGACGCTAGCCGGCGGACTCGAGCTGCTGCTCGCGAGCGACATCGTGGTGGCTTCGAGCGCCGCACGCATCGGTGATGCGCACGCGAACTACGGACTGATTCCTGGCGCCGGAGGCTCGGTTCGGCTGGCGCGGGTGGTGGGCGCACACATGGCGAAATACCTGGCCTTCACCGGCGATCACTTTCCGCCGTCGTCGCCGGTGCTCGCGGGACTGGTCAGCGAGATCGTCGACCCCGACGAGCTCGACACCCGGCTCTCCGAACTCGCCGCCACCTTGGCCGGCAAGAGCCCGCTGGGTCTGCGCCGAATGAAGCGCCTGATCAACGACGCACCCGATCAATCTCTTCGGGACGCGCTCGCCGCGGAGCAGCATGCCCTAGCCCAGCAGTGCCGCTCGCAAGACTTCGCGGAGGGGATCGCGGCGTTCGCTGCCCGACGCACCCCGATCTACCAAGGACGATAGGAGAATAAAACGTGCACACGACCGTGCCTTTCACCCTCAGCGAAGACCACCTCGCCTTCCGACAATCGGTCCGGACGCTGGCCCGATCGCGCTACGCCGACTCGATGCTGGCCCGGTCGCAGAGCGAGAAGTTCCCGACCGCCGAGTTCGGTGAACTCGGCGCCGCGGGGCTGCTCGGACTCCTGATCAGTGAATCGGCGGGCGGCCAGGGCGGCGACGTGTTGGCTGTGGGCATCGCTGTCGAGGAACTTGCCTATGCCGACCCCGCGATCGCCTACCTGGCGTTCGCGGCAAATGTCAGCAACGCCCTGCTCGCCACCCACGGTAGCGACGAAGTTCGCGAGCGATGGGTCGCTCGCGGTATCGCCGGCGAGGCCGTCATCTGCCTCGCGCTGACTGAACCGGGGGCGGGGTCTGACGCGGCGAATCTCTCCACACGGGCCACCCGGGTCGACGGTGGCTGGCAGATCTCCGGAGAGAAGACCTCGATCACCCAGGCCGTGCATGCCGATGTCGCGATCGTCATCGCGCAGACCAACCCCGGGTCGGGGGTCAAGGGCATCGGAATGTTCCTCGTCGACATGGACGATCCCGCGGTCACCACGCAGCCCATTCGCGATCCCGGCTTCAAACCGCTAGGCCGTGGCTCGATCTTCCTCGACGGTGTGTTCGTGCCGGACAGCCACGTACTCGGCGAGATCGGACGCGGATTCGGCATGGTGATGCACGAATTCGATTTGAGCCGAACACTGATCGCTCTGATGAACATCGGCACCGCGCAACGTGCGCTCGACATGGCGATCGAATACTCCAAACAGCGTCAGACATTCGGCCGGCCATTGGCGGCCAACCAGGGCGTGTCGTTCGTCATCGCCGAACACAGCACTTATGTTTCGGCGGTGCGGGCGCTGGGCTATCACGCCCTCGGGCTTCGGATGGCGGGGCAGCCGCACACGAGTGAAGCCGCAATGCTCAAGTGGTGGGGACCGCTGGTCGCGCACAACGCGATCCGCGACTGCATCGTGCTGCACGGCCAAGCTGGCTGGTCCGATGAGATGCCGCTGCAGGCCATGCTGCGAGATGTCTCGGGATGCATGATCGGCGACGGCACACCTCAAATTCAGAAGCTCGTGATAGCGCGTGAGCTTATCGGCAAGGAGGCGCTGGCGCGATGACCAATCACGAAGCTTCACTGCGGACTGTTGTGGTGGCTGGGGTCGGAATGACCGCATTCGGCAAATTCCTCGACCGCAGCATCAAATCGCTTGTGGCCGAATCGGTTCAGGCCGCAATCAAAGATTCCGAAATGGGCGACTCGGACAAGGGCATCGACACGATCTACTACGCGAACACCGCGTCCGGCATTCTGCAGGGCCAGCACTCCGTGCGCGGACAGCACGCCATGCGCGGGGCGGGACTCAACGGCATTCCATTGATAAACGTCGAAAACGCCTGCGCCTCAGGGTCGACCGCACTCAATCAGGCATGGCTCGCGGTCGCGTCCGGCTATGTCGATGTTGCGCTGGCGGTGGGCGCCGAGAAGCTCTACCACCCCGACAAGGCGCTGACCTTTGCGGCGATGGGTAGCGCGCTGGACCAGGATCGGCTAGCGGAGATCTTCGCCGAAATCGGCGTCGGCGGCGGGGACCAATCGGTCTTCATGGATGTTTACGCGAAAGCGGCCACCGAGTACATGGACCGAACCGGCGCCACCCAGGAAGACTTCGCTCGCGTCGCGGTCAAGAACCACGACCACGGTGCGCTCAATCCCAAGGCGCAATACCGGACCCGGTTCACCCTCGCGGAGGTGATGGCTGCACGCACGATCTCCGGTCCGCTGACCCTGCCGATGTGTTCGCCGATCGGCGACGGCTCTGCTGCGGTCATCGTGACCACGCCGGACATTGCCGCACGTTGGGGCGCCGAGCCGATCACGGTGCTGGCCACCATGACCGGCGCGTCGAAGCCTGGTGTCGGCGGGGAGCTTGTTGCCGGCGTGGCGAAGCGGGCGTTTGACTGGGCCGGCATCGAGCCAGCCGAGGTTGACGTGCTGGAATGCCACGACGCCACCTCGCCGGCCGAGTTGATCGTGATCGAAGAACTCGGGCTGGCCAAACCCGGCGGAGCCGTGGACATGATCCGCAAGGGCGACACCAGTATTGGCGGCAGGCTGCCGGTCAACACCAGCGGTGGCCTGGAAAGCAAAGGGCACCCGATCGGAGCAAGCGGTCTCGCGCAGATCGTCGAGCTCACCGAGCAACTCCGCGGCCGTTGCGGCGAGCGTCAGGTCGATGGCGCACGGATCGCCCTGGCAGAGAACGCGGGAGGCTATATGGGACCCGACGCGGCAGTGGCAGTCGTGACGATCCTCGGCGCGACACCTAGATGAATGGGCAGCGGGGAAGCGTCGCCCTGCGCCTGTTGAATCCGGTGATCCGTGCGGCGTCCCAATCGGCGTTTCGCCGATACCACGACGACCTCCACGGGATGCGGGCGTTCTTCGACCGCGCCGGTGCGGCAGCGAGCCTTCTCGACGGGCCCGCGCCGGGATGCCGGATCGTCGACGCGGAATTGGGTGGCCTGCCCACGCGGGAATTCCACCCGGCTCGCACAAAGCCCGCGCGCACCGTGCTGTACCTGCACGGTGGTGGATTCCTGATGTATCCCCGCAACCTCTACACCGGATTCCTGTCGCGGCTGGCGAATGTCCTGCGGACCCAAGTCGTCGTTCCGGCTTATCGATTGGCTCCTGAGCACCCGTTTCCGGCGGCCATCGACGATTGTCTGCACGCCTATGAGGCATTACTGGAGGCCGGGCAGGACCCGGGTCAATTGATGATCGCGGGCGAGTCGGCCGGCGCAAACGCCGCCCTCGTCACGTTGCAGCGGGCCCGAGACGCCTGTCTTCCGATGCCCGCGGGCGCTGTCATGCTCAGCGGTGGTTTCGACTTCTCCTGGTCCAGTCCGTCGATCAGCATCAATTCGGGCTTCGACACCGCACTAGGGGGGCGTGGGCTGGCATTCCTGAAGCGGTGGTACCGGCCGGATGTCGATGCGACAGACCCCCTGATTTCGCCGGTGTTCGGCGACTTCACCGGTCTGCCGCCGCTGCTGTTCCAGACCGGGCACAACGAGGTGTTGCGCGACGATTCGGTGCGGGTGACCGAGCGCGCGCGAGCGGCCGGAGTGCCGGTCTGGCTCGAGGTCTTCCCCGAGGTTCCGCACGCATGGCATCAGCTCGGGACGTGGCTTCCCGAGACGCGCGACGCGTTGCAGCAAATAGGGCGATTCGCCAACGCCATCCACCAATCGAGGAGCGCCTCGTGAGTATCGATCAACTGTCGCACCCGGGTACCGAGGCACTCGACGTGCACAACCCCGCGACGGGTGAGCTCGTCGGCAGCGTTGCAGCGCAATCCGCCGACGCGGTCACCGCGGTCGTGGACGAACTACGCGCCCATCAGTCGTCCTGGGAGGCGCTGGGGCCCGACGCTCGGGCTGCTTGGTTGCGAAAGCTGCGGGACTGGTTGCTGGACAACGAATCCCGGCTCGTCGATGTCCTCGCTGCCGAGACTGGTAAGCCTCGAGTCGAGGCGGCGTTCGAGGTCATGGTCACCTGCGACGCGATCAACTACTACGCCGACCGGGCGCGGAAGTACCTCGCCGAGAAGAGGTTCCGCCCGCACGGTCCACTCACCTCCACCAAGAAGCTCACCAGGGTGTACCGCCCGTACCCGGTCGTCGGCGTGATCACGCCATGGAACTTCCCGTTACTCATTCCCGGTGTCGATGCCGTCGCGGCGTTGCTGGCCGGTGCCGCCGTCCTCGTCAAGCCCTCGGAGGTCACTCCGTTGTCCGCGCGAGAACTCGCCCGCGGCTGGGAACAGATCGGTGCACCGCCGGTTCTCGCGTGTGTCACCGGTCTCGGCGCAACGGGCGCGGCAGTGGTGGACGCCGTGGACATGGTGCAGTTCACCGGTTCCACCAGGACCGGACGGGCCATCGCCGCGCGGGCGGGCGAACGATTGATTCCCTGCGGCGTCGAACTGGGCGGCAAGGACCCGGCCATCGTCCTGGCCGACGCCAACCTTTCGCGCGCCGCCAACGGCATCGCGTGGGCGGCGCTGTTCAACTCGGGTCAGGCCTGCATCTCCGTGGAGCGGGTGTACGTCGAGGCACCGGTCTATGACCGATTTGTCGCACTGCTCACCGAGCGGGTGCAGTCGATCAGGCAAGGTGTCGACAACGGTTCGTACTCAGTGGATGTCGGCACGTTGGTCACCAAGCAGCAGGTCGGTATCGTGCGAGACCACGTCCAGGATGCCGTCGCACGCGGGGCCACGATTGCGACGGGCGGAAAGGCCACCGGTGGGTTCTTCGAGCCCACGATTCTTCTGGACGTCGATCATTCGATGGCCTGCATGCGCGATGAGACTTTCGGCCCGACGATCCCGGTGATGAAGGTCTCCGACGAAGAAGAGGCGATCCGGTTGGCAAACGACTCCCAGTATGGGCTGTCGGCCACGGTGTGGACCAAGGACATCGATCGCGGACGCGACATCGCACACCAACTCGAGGTCGGCGCCGTGAACATCAACGACGCGTACTCGAATCTGTTCTGCTTCCCGCTCCCGCACGGCGGCTGGAAAGGCTCCGGCCTCGGGTCTCGGCTGGGCGGCCCGCAAGGTATTCGGAAGTACTGCCGTCAGCAGGCCATCACCATGCCACGCGTGCCACGGCTGGAGAACCAATTGCTTTGGTACCCCTACTCGCATCTCCGCGGGCGCATTGTTAGCGCATTGCTGCGCCTGTTCGTGGCCCGCGACATCGGGCGACGACTACGGCGCGACGGCTGAAACCACGGTCACGCGTCGCTTGTCTCCGGACCGAAGTAGAGGTCGGGAATCCGCCGCCACGCTTCGAGCAGGCGCTTCTCTTCCGCGCGGCTATGGAATGGTTTGGCGGCCGCAGCCCCCAGCATCGAATTGATTACCACTACGCAGAATTCGGGGAATCGTTTGTGGTCGGCGCGCCGCTCGCCGAGCAGCGCCTTGCACAGGTCTACGTTCGCGCGCGCTAACTCGCGTTCCAGGGGCTTCAGGTATTCGCGCATGTCGGGATCGTGTCGGGCAGCGATAAGCAGGTCGAGGGAGGCTCCACCCAACGGGCCCGAAACGACCTGCCACACCAGCGAAGCCCAATCCTCGCCGTCGAGCGTCTCGCTGGCACGCAGCCGCGCCTCGCCGACCTTGGTGGCATACAAATGGCGTGCCGCCGCGCTAATGAGCTCGCCCCGAGAGCCGAAGTAGTGCAACAGCACCCCGCGAGAGACGCCGGCTTGCTTTTGCACCTCGAGCGTGGTGGTTGCCGCGTAGCCGCGCTCGATCAGGATCGAAACCGTGGCATCAAGCAGCTTTCGTTCCGCGGCCTGGCGACGCTCACGCTGACTGATCCGGACGGGCGGGGTCGCGGTCGAACTCCTTGCAGTCAAGGTGAACTCCTCAAGTTGTGCGGCAAATTGACACACTACAGAAAACCGCGTTAGCCTCAATACTAGTCAATGTTGACTAGTATTGCATCGTTGAGTGGAGACGGACATGACAACCGGCCCTTTGTCCGGTGTGAAGGTTCTCGAAATAGCCGGGATCGGACCGGGGCCGTTCTGCGGAATGCTGCTCGCGGATCTGGGTGCCGATGTGGTGCGCGTCGATCGACCCGGTGGCGGGGGCATGCAACTAGTTCCGTGGGCCGACGACCTGCTCAACCGCGGAAAACGTTCGATTACAGTCGATCTCGCGGTATCCGGCGGGGCTGAGACGGTACTGAAATTGGTCGAGCACGCCGACATCCTGTTCGAGGGCTTCCGCCCCGGGGTGGCCGAACGTCTCGGTATCGGGCCCGAACCATGCTTGCTGCGGCGACCTCAATTGATCTACGGACGCATGACCGGATGGGGTCAAGACGGCCCGATGGCGCAGACCGCCGGACACGACATCACCTACATCGCGCCAACCGGAGCGCTGCACGCGATCGGGCACGCCGGCGGCCCCCCGCAGATTCCGCTCAACCTTGTCGGCGACTTCGCCGGCGGAAGCATGTACCTGCTGGTGGGCATGCTCGCCGCACTGGACGAGGCCCGGCGAAGTGGGCGTGGCCAGGTGGTCGACGCGGCGATCGTCGATGGCACCTCCCATCTGATGACCATGATCTACAGCTGCTACGCGGCGGGAGTCTGGTCCGATGAACGCGGCACCAACCTGGGCGACGGCGGTTCGCCGTTCTACGGCGTCTATCAGACCTCGGACGCAAAATTCATGGCCGTCGGTGCGCTCGAACCGCAGTTCTACGCCGAGTTCCTCCGCCTGCTCGAACTCCCGTCTGACCCCGATGCGCAATTCGACCGCGACGCGTGGCCACAGCTGCGAAACAAGATCAGCGCCGCCTTCGCCGCCCGCCCCCAGCAGGAATGGGCAGAGATATTCAGCGACAGCGACGCCTGCGTGGCGCCCGTGCTCGGCATGGCAGATGCGCCCAGCCATCCGCAATTGGCAGCCCGCAAGACTTTTTTCGTCGGCAATGGCATAACCCAGCCGTCGCCGGCCCCCCATTTCTCGCGGACTCCTGCGGTAGTGGACAGTCCGCCTTGCGTGCCTGGCGAGCACACCGACGAGGTGCTGGCCGACTGGCTGAACTAGACATCGACCGGCAATGGTCGTGTCGTCAGGCTAAACCCATCAACTCTGACTGTTTCCGAAAGTTTCGCCGTCATCGAAGGAGCCCCGGACGGCGGCCGTTTGGCGTTGGAGATACTGGACTAATGCCGAGCACTCATTTCCATCCTGACCTCCGCAAAGTCGCCCGCCTCGCGCCGAAATCGTTGATCGGCCCCCGCACGCTGCGGGTGATCCGCAGGCTGTCGTCGGTCACGCCGCGAGGCAAGAACCCCGATGGCGTGGAGGCGCTCATCCTGCGCTCCGGTGTCGGGGTGCGACTGCACCGCCCGGACGGCGTCAGCCAACCCGGCGCAGCGTTGCTGTGGATTCACGGCGGCGGCTACGTGATGGGTACTGCAAAGCAAGACGACCGGCTGTGTCGTCGATTTGCCCGCGAGTTGGGCGTTACCGTCGCGGCAGTGGACTATCGGCTGGCGCCCGAGCACCCCTACCCTGCGCCGCTGGAGGACTGCTATGCCGCGCTGACGTGGTTGGCCGCCCTGCCGGCCGTCGACCCGGCAAGAGTGGCGATCGGCGGGGCCAGCGCGGGCGGTGGATTGACGGCGGCGTTGGCGCTGCTGGCACGTGATCGCTGCGAGGTGACGCCGACCCTGCAGTTACTGGCCTATCCGATGCTCGACGACCGAAGTGGCTCCGGACCGGAAAACCCGAAGTACCGGTTGTGGAGCCCGAAGAGCAACCGCTTCGGCTGGGCGGCATATCTCGGCAGCGCCGACCCGAACGTCGCGGTCCCGGCACGCCGCGAGGATCTGAGCGGACTGCCCCCGGCATGGATCGGCGTCGGCACCCATGACCTGTTCCACGACGAGGATCTTGCCTACGCCGAGCGGCTCACCGCTGCCGGCGTCCCGTGCCAAGTCGAAGTGATCCCCGGAGCGTTTCACGGCTTCGACGCGATAGTGCCGAAAGCCTCGGTGTCACAGTCGTTTTTCGCCAGTCAGTGCGCGAGCCTGCGATCCGCGCTGGCCGCTACAAGTTGATGCCGACCGCCGCACCATTCCTGGTGAGCGACGAACAGCGGGCGCTACGCCGCGCGGTCGCCGACCTTATGGCGCGTCACTCCAGCGAGGCCCAGGTGCGGACGCAGATGGCGACCGACACGGGCCTGGAGCCCGGTGTATGGCATGAATTGGCGGCCATGGGTCTCACCGGACTGCTGATCGACGAGGAGCATGGCGGCGCCGGTGCGGGCCCGGTGGAAATGGGCATCGCGATGGAAGAGATGGGCCGAACGCTGCTGGTCGGTCCGTTCCTGTCGACCGCGGTGCTGGTGCCCGGATTGTTGGCCGCGACCGGCGACGCAGCCGAGTGTGCCGCAGTGTTGCCCCGGATCGCGGCAGGTGAACTGATCGCGACCGTCGCCTTCGCCGAAGACGGCTCCGCCAGGTTGCCGGCGAGGATAGCCACGTCCGCCGGTCAAATCGGCGACACCTGGCACGTCACCGGCTACAAGCATTTCGTGCTCGACGGGCAGTCGGCAGAACTGTTGTACGTGTTGGCTGCCACCGACGCGGGCCCCGCGGTTTTCGCGGTCAATGCCGGTGCTCCCGGCCTGGCTGTGACAGCGTTGACCACGGTCGACCCGACCCGCAAGCAATGCCGTCTGCAATTCGTCGATACCCCGGCACGTTTGATCGGCCGGCCGGGTGCCGGCGTCGAGGTGTTCAATGCGGCGCTGGACGCCGGCGCGCTGGCCTTGGTCAGCGAGCAGGCCGGCGGGGCACGGCGCGCGGTCGAAATGGCCACCGAATACGCCAAGACCCGCTACCAGTTCGGTCGCGCGATCGGCAGTTTCCAAGCCGTCAAGCACATGTGTGCCGACATGCTGCTGGAGGCCGAATCCACCGTGTCGGCGGCACGCTTCGCCGCCAACTCATTCGCCGAACATGCGCCCTCCAGAATCGCTGATCTTGCTCTGGCACAAGCGTATTGCTCGGATGCTTTTGTCTTCGTCGCAGCGACCAGCATCCAGGTACACGGCGGCATCGGGTTCACCTGGGAGCACCCGGCCCACTTGTATCTGCGCCGAGCCCGAAGCGACGCGCAGCTGCTGGGCAGCCCATCGTGGCACCGGGAACGCTACCTGCAGCAGATCGGAGCATGACCGGTGACATCCGCCGGCGACGATGCAGTGGGGGCCCACCAGCCGCGCAGCGGGGGAGAGCGGCGCTTGACTGACGAGGAGCTGCGCGACGAGGTCCGAAGTTGGTTGTCGGCCAACTGGAATCCGGAGATCGATCGCGCCAGCTGGGCCCACATCGTCGTCGATGCCGGATGGGCGGTCCCCAGCTGGGAACCAGAGTGCTACGGCCGCGGTGTTTCGGATGCCCAATCCCGGCTCGTTGCTGCGGAATTCGCTGCGGTCGGCGCCCATGGCTGCGGTCACGACCGTGGGAATCTGTTCGCCTGCACGCTGCACGACGTCGGAACCGACGAGCAAAAGCGGCGGCTGATTCCGCCGTCGATCCGCGGCGAGAGCAAATGGTGCCTGCTCTACAGCGAACCCGGCGCGGGGTCGGATCTGGCCGGCCTGCGCACACGGGCCGAGCGCGACGGCGACGAGTGGGTGATCAACGGGCAGAAGGTGTGGACATCGTTCGCCAAAACTGCCGACTACGGCATGTTGGTGGCCAGAACCGACTGGGATGTGCCGAAACACCAGGGCATCAGCTTCTTTATGCTGCCGATGCATCAGCCCGGCGTCGAGGTTCGGCCGATCCACCAGATCACCGGCGAATCGGAGTTCAACGAGGTCTTCATCGAAGACGCTCGCCTTCCCGCCGAGAACCTGGTTGGCGAGTTGAACGCCGGGTGGTCAGTGCTACAGACCGCGCTCGGCTACGAACGACGCTTCATGGCAGACATGGCCCGCACCGCCAAGGACGCCAAGCGACCCCAGGCCGAGAAGGCCCATCTCCTTGTCGAATTGGCCCGGGAAGCCGGCCGGCTGGAGGACCCCTACATTCGTCAGCAGATCGCCCACGTCGATGCGTTGGCCACGGTCAACCGGTGGAACACCCAACGGTCGAAGGCCGCGGTCGATCGGGCGGAGGCGGCCACGCTGATGGCGCTCGGCAAGATCGCGATGTCGCGGATCCTGCATGAGACCGCCCGCGTCGAAACCGAAATCGTCGGCGCTGAAGCGATGTTGACCGGTCCGGACAATCCCATCGGCGACGCGGTGACGTTCCGGACGTTGAACGCCTATTTCACTTCGATCGGCGGCGGCACCGATCAGATTCAACGCAACATTGTCGGCGAACGCGTGCTGGGCCTACCGAAAGAGCCTGAGCCGTATCGCAACACACCGTTCCGCGAGCTGCCGCACTGATTCGGCGCGCCGCGACGCGCGCGGGAGATGCTTGAACTTTGCCTGCGCTGCGCCCATCCTGACAGCGTGGCCCCTCCCGAAATCCCGTTTCGCGGGATTCTTGACCCGGTGGCACGCAAGCTGCGTCTCCCGTTCCGGACGCCGGACTTCATCGATCGGATCATCCGCGGAGGGGTCAACCAAGCCGGTCGACGAACCCTGCACATGCTGATCACCACGTGGGATGCCACCGGCGGTGGTCCGTTCGCTGCCGGCGCGATCGCCACGGCAGGGCTGGCCAAAACGGTCGACGTCGCGCAGGGACTCTTCATCGGCCCGGTCTTCGATCCACTGCTCAAGGCGCTCGGTGCCGACCAGATCACGTTCCGCGCCGCGCTGTGTTCCTCGCAAGTGGTCGGTGTGGGCATCATGCGTTACGTGGTGCGCGTCGAGCCGATCCAGTCGATGGATGTCGACACTCTGGTCGACGCGGTCGCACCGACGTTGCAGCGCTATCTCGTCGGCGAAATCTCGTGACTCACCGCGCCGGGTAAACCACTTCCCCGCCGACGACGGTTGCGGCCACCATCCCAGCGTCCAGTTCGGCGAGCGCGGTTTCGGGCGGCACGCTCAGCACGCACAGGTCCGCCGGCTGGCCGGGTTCCAGGGTTCGCAGTTCGTTGGGCTGATCGGGTCGGCCCGAGAACATCGTCAAAGCCTTTCGGGCAGGGATGCATTCATCGATACCCAGCACAGCTCCGCTCGGCGTGCAGCGGTGCACCGCGGCGCGGATCGCCACCCACGGGTCACCGTCGCCGAAGGGCATATCGGTGGACAGTGCCACCGGTACGCCCGCCTCGAGCAGCGACGCCACCCGCCAGAGTTGGCCGTGCTCGGCGGCGGGGATCTCATCGAGGTACTGATCACCGCGCTCCGCAACGAAATTCGGTTGTGTCACCACGGTCACCCCGAGGTCGGCGAGATCGGCGAGACAATCCGCCGGAACCACTGCGGCGTGCTCGATGCGATCGCCTGGCCTAGAGCCTGCTTCGCGCAGCGCAGCGATGGTAACCAGCAATTGAGCGGCGGTGACGCAGTGGATGGCCACCGGATGGGTGTCGCGATGACGGTCGGCGATCCAGCCGACCAGCTGCTCGAGGTCCAAGTCGTCATCACGCAGGATCCGCTTTCCCGGCGCCAGGCAATGCACGCGCTGCCGCAATTCACCGTGCCGGTGCAGCTCCGACAACCGCACGATGTCGGCGATATCGAGATCCGGTGTGGCATCGGTGATTCCGGTAACACCACAGCGGCTGAGCCGTTCGCTGAGGTCTGCCAGGATGGTCACGCTGCGTCCCAACGCATCGGCCCACGAGTCGGCGCTGCGCAGCCGGCCATCCGGGTGCTCGGCCAAACCGATGCGCTCCAGACCCGCCGAGTTGAGGATCCACAGCACTCCGCTGCGATGCTGGACACGCAGTGGCACCGCCGGAGCCACCGCGTCCAGCACGCCGCGGTCGAGCGGTCCGGCCACCGAGTCGTGGTAGCCCACGGCGCGGATCCAACCGTCTTCGCCGGCTTCGGCGCTCGCCAGTGCGGCAGTCAGTCCGTCGAGATCGCGGATCTGCGGCGGCCCTACCCTCAGCGACGTCGCCGCGGCGGCCGCGGAAAACAGGTGCACATGGTGGTCGTGCAGGCCGGGCAGCACGGTCCCACCCGCTGCGTCCAGCACGTCCTCGCCGGGCCGCGGCGTCAAGGTGCCGGCAACCTCGTCGATCGATGCGCCCACCCGCAGGTCGACGGGCACACCCTCCAGCGTCACTGCGCGTTGAATCAGCATGGTGCACCGAGCCTCTCGGATACCAGCGACTCGACCGCGGCGTTGTCGGCTCCCAGCGGTGACGCCGGCGGAACAGCCGGCGGTAAGGTAGGCGACTCGGCCGGCGCGTCGGAATCCGGCGGCTGTGGTCGCGCCGCGTATCGGGCGGCCACTTGGGCCATCGACACCTCGACCACCTCACCGCCGCCACGGCGTAGTGACTCCCCCACCGCGCGCGCCGCCTCCAGCCCAGTGAGCGGGTCCGCGATTGCGTCGCCACAGAACACCGGCCCGCCGGCACCTCTGCCGACCAGACCGCCGGCGACCGCGGCGTCATCCCCGAACGCCGGGCGGTCGGGCTGGCCTCGATAACCGCTGATACGCAACCAGATTCGACCTTCGTGGCCAGCCAGATTCTCCGCGGTCAATCCGCGTCGTCGCAACGCCGCGGGCCGAGAGCCCTCGATCACGATGTCAGCAGCATCGAGCAGTCGGCGCAACGCATCACTCTCGGTGTCGAAATCGAGGCAATACGACAGCTTTCCGGTATTCATCCAATCAAAGAAGGCCGGCTCGCCGCGCCGGGTACCGTCCGATCGGCTGGGGCTTTCCACCTTGACGACCACGGCACCCGCGCGAGCGAGCAGCTGACCGCACAGCGGCCCGGCCCACAGCGACGATAAATCCGCCACCAAAAGCCCGCCTGCCCCCCGCGGCCCGGTGCTGGTACCGCAGCCTTGCACGGTCGGTGGCTCCGCTGCGGCTTCGCCCAACGCTGCGACCGCGATGTCGAGCAGCTGGGCGCGTTCTACAACGTGTCCGGTCGAACACGATGCGGCCCAATGCGATAAAGCCGCCCACGGATCGCCGGTGACCGCATCGACTTCCATCAACGCCGGTAGCGCCGCGACGTCGTCGTCGCGCGGCAATGCGACCGCGCACCAGCCATCGACCGTGCGCAGCAGTCGGGTGGCGCCGCCCGCCGAGACTCGGCCGGGCAGGGCCAGGTTCATGATCGCCGCCCGCCCCGTGAGAATGGTTGCGGCGTCGACCTCGACGCCGAGAAGTCCGGCGATATCGGCGGCGACCCGGCGGGCTTCTACCAGTACGGTGGCCCACTCCGACGTCGCGCTCACGACCTGATCCTCAGAACTGCAGCGCGGTGAAACGCCAGTCCAGGACTTGGCGTGGCTCGTCCTGCAGGTCGCTCAACGCGTAGACCAGCGACCGTAATCCCAGTACGCCGCCGCCGTCGGTCGGCTCGGCGGATTCGATGTGCAGCTCGCTGTAGAGGGTGTCGCCCTCGTACACCGGCGCGGTGTGGTCGCAGGACTGCCAGCCCAGTACGGTCGCCAGGTTCGGCAACAGCTTGCTGGCTTGCGCCAGCGCCAGCCCGATGGTGTGGCCGCCGTACACCAGGCGTCGGCCACCGAGGCGCGCATCATGATGCACCCCTGCAATATTCAGGGTCAGGCGAGCCAGTTCCGGCGCACTGCTGACTACGTCGGCGCTACCGTGCAACACCGATCCGGCCAGGGCGGCATCGAAGTGCGGCCCGCTGACACGTTCGCGAAAGACCTCGCCATTCCAGTCGGCAGCCGCCGACGGCGGCGCAGCCAGATCGGCACCGATCTTCGACAGATCGTCGTCATGCTCGGCGGAGTCCGGGTCGGCGCCCGCGCTCAACGGCAGCATCGCGCAACGGTAGAAGTCGAGGATGAGCCGGTCGGCCTGGTCGATGGTGGTGATCCGCAGCGCCATCAGGCCGGTGGGCGCCCGGCCCGGCTTGGCGGAATTTTTCTTCAGCCCGACAACCTCGGTGCGGGTGAACAACGTGTCACCGATCGCCGGGAAGCGGAAGAACGTCAGCCCACGGTAGAACAGGTTGGCCTTGACGTGCTGGGTGGCCAGCGTCGACTGTCCGATCGCGACGTCGCAGACCAAGCCCGGATGCGCCAGCGGCGCCGGCAGCCCGGTGACCGCGGCGGACAGCTCGGCGTCCAACGGCAACCGCAACCGGTCACCGAGGATGCTCTGGTGCACCGCGGCCAGCCCAGGGGTGAGCGTCATCGAGGGTGCACCGGTGAAGACCTGGCCGGTGTGCACCTGGTCGAAGTAGGGGCCGACTGTCATGGCTGCCCCGCTTCACCGCGTGCCACGATCGCGGCATAAACGACGACGAAGCCATCCTGGTCGCGACGGTGGGCGAGTTCGTCGACAAAGAGGTCAGGCCGACGGTGCGCGAAGTCTTGCATGCCAACAAGTATCCCGAAGCGTGGATCGAGCAGATGAGGCGCATCGGCATTACTTCGTGATCAGTACATCGCCAAGCAGAAGCCACGGCTGTGCTGCAGGCCGAACCGCCGCCGTGGCTTCTGTTTCGCGGGTTACCGCAAAGCGTCGGCCAGACCCCAGGCCAGCGCGGTGTCGGCGTCCAGGGTAAGGCCGCTCAATACCAAATATGCTGTGCGCCAACGTCCTATCCGCCGGGTGACGCTCACCGTGCCGCCGGCGCCGGGAATAAGCCCCAGGCTCAGCTCGGGCAGCCCGAACACCGTATCGGGCGCCGCCTCGACCCGGCCGCAGAATGCGGCCATCTCCAGTCCGCTGCCCAGCACCTGACCATGCACCTCGGCGCGGCACGCCGCCCCGAGCCGGCTGGTCACCGCGTCGAGCGCCAGCGCCGGGCTGTAACGGGTGCGGGCCAAATGGGCGCTGGCCGGGTCGGCGAACGTGCCGAACTCGTCGAGGTCGCCCCCGCTGCAGAACGATGGTCCATTTCCGGTCAGCACGACCTCGGCGATCGACGAATCGAGTTGTGCCACAGCCAACACCTCCAGCAGCGCGGCACGAGCGTCGGTGGAGAACGCGTTGTGCCGCTGCGGGCGGTTGAACGCGATCCGTAACGTGTCGCCGTCGCGGTGGGCCTGCACCGGGTCGGCGATGTCGGGCATTATCGCCGGGCCGCGGTCGGCCAACCAGCGGGCGAACTCCGGGCCGGCCTGCAGCGTTGAGTAGGCCAGCGACTCGGTGACCACGCCGGACAGCGCCGGAGCGGCCGGATCCACCGAACGCAACACGTCGTCACACGTCGCCGCCGCAATCGGCCAGCGTTCGGCCCGCGCGGTCAGGTCACGCAGCGCCGTGTCGATCGATGCGACGGCGATCACTCGGCGGTCGTCGGCGTCATCCTCGGTAAGCGTGAATGTGGCGTGCTGAAGCCAGAATTCGGATGCGCCCGCCAATGACCCGACGGCCACCACCGGAACTCCGAGTAATGCAGGGTTGAGCGCGGAGTCAGAC
>NZ_JBAPRN010000769.1:0-4328 GCF_049281135.1 Mycobacterium sp. | reverse complement strand
CCGCCGCCCTTGACGTGGTACACGCGATCGGGGATGCGCTCGCGGACGAAGTGGGCCAGCTTCTCGATCAGGTAGGCATCCTGCAGCAGGACGGGGCCGTTGCCTGCGACTGTGAGCGAGTGCTCGTCACTGCCGACGGGACAACACGGTTTCCTCCCAAACCGCAGATTGGTGCTAGTCACGACACCATTGGCCTGCAACGCTAGGAGTGTCAGGAAACGATCCGCGCTCGGCCCCGCGGCGGGGTGCTACCCACCCGGACCCCGATGTGCGATCACTCCCAGTCGGCGTCGACGCCACCGTTTCAACTGCGGTGAGCCGTCGCCAGCAGGAAGACGGACGAAGGGCTTCGCGATGACGGACGATAAGAAACCTAATAGCGGCCACCTGCTCGGGCAGGGTGAGCCCGGTCATCCCGCGGTGGGGCGGGGTCCCAACGCCGGTGGTGAGTATTCCCAGGAGGATTATCACCATCCGGCCGCCGGTTGGGGTGCGGCTCGCAGTGTGGCCAAGGTGTTGGCGCAGAGCCGGGAACTGGTTGCCGGCACTCGTGCGATCCAGCTGATGAACCACGAGAACGCGGGCTTCGACTGTCCGGGATGTGCATGGCCGGATGACCGCAAGGGTCTGCACCTGGACATCTGCGAGAACGGCATCAAGCACGTCACCTGGGAAATGACCCGCAAAAGGGTCGACCGCGACTTCTTCGCCAACCACACCGTGACCGAGCTGTCGGGGTGGACGGATTTCGCGCTGGAGGACCAGGGTCGGCTGACCGAACCGATGGTGTACGAGGCCGAGTCGGACAAGTACGTGCCGATCTCGTGGGCCGACGCCTTTGAGTTGGTCGGGTCGACGCTGCGCGGGTTGGAGAGCCCGCATCAGGCGTCGTTCTACACATCGGGGCGGCTCAGCAATGAGGCGACGTTTCTGTATCAGCTGTGGGTGCGCGAGTTCGGCACCAACAACTTGCCGGACTGCTCCAACATGTGCCATGAGGCCAGCGGCCGGGCGCTGACCGCGTCGTTGGGGACGGGTAAGGGCACCTGCGACCTCGACGATTGGGAAAAGGCCGACCTGCTGCTGGTGATGGGTGTCAATGCCGCTTCCAACGCGCCGCGGATGCTGACCGCACTCACCGAAGCGCATCGGCGCGGCGCGCAGATCGTGCATATCAACCCGCTCATCGAGGCGGCCAGCGGTCGCACGATCGTGCCGCACGAGATCCTCGCGATGGCTACGTTCCACGCCACCAAGATCGGAACCATGAATGTTCAGCCCCGCGTGGGCGGGGACCTGGCGCTGCTGCGCGGGGTCGCGAAGGTTGTCCTCGAGCGTGCGCAGACCGACCCCAAGGCCATCGATGAGGAGTTCCTGCAGCGCTTTACGAGCGGTTTCGAGGCCTACCGGTCGCTGGTTGAGCAGACCGACTGGCCCGAGATCGTGCACCAGTGCGGAGTCGAGGAGAAAGCGATCCGAGAACTGGCCGAGGTCTATCTGGGTGCCGACCGCACGGTGGCTTCCTGGTGTCTGGGATTGACCCAGCAGGAACACGGAGTGGACACCGTCCGCGAAATCGTGAACCTGCTTCTGCTGCGCGGCAACATCGGCCGCGAAGGGGCCGGCCCCTCACCGGTGCGCGGCCACAGCAATGTGCAGGGCAACCGCACCTGCGGCATCGACCACCGGCCGGGCAAGCAGCTGCTCGACCGGCTGCAAGAGGTGTGTTCGATCACGCCACCGCGTGAGCACGGCCTGGGCACCGTCGAGACGATCCAGGCGATGCTCGCCGGCGACGTCAAGGTGTTCGTCAGCATGGGCGGAAACTTCAGCTTGTGCACGCCGGACACCGAGGCGACGTTCGCCGCGTTGCGCAATTGCGAGCTCACCGTTCAGGTCAGCACCAAGCTCAACCGCAGCCATCTGATACACGGGCGCACGGCGCTGATCATGCCCTGCCTGGGGCGCACCGAAAAGGACGTTCAACAGACAGGTGAGCAGGGCGTCACGGTCGAGGACTCGATGAGCATGGTGCACCTGTCGTTCGGGATGAAAAAGCCAGCATCCCCGCAGCTGAAGTCCGAGTGCGCGATCCTGGCCGGCATGGCCCGCGCAACCCTGCCGGCGTCGGCCACACCGTGGGAGTCCTACATCGGCGACTACGACCGGATCCGCGACGTCATGGCCAAGGTGCTCGACGGCTTCGAAGACTTCAACCGCCGCGCACGCCGACCGCTGGGGTTTCGGATCCGCCAGCCAGCCCGCGAGCGAGTCTTCCTCACCGCGTCCGGACACGCGGAATTCTCCACTACGCCGATGCCCGACATCGTGCCACCGCCGGGACGGTTGACGCTTTCCACCGTGCGGTCCCACGACCAGTGGAACACCACCATCTACTCCGACGACGACCGCTACCGCGGCCTGAAGAACCTGCGCACCGCGCTGTTCATGAACGCCGAAGACATGCGCGAACGCGGGCTGAATGAGTTCGACCTCATCGACATCACCAGCTTCGCCCGCGACGGCAGCACCCGCTCTGTGTACGGCTACCGCGCCGTGGCCTACAACACCCCCTGCGGCAGCGTATTCGGCTACATGCCCGAGCTGAACCTGCTGTGCGCGCTCTCGGACCGCAGCCAGCAGAGCGAACAACCGTTGACCAAGCACCTCATCGTCGAGGTCACCCCCGCCGTGACTGGCCCGGCAACCATTGCGACGGGTGCAAGCCCCGCCGGCGGCTGAAGGTGTCGTTGGAGGCCGGCCCACGTTGACATTGTCATTGCTCGACTGGATGCCAGACCCGGTCTGTCACCACACCTAGAGCGGCAAGCGCTTGCCGAGCTCGCCGGCGATCACTTCGTCGCGCACTAGGCGGCTCGCTTATCGCCGCGGGTGCGGTGGTTCCGCAAGGCGTTGGCGCCCACGCTCGCTGGTGAGCGGGTACCGGGCGGGTGCGGCGCGAATTCAGCGAGGCCGGAATCGCCCCCAACCGCAACAACGGCGAGGTTTACCGGCTGTTGGACATACACTAGGCAGCGACGCAGTAGATCCGCCGAAAGCCGATTGTCGAGAACTATGGATACGCGTGCACCGATGACGGCGGCGACGGAAAGCTGGTTCAGATGGGCCGCTTAACAACGCGCCGCGCGGCCAAGCACCTCAGCGCAGATAATGCGGTGAGGCGGCCGGAGACGCTGGCCGTCGAGGAGCCGTTGGAGATCCGCGTCAACGGCGCACCACTTACCGTGACGATGCGCACGCCAGGCGCCGATGTCGAACTCGCGCAGGGCTTTTTACTGACCGAGGGCATCGTCGGGCATCGCGACGATCTGGTGACGGTGCGCTACTGCAGTGGCACCGGCGCCGATGGCGCCAATACCTACAACGTGTTGGACGTGGCGTTGGCACCCGACGTGCCGGCCCCGGACGTCGATGTCACCCGCAATTTCTATACGACGTCTTCATGCGGAGTGTGCGGCAAGGCGTCCCTTGAGGCTGTACGACTCGTCAGCCGCTACCGCCCGGCCGGCCAGCCGGCGAGCATCAGCGCATCCACTCTCACCGCGTTGCCGTGCCAATTGCGCTCGGCGCAGAAGGTTTTCGCCAGCACTGGCGGTCTGCACGCGGCCGCCCTGTTTGACCTCGACGGCGCGATGCTCGTTGTCCGCGAGGACATCGGCCGCCACAACGCCGTGGACAAGGTCATTGGGTGGGCACTAGAAAATGACCGGATACCGCTGAACGCCAGCGTCCTTCTGGTCAGTGGGCGCGCGTCGTTTGAGCTGACTCAGAAGGCGGTAATGGCCGGGATACCGCTGCTGGCGGCGGTGTCGGCGCCGTCCTCGCTTGCGGTCGACCTCGCCGAGCAAGCGGGCGTGACACTGGTTGCGTTCCTGCGGGGCGATTCGATGAACATTTACAGCCGACCCGACCGCGTCATCGCGCGGCCGCGAATTGCAGCTGACCCGAACGGTTAATGGGCGTCAGCGCATGCTCGAGCCGCATTGATGTGGGAGGTGGGAGCTTCATGGCTGACGGTGTGATCGTCAGCTATCGCGCACCCACAGCTGATACAGAAACGTCGCTTCATTGCTGAGCCGCCCCGATGTGTAGGGCCGGGCCGTCCCTCGGCGGGGCGGGGCCCGAACGCCGGTCGGCGCGAGCCCGCGCCGCAGCAAGCTGCTCAGGGGTGTCGACGTCGGCGACGTCGCCCACTACAGAGGTCACCGCGTTGCCGGGCAACAGATCCCGCACTCGCGGCGGAGCAGCGGCGAGCGCGGCGGCCAGCGCCGCCGAATCCCACACGGCGGCGAGGTACTGCACTCGGC
>NZ_JBAPRN010000768.1:0-2808 GCF_049281135.1 Mycobacterium sp. | reverse complement strand
GACGATGCCGTGGATCACCTCGAAAGCCGCCGCCATCGACATCGACAGCGGGGTCTCAAGATCATCGATGGCGAAAACGCCCTCGGCCACGCCGCGCTCCAGCAGTGCCCCCGCCTGGGGGCGGATGATGCGCTCGAAGCGTGCTTCGGCCTGACTCAGGTTCACCAGCAGCCGTGCCAGATCGGGGTCTTGGTAGGCAATTCGAACGATCGCCAGCGTCGACGCGGCGTGCGCCTCCGCGGGATCAGCGAATGCGGGGGAGTCGATCGAGTTCGCCAAGCCGACGAGGGTCTCCGCGACGACGGCCTCGATGATGTCGTCTTTGGTCTTGAACTGGTTGTAGAAGGTGCCGAACGCCACGTCGGCGCGTTGGGTCACGTCGCTGACGCGCAGGCCTTCCAGCCCGCGTTCGGCGATGATCTCGCGCGCGGCTTTGATCAGGTCGACCCTCGTCTTGGCCTGCCTGCGCGCGGTGCGGGACATGCCGTTCGTCGTTTCGGTCGTCACCACTCCAGCCTAAGTCTGATTAATGAATCATTCTTGATTAGTCGATCATAGCTCGGGTACCGTGGAGTGATGACCTTTGAGGGACGGACCGCGATCGTGGGAGCGGGCCATGCCGCCGGCGATCGGATCGTTGACCAGCTGTCCGAGACCAGAAGCGTGCGAGTATGAGCGCCACCCTTCCGGTCAGCCAGGCCGCGCAGCGGCAGCCGCGCACCGGCGTCGATGAGGAGGTGCCGCGCTCCTGGCGCCCGGTAATGGCATGGGCGGCCGCCGGTGCGGTGTTGCTCGTCTTCGAGATTGTGGTGCTGGCGCGATGGGTGTGCGGGCCCAACTTCAAATCCACCCCGCCTGGTCCCGATCAGATCTCGTCGGGCCAGCAGATGCTCTTCACCGTGCTTCAAGTTGCGGTGCCGCTTGCCGCGGTGGTGGCCCTGTACTGCTGGGTCGTCCGGCCCTGGCGGCGCGAAGGACACCTGACAACCGATGGCATGCTCACTTTAAGCGCCGGTATGGTCTTCTTCTGGGACATGTCGATGAACTACACGTCGGTGTCACTTTTGTACAACTCGCATCTCGCCAACCGCGGGGCGTGGGCGAACGGATCGTGGCCGGGCTGGATCAGCGCGAACGCGAACTATTTGCCCGAGTCGCTGTTCATCACCGTCCCCGGGTACGTCGCACTGGTGTTTTCGCAAGTCGTTCTTGTGTTATGGATCCTGCGCAAGATCAAGGCGCGCCGGCCAAAATTCGGCGCGACCGCATCCGTGGTGTTCATTTTCGTCGGCCTGGTCATCGTCGACACCGTCATCGAGACCGTGCTGCTGCGCAGCGCAATATATGCCTATCCCGGCGCGATTCGGGCCATCACGTTGTTCGCCGGCCACACCTACCAGGTGCCCTTGTCGGAGACCGTGCTGTTCGGCGGCGTCGCGCTCGGCGCCATCGCCTGCCTGAGCCACTTCCGCGACGACAGGGGGCACACCGTCGTGGAGCGCGGCCTCGACAAGATCCGCGTCGGCGCGAAATCCAAGCAGCTGGTCAAGTTCCTCGCAATCTTCGGCGCCGTGCACCTCGCCTTTTTAATGCTGTACATGGTTCCGCAGCAATGGTTTGCGGTGCATTCGGGTCCGTTCCCAACCGGATACAAGTCCTACATGATCAATGACATGTGCGCCTCGGGCAGCGACGGGAAAACCTGCCCGGGACCCGGCGTACCTATGCCCAGGCCGCCGTGGCAACCCTAGACCGCGATCCGCCGGTCGATCACCAAGTCGCCCAACGCGACACAGCGACCCTGTGGGTGATCCACGGCGGCCTGTGGTTTGGGCTCATCTGCTATTGCTGGACAGCCTGGGTGGTCAGCGGCGACTTCAAGACGAACACGCTCGGACGCGGTCAGGAGCCTGGCTGGTATGTGGCGTTGATGCGCGGCTGGGAGGTCTTCGCACTCGTCGTCACCGTTGTCATCCTATGGGTCTTCGTGATTCGGCCGAAGCTTCGCGATGGCCGGCTGTCGTTTGACGGATTGTTCGTCCTGGCATGCGGTTTGATGTTCTTCCAAGAGCCGTGGATCAACTGGACGAGCTATCAGTTCCTCTACAGCACCACCTCGATCAACTTCGGCAGCTGGCTGAGCCACATTCCGGGGTGGAGTTCACCGAACGCCGTGTTGATGCCTGTCTCCATGTGGGCCGGCACCGCCTATTTCTGGCTGGTCGCGATCCCGGCGATGGCGGGCTCGCGATTTATGGGCTGGTTGACCCGGCGCACCCCGGGGATCAGCAAGCTGCGATTGATTGCGTTGACATACTTGGCGTTTTGCGCCTTCGATCTCGTGCTCGAAGCCTTCATCACGAGAACCAATCTGTTCAGCTACGGCAGCGTCATCCCGCAGCTCAGCCTTTTCGCCGGAACGGATCACCAATTTCCGGTGTACGAGATGATCAGCTGGGCCGGCACGTATGTTTTCTTGTCCAGCGTTCACTTCTTCCGCGACGATCGCGGTCGTTCGCTGCCTGAACGCGGAATCGACGCTTTCCGGGTCGGTGGTGACCGGCTGAAGACCTTTCTTCGTTTTCTTGCGATTGTCGGCATAGCTCAGTTGTCGATCCTGGTGACCTACAACATCCCCTACCAGCTGTATGCGCTGCACTCGGAAATGTCGGGCGCGTACCTGAACCAACCGTGGCGGCTCGCGGGCGTGTGCGGCCCGAACACCAACTTCGATTGCCCGGGGCCGGGTGTCCCCATTCCCCGTCGAGACAGCAAGACCAACCGAGTCGATCAGAGCCCCACCAGCTC
>NZ_JBAPRN010000767.1:0-9158 GCF_049281135.1 Mycobacterium sp. | reverse complement strand
CGCCAGCCCCGCCGCCGCGTCCGCCACCGGTACCGCCGCCGAGGATGCGTCCGCCGCCGGCTCCGCCGCCGTCAATGATGATTGTGCTGGTCTGAGTCATAGACACAGGCTATCGCCGAATCCTCCGGGACGGCAATATGATTCAAAGTAAACACCAGCCTGGCAAATATGAACGAAGGCGGTCATTCCGATTAACAACGGGTGTTCGCCGTGCCGATGCGGAACGTAGATATGCCGCATCGTCTTCAAGGGTGATGATCTGTGGGGCGCGCCGCGTGCGCACGCCTTAGAGTTCGTCGGTGACTCAGATTCAGGAGCACCCCGACGCCGACCAACCATCGCCGTGGGCGCCGTTACACAACCCCGTTTATCGCAACCTGTTCATCGCGTCGTTCGTCTCCAACATCGGGACGTGGATGCAAAACGTTGCGGCCCAATGGTTTTTGGTGGAAAAGCACAGTAGTGACGTCATCGTCGCACTGGTACAGACAGCGAGCCTCGGGCCGACGTTACTTTTCGCATTGTTCGCCGGTGTGGTGGCCGATCTGTTCGACCGTCGCCGGTTACTGATCGTTCTGCAGACATATGCGGTGCTGGTGGCGCTGGCCTTGGCGGTGCTCACCTACCTCGATCGCCTCAGCCCGACAGCATTGTTGATGTTCACCGTGGCCATCGGCTGCGCTTCCGCGCTGGCGGCCCCGGCCTGGCAGGCGATTCAGCCCGAGGTGGTCCCACGCGAACAAATACCGGCTGTCTCGACCTTGGGCAGCGTCTCGGGAAATGCCTCCCGCGCGATCGGACCGGCGATCGGCGGCGTGATCCTGGCAATGGCCGGTCCCGCAGCGGTCTTCGCGATCAACGCGGCTTCGTTCGCGGGAATCATCGTTGCCCTGTTGGTGTGGAAGCGACCCAAGCAGATCGCGCCACTCGAACGAGAACGCTTCGGCCAGGCCATCCTCACCGGACTGCTGTTCGTCAACAATGCTCCGATATTTCGCAGGATCCTTTTGCACGCAGCGCTTTTCCTGTTTCCCGCCTCGGCCCTCTTGGCGCTGCTGCCGGTGGTTGCCGCCCGTAGTTGGCACCTGGGTGCCAGTGGCTATGGCGTGGCGGTGGCGGCCGTGGGTTTGGGTGCTGTACTCGCTGTGGCGATCGCCGGGCTGATACGGCTGAAACTGTCAGACAACCTGCAGCTAGCGGCGTCTGCCGCCGCTTACGGTCTGGCAATACTGGCAGTCGCGTGGCTTTCGTTCGCTGCAGCGCTCCCGTTTCTGGTGATCGCTGGGATGGCCTGGCTGATCACGCTGACCACGCTGAACGCAGCGGCCCAGCTGACGTTGCCGCGCTGGGTTCGGGCCCGCGGATTGTCGGTGTATCTGTTGGTCGCCACCGGATCTCAGGCGATCGGCGCGTATGCCTGGGGGGCCCTCGCCACGCGGGCGGGACTCAACGTCGCGCTGCTTGGGTCGGCGGTGGCGCTGGGCGTCGTTGTCCTGAGCGTTGCCATGCTGCCATTGCGGGCTTCCACGGGCAAGATAAACGTGGAGGTTTCCAGTGCGTGGCCGACGCCGACGCTCATGTTTGATCCATGCCCTCAGGACGGACCGGTATTGGTTACGGTCCGGTACCGGGTGTCGACCGAGAACTACGAAAAGTTCGTCCAGTCGATGGGCAGTGTCAGGCGATCGCGGTTACGGACGGGTGGCCACAGTTGGCGGCTGTATCACAGCGTCGGAGAGCCCGATATCTTCCTCGAGCGGTTCACCGTCGCGTCGTGGAGCGAATTTGAGCGTCAACGCACCGAGCGTTGGCTGGGCTACGACAGTGAGGGCGTCACCAGGGCGATCGGCTATACCGTCGACAACGCCCGACGGCACGAGTACTTCGTCGCTCGACGTGTGCCCCGATGAGCCCGTGGACGCCCATCAGCCGGCCCGCGCCGCTCATCCACTCGAACTCGCTTCTGCAGCAGCGGTTCGCGCCGCCGTTCTGGCCGGTGCCGGTCCGGCGGTGATAAGCCGACTGGCCGTCAGCGACGACCTCACGCATGGTCGCCTACGCGCCATTCCCGTCGCGGATCTGGACTTGCGACGCGATCTACGTGCGATCTGGATGGGCGCTCAGAACCCGCCCGCGGGGGCGGCAAGGGACTTGCTGCACCATATCGCCACCACTCGGTGACTGCGGTCGGTCAATTACTCTGGCGACCGATATGCCTGCGACAGATCGCAATTCGACGGCCGCGTCACGCTGGCCCAGCGTCGAGAGATGGCTCAGCTGTTGAGCCACTGCCTTACGCCGCCGTGGCCCGAACAAGTGCCCGAGTGATGCGTGCTGTACGAGTAGTCGCCGTCTCGGCACATCGCGGTGGCTCCAGGCGGCGGGCCGCCGGGGGCGCCGCCACTGAAGCTAGGCGCGGTGGCGACGCCAGGGCCTCCGACGAAACCGGGAGCGGTGACCAACCCTGGGGTCCCGTCCGAGGGCAACCCTCCTGTCGAGGCTTTCGAGGGGTCGGGGATGCACTCTCCATCCGAATTTTTGTAGAAGCCCGATCCACAGCCGGCCAGATACGTCGGCGGCGCGCTCAGAGCCATCGGAGCCGCACCTAAACCGATCGCGCCAATCGCGACCGTCAAAAAGAAAGCACTACGTCGAACGCTCACAACCCACCCCACACGAAAATGAATTTTTGACCAATGAGCTGCCGAGGCCCGGCGCAGAGCGTAACGGTTGCGGGCCATGGGCGGCCGCGATTCGGCGAGAAAATCCGAGTACCCGCTACCGGCGGCAACTTCCTGGTCGAGATCCTGCCGACGCTGTTCTAGGGCACTGCGAAACAAAGCCCGCGGCAAGCGATTACCCGACTGGTAACTTCGTCCGCTATGGGTGCTTTGGATGGACGCGTTGCTCTGATCACCGGCGGGGCCCGCGGGCAGGGCCGTGCACACGCGTTGGCGTTGGCCGCCGAGGGGGCCGACATCGTGCTCGCCGATGCTCCGGCCGCCATGGCGGACCTGACCTACCCGTTGGGCACCGAGGACGACCTACGCGAGACGGCCAAGCTGGTCGACGAGCTGGGCCGGCGCTGCATGCCCTTGACCGTGGACGTGCGGGATGCGGCCGCGGTGAACGCCGCGGTCACACAGACCGTCGCCGATCTCGGCAGCCTCGACATCGTGGTGGCCAACGCCGGAGTCGTCAGCACCGGGCCACTGGACGAGGTCAGCGACGGGGTCTGGCAGCAACTCATCGACACCAATCTGACCGGTGCGTTTCACACCCTGCGCGCAGCCATCCCCGTGATGCGGCAGCAGAAGTTCGGCAGGATCGTCGTGACCTCGTCGATGGGCGGCCGGATGGGCATCCCCGACCTGGCCGCCTACAACGCGACGAAGTGGGGTGTCATCGGCCTGGCGAAGTCCGTTGCCCTGGAGGTCGCGAAAGAAGGAATCACGGTCAACGTCGTCTGCCCGACCACGACCCAGACACCGATGGTGCAACCCACCGGCGCCGCAGACATCCCGGACGATCTCGTGCGTCGGATGATGAAGGCCAATCCGATCCCTCAGCCGTGGCTGCAGCCCGAGGACGTCAGCCGCGGCGTGCTCTACCTGGTCACCGACCCAGGCGTCATCACCGGCAGCGTCCTGGAGATCGGCCTCGGTGGCAGCGCACGCATCCACTGACGTAAGCCAAATCGCCTAGGCGGCCGATCTTTCCAGGATGTGGACGCCGCACGCCGAGCCCAAGCCGATCACGTGGGCCAGTCCGACCTTCGCGTTCTCGATCTGCCGATCACCGGCTTCGCCGCGAAGATGGTGGCAGATCTCCCAGATGTTGGCGATGCCGGTGGCCGCGATGGGATGCCCCTTGGACTGCAGGCCCCCCGACACGTTCACCGGGGTCGAGCCGTCCCGCCACGTCGCACCCGTGTTGAAAAAGTCCGCGGCTCCGCCTTTTTCACACAGCATCAAGTTGTCGTAGTGCACCAACTCCGCGGTCGCGAAACAGTCGTGCAACTCGACCAGGTCGAGGTCGCTCGGGCCGATGCCGGCCTGCTCGTAGGCGGTCGCAGCGGCATTGCGGGTCAGCGTGTTGACGTTCGGCAAGACCTGGCAACCATCCTCGAAGGGATCGGTGGTCAGGATCGACGCCGAGACTTTCACCGCGCGCTTGCGCTGCTGCAAAGCCAGCGACTTCAACGTCTCGCCGTCGCACACGACCGCGGCCGCGGCACCGTCGCAGTTGGCCGAGCACATCGGCCTGGTGTTCGGGTAGGCGATCATGACGTCGTTCATGATCTGCTCGAGGGTGAACTTCTTCTGGTAGGCGGCCAGCGGATTCAGCGTCGAGTGGGCGTGGTTCTTCTCGCTGATCTTGGCGAACAACTCGAAGCTCGTGCCACCGTACTTGTGGCCGTATTCGGTGCCGATCTGGGCGAACACACCCGGCATGGCCTCGGTGCCGATTCGCCCGTCGACCGGCGCAACGGCCCCGTAACGGCCGCGCGGCGTCCAGACATCAGCATCCTTTTTCTTCGTGCCGCCGCCGCCGAGTAACCCGGCGCCGGAAAGCTTCTCCACGCCGACCGCCAATCCGTACTTCACCTCACCTGCCTTGACGGCCATGATCGCGGTCCGAAGCGCGGTGGCTCCCGTCGCGCAGGCGTTGGCGACGTTGTAAACCGGGATGCCGGTCTGACCGATCTGCTTTTGCAGCTGCTGTCCGATTCCGGCGTTCGCGGCCATCAGGTTCCCGGCGGCGATGACGCCGATGTCGGCCATCGTCACGCCGGCGTCGGCGAGCGCGCCGATCGCGGCCTCGGCCGCCAGATCAACGGTGTCCTTGTCGGGGTGCTTGCCGAATTTGGTCATCCGGATTCCGAGAATCCAGATGTCGTCGCTGGCGCTCATATGACTGCTCCTTTGTGAAGTGGACCATCAGTTTGCGGGTTCGAAGCCGAAGCCGATCGCCTCGGTGCCCGCCGAGTCGGCGCCGATCGAATAAGTAGCCAGCCGCACTTTCATCCCGTCACGAACGTGCTCAGGATCGGGCTCGACATTGACCAAATTGGCGCGCACCTGGGTGCCGTCGCAGTCGACAACCGACGCGACGAACGGGGTGGGAATGCCGGGTGCGGCAAACGTGACGATGGTGAACGCTCGCAGCGTGCCCTCGGTCGCAACTGCAACGGGTGAAAATTCGGACGCGAAACAACTGGCGCAGGCGTTGCGCCGATCGAAGAATCGCGCGTTGCAGTTTGTGCATTCCTGAGCGACGAGGTGCGGATCGCCGTCATCGAGCACCAAGTAGTCGACCAATGGGATCTGACCCGTCATAACACCTCCGTCGTATGTACTCTGACCGTAGCGAGTGCGGCCCGCTGAAAGATCCGGAATATCAAGATCGGGCCGTAACAAAACTGAGACTTCCGCAGCGACAAGCGATATGCGGAGGGTCCTCGCTAAAGATAGTTAAGTAGACGCGACAATTTTTAGGTCGATTTGGTATGCAGGATGCGGCTCCGGTTCGGGTCGAGACCGACCATCAGTCGCTGTGGACTTACGTCGCCTGCCCCACTCTTGTCGTTGATCAGACCGGAGCCATCCGGGCTCTGAGCGCGTCGGCGCAGTCGCTATTGCCCGAGGCAGGGCCGGGCACTCCGTTAGAGACCGCCGTCGGATGGCTGTCGTCCGTGCATCTCCGGCTCGTCGAACCAGCTTCGGCCCCGGAGAACAGGGAGTCGTTCAGTGCAACGGGCCCCGTCGCCGGGCGCAAGTTCGACGCCCACCACGCAAGGCTTCCCAGCGGAGAAGTGGCGTGGTCGCTGGTCGAGGACACCGGTCAGGTGCTGCGCGAGGCCCAACACGCCCTGACGCGCGAGCACGAACGCGCCGAATTCCTGCTCGAAGCGTCGTCGGTGTTGATGGCGTCGCTGAATATCGACCGGTGCGGGGAAGCGACCGCACAGCTTGCGGCTCGAGATCTCGCCGACGCCGCCGTCGTCGTCGCGCCCGCTAGCCCGGGCCGGCGGATGCCGATCTTCTACGGCGACTCGACCGGCGCAGTGGAGCAGCGCAGTGTCGATGCCGATCCGACGTCGGTGGCCGGGTTGAGCGAGGCATTGCGGGAATTCCCGCCAGCTCCCTCGCGGCTGATCGATGCCGCGACGTTGCCGGATTGGCTGATTCCATCGGGTTTTACCCGGCCGGTGGGTTCGGTGATGATCACGCCACTGCCTGGTCACGGTGTGTCGGCAGGTGCGCTGGTGCTGCTGCGGCACGCCGAGGAGGACACGTTCAGCACAAGCGACGAGGAACTCGCGCGGTTGTTCGCGGCGCGGGCTGGTGTGGCGCTGTCGGCCGCCCGACTGTATGCCGAGCAAGCCTCGATCACCCGCACACTGATGCGCGACTTGCTGCCGCCGCAACTGCAGCCGATGCACGGGATCGAATTCGCCGGCGGCTACCGGGCGTCGGAAGACTACGAAGTCGTCGGCGGCGACTTCTACGACGTGCACCCCGCGGCGACCGCTGACGGCGAGACGCTGGTCGTTCTCGGCGACGTGTGCGGCAAGGGCATCGAGGCCGCCATGCTCACCGGCAAGATCCGTAACACGCTGCAGGCCTTGACGCCCTTGGCCACCGATCATCACGCAGTCCTCGAATTGCTCAACGGCGCGATGTTGTCCACCGAGCACTGCCGCTTCGCCACCTTGGTACTGGCGTCGGTCGCCAACCGAGACGGCCGGGTCTTCCTGCGGCTGACCAGCGCGGGCCATCTGCCCCCACTGATCGTGCGCGACCGCGGGCAGGTCGAGCAGGCCGATACCTGCGGCACCCTCATCGGCGCGTTGCCCAACATCGAAGCGCAGTCGTTCGAGACATACCTGGCGCCAGGAGAGACCTGCGTGCTCTACACCGATGGAGTCACCGAGGCACGGGGTGGCCCGCTGGGTGACTACATGTTCGGCGAGGAGCGTCTGGCCGCCGCGCTGGCCGAGTGCTCCGGAATGCCCGCCGAATCGGTGGTAGAGCGTGTCATGCTGCTGGCCACCCAGTGGATCGGTCAGCAGGTGCACGACGACATCGCCGTCGTGGCGATCACCGCTCCACGCCGCGCACACCTGAGTGCCGTCGACGGCCACACCCGGGGACGGTTCACAGCTTGAGCCCCCGGACCTCCGAGATCTTCATCGCCCAAGGTGTGCCGGCCGCCACATTGTTTCCGGGGCTCGATCCTCTGGGTACACAGCTGCATGACTTTCCCCGCAGCCGGTGTTTGTTGGCTGCGGCCCAGTCCGCTCTCGCCGACAGGAAGTGTTCGGCGACCGACCCCCAATTGATTACATGAACTTTTCCGTGACACTCGCCAAGACCGGACGGTCGGCCTGCATGCGGGTCACCGGCGACCTGGACTACGAAAGTGCCGATGAGGTCGTCGAGGCGGCATCGCAATTACTCGCGCAGCAGGTCGATCTGAGCGACCTGCACCTCGACTTCAGCGGGCTGACATTTCTCGACTCGGCGGCCCTTTCCGGCCTGCTTCTGCTTCATCGCCGGACCACTCAGTCGGGCGTCCGACTGCATCTCGACCATCGCCCCGCATTTCTCGACCGAGTGCTACAGGTGACCGGGCTGCACGGCCATTTCGCCGCAGCACATTCCGACGCGTTAGCCGGTGAACCAACCCTGGCCGGCCAAACTACCTCGAGTGAAACAAGCGTTCGCTGAGCTCAGTTTTCGATTAACGGGTCTGGATTCCGCTGGCCGTAGCCAAAACGTGACCCATGCTTTATCGAATCGCTAACGCGCCCTTAAACTTCCAACATTCCGGACACCCGTAGGATCGCTATTGAGAGCACCTCTACCAGAAGGAGCTGGCGCATGCGGGCGGTCTGTCGTTCTGTCGTTGTGGTGGTTGGGATCTCAGCGTCGGTGGTCACCGGACCGTCCGGCGTTAGCCTGACGGCATCTCATCAGGCAGACAGTCTCGCGGTCGCTTCGGTTCGGCCATCGACGGGCCAGGTCGTGGGCGTCGCGCATCCCGTAGTCGTCACGTTCCGCGCACCCGTCGTCAACCGGCGCGCGGCCGAGCGTGCCGTCGACGTCAGATCGACACCCTCGATGACCGGCAAGTTCGAATGGCTCGATAACGATGTCGTGCAATGGGTTCCGGACCGATACTGGCCGGCGCACAGCACCATAGCGTTGTCCGTAGGCGGCCTGTCGTCGGATTTCAAAACCGGACCTGCCGTCCTCGGTGTCGCCGACATCTCGGATCACACCTTCACAGTGAGCGTCGATGGGGTTCCGAGCGCACCGTCGACGCAACTGCCGGCCCCGCACCACCAACCTCACTGGGGCGAACCGGGCGTCATGCCGGCCTCGATGGGTCGGCCGGAATTCCCGACACCTGTCGGCGTTTACACGGTGATGTCCAAAGAGCGTACTGTGATTATGGATTCGAGTAGCGTCGGTGTTCCGGTCAGCAGTCCCGAGGGGTACAAGACACCGGTGGATTACGCCGACCGGATCAGCAGCCGCGGACTGTTCGTGCATTCGGCTCCGTGGGCCGTCCAATCGCTCGGACGCGAGAACGTCAGCCACGGCTGTATCAGCCTGAGCCCCGCCGACGCCGAGTGGTACTTCAACACGGTCAACGTTGGCGACCCGGTGGTCGTCAAGGAGTAGCGAAGCCGACAGCCATCGGCTGTCAGCGGATGCCATACCTCAAGTCACATGTACAGCGAAATGCTGCTGTGGTACCGGGCTTTCCGCATTACATCCCGAAGCGCTGGCAGCTTATGAGCGCAAAAAGACGCCCCCGGTATGACCCGGGGGCGCCACGTCGTCGCCCTTACTCCACGGGACCAGGCAGGATGGGCTGACCGGATACCGGGCCGCCTGCCGCCGCCGAAGCGGTGGGCGCGCCCTTACCGCCAACGCCGCCCGCAAGTACAGCACCCGGGACCGGCGCACCCGCTCCTCCAAGCGCAATCAGTGGAGCGCCGGCGGGCACAACCGGTACTGGGGCGCCTGCCGGAACGGGAGCGCCGGCGGGCACAACCGGTACTGGGGCGCCTGCCGGAACGGGAGCGCCGGCGGGAACCGGCGCAGCCACTGGCGCACCGCTCATTTCGGCGAGTGGAGCGGCTG
>NZ_JBAPRN010000766.1:0-3186 GCF_049281135.1 Mycobacterium sp. | reverse complement strand
GAGTCAGACATGTGGAGGTAGAGGCTCCGCTTGGGATCGCCGAGAGCAGGCATGTCCCCACTATTGACCTTGGTTCCAGACTGAATTGCGACGTCAGTCTCGCCAAATGGACATGCCGGCTGCGGGGCCTTGCATATGCCACAACAACCGCCGCATCTGACACCCACTGTCAGCGGAGGGCAAGGGATTCGAACCCTTGATGGGTGTAACCCCATAGCGGTTTTCAAGACCGCCGCCATCGGCCACTAGGCGAGCCCTCCAAGGACTAGAGGTTACGGCAAACGCCCAGTTCAGCGGCATATTAGGAGCGTCAACCGTTGTCATTCGTTTGTTGTCCACCAACGTCCGCCAGCGATGGCGCCAGCAACAGGATGAGACTCGCGCGCGGAAAAGTGGCGGCACCGTCATCGACCGACCAAACTCACCACACGCGCTCGTCAGCGAGCGTCCCGCGCTCCCGGCGGTTACGCGCCGCCGTCGATGCTGCCAGCCTCGACATCACCATCGTTGGTGCGCAGCACCGCATCAAGAGCGTCGGCTGCTCGTCGCTGCATCTGCGCCGACACGTGCGTGTACAGGTCCTGGGTGATGGCAGTACGCGTGTGACCCATCATCTCGCTAACGATCTTGATCGGCTGCTGGTTACCCAGCTGCAGAGTCGCGAAGGTATGCCGGAGGTCATGGGTGCGCCGTGAGGCGCTGAGGTTCGAGTGGAGGTGAGAGACCTTCGCCGTTGTTCCTGTCGCAGCAGGGCAGCGGAGCTGGGGGCAGCCTGATCCGGGTGGTGCCGGGGAGGGTGGGAGCAGCCCTGACAACGCCGGGACGGGTCAGCACTGCCAGATGGTTCGGGTCCGGCAAGCGTTACGGAGAGGAGTACGTGAGGAACCGGCGTGTGACATCCCCTTGATTAGGCACCGGCTCGAACCTGGCGGATCTGGGCTGGGAGCGGCGCGCACCCGTTGTGATTGTGCGGCGGGGAACTTCTGTGGCGGTAGGCATGAGCCGTTAGGGAGGCTGCGAGGAAGTGCTGCGGGGTACTCGCAGCGATGCCGCAGGGGCATAGTCGGGCTCCTCCTTCGTGGAGCGAACCTTGGTGAACACGGGAACCGTCCCGGATCTTGCCCGCCCGTCCACGTCCGGTGGTCGGTCGGGCTGGGCGCACCGACAGCCGATCGGTCCGGGGCGGGGCGGAGCCGCCGTAGTACTGCGAGCCGGGGAAAGCCCGGCACATCGGGAAGGGCGGCAGCGGTATCGAGAAGGGAAGGTGACGGCAATGCCGAAAGATGCACCGCCGGATGGCGAGGCTCCTTGCTCAGGACCTGTCGGGTCGTGGGCGAGGGTATCGGGGATGCAGGCCAAACTTCATCGTTGGGCGGTGGCTGATCCTGGCCGCTGGTTCGATGACCTGTTCAACTTCGTGTGCGACCCGGCGACGCTGAACGTGGCGTTCGCGCGGGTCGCGGGAAACCAGGGAGCACGCACGCCCGGTGTGGATGGCTTCACGGTCACCGACATCGAGCAGATGGTGGGTGTTCCGGGGTTTTTGGACGACCTGCGAACCGCCCTTCGGGGTGGGGAGTTCCGGCCGTTGCCGGTGCGGGAACGCAAGATCCCCAAGCCGGGTGGGTCGGGCAAGGTCCGCAAACTGGGGATTCCCACAGTGACGGACCGGGTCGTTCAGGCGGCGCTAAAACTGGTGTTGGAACCCATCTTCGAGGCCGACTTCTCGCCGGTCTCCTACGGGTTCCGGCCCAAGCGGCGCGCCCAGGACGCGATCGCTGAGATCCACCATTTCGGCACCCGCGGTTACCGCTGGGTGCTCGATGCGGATATCGAGGCGTGCTTTGACTCCATCTCGCACACCACTCTGATGGAGCGGGTGCGGGCGCGGGTCAAAGACAAGCGCGTGCTGGCGCTGGTCAAGGCGTTCCTCAAAGCCGGGATCCTCACCGAACTCGGCGCCCAGCAGGACACCTTGACCGGCACGCCGCAGGGCGGCATCTTGTCCCCGCTGCTGGCCAACATCGCGCTGTCCGCGCTCGATGAGCATGTGATGGCGCCGTGGCAACCGGGTGGGCCGATGTCGACATCGGGCAAACGCGCCTACCGGCGCTCCAAGGGACGGCCCACGTGGCGCATCGTGCGTTACGCGGACGATTTCGTCGTCTTGGTGCACGGCACGCGCGAGGACACCGAAGCGCTACGCGAAGACGTCGCTACCATGCTCGCACCCCTAGGGTTGCGGCTGTCCGCAGCCAAAACCCAGGTCGTGCACATGGCTGACGGGTTCGACTTCCTCGGCTTCCACATCCGGTGGAAACCCAAAAGAGGGACGAACAAGTGGTACGTCTACACCTTCATCGCCCAGCGTCCGCTGCGGTCGATCAAGGCGAAGATCCGTGCCCTGACACACAGAACATCGCAGTGGGAACTCGCGGGTGTGCTGATCAAACTTCGACAGCTCATGCGCGGGTGGGCCAACTACTTCAAACACGCCGTGGCCAAATGGACCTTCAGCAAACTGGACAAGTTCGCCTGGTGGCGGCTCGTCCACATGCTGCGGGCCCGCCACGGCTGGAGTTGGGGTCAACTCCGCCGCCACCTGACCGCCTCCACCGGGAAGTGGCTGATCGCGGAGAACGGGATCGAGTACTTCCGGCTCGAAAGCGTGACGGTCTCCCGTTACGCATACCGGGGGAACAAGATCCCAACCCCATGGCCAACCACGAACCCCGCCTAACGACAGACACCGTGGAGAGCCCGTTGCCGAGAAATCGGCACGGCGGGTTCGGCGAGCGGCCTGGGGAAACGGACCGACAGCAATGCCGGCACCGCGCCCCAGGCCGACTCAACAAGTGCAGGTGCGCGAGACCGAAGCCGAGGGTCGCCGGGCGCCACACGTCGTTGACGAAGTTGGACTCGCGCAGCACCCCGCCTTGAGGTCCGATGAACACCAGACCGTCCGGTCCGGGCTCTCCGAACGTCTGGAGGTGTTCGCCGACGGCCGGGCGGATCGCCTCGGGGATCGTGACGGTGCGCCGGCCGGCCTCGGACTTGGGCGGGCCGAGGTGACGCACCCCGCCGGGCAGCTCGGCGACCGAGACCCGGATCGTGACGGTGCCAGCGGGCAGGTCGATGTCGCGGCGGGTCAGGGCGGCCAGCTCCCCCATTCGCAGCGAGCAGAAC
>NZ_JBAPRN010000765.1:0-3033 GCF_049281135.1 Mycobacterium sp. | reverse complement strand
CGTGTGCGTGAATGCGGCGGTCGGTAGCCAAGATCGCGCGTGTTGCCCATCATCGCCTCCGCAAGCGCGACGATAAGCCCGAGGCCATCGAGCAGATAGTGGGAAGCCACCAGGCTGACCGCGGTCGAGCCGTCGGTAAGCGGAAGAACGCCGAGATGCCAACCCGGGCCCCATTCCGGATCAATGGGCAGTTGCGCGCGTTCATCAGCCCAGTCGCTGAGCTCAGCACGCGGACGGGCGGATTCAGCGAACTCGATGTCCGCCGGCCCCCGGTCCAACACCCAGCGATACCGGGCGAACGGCAGCGGTGATCGCTCGATGCGCCGTCCCAACAACCCGTAACCGAGATTGCGGTAAACACGCCTCACCCCATCGAAGTCGATCGTGCGCTCATAGAGCCAAACGACCTGCATCACTTCGTTCTGGCCGGCGGCGCGATGCCCCGCAAAGAAGGCTTGGTCCACCAACGCCAGCCGATCGTCCGGCCCTGCATCACCATTGGATACGCGGCGTTTAGCGGATGCAGTAGCAGGTCGTATCCGGACTGGCACTGATCAGCCTCCGACGGCGGGGGTCGATAGGGCGACACCGCGCAAAACAGCGTGGCCCTTATTGGGGTCGGACCAATTCATCGCATGTAGAGTAGCCGACGCCATGACGACCAGCCGACGCTTTGCCGCGAAGCCCGTCGCTCTCTTCGTGCTGGGCTTTGGCCGGTCCGGGACATCGGCGCTTACCCGAGTTCTCTCGCTGTGCGGTGCCGCGCTCCCGGCAGGGCTGCTGGGCGCCACCGCGGAGAATGCGCGCGGCTATTGGGAGCCGCGCGCGGCCATCCATATCAACCAAGCGATCCTGCGCCGCCAGGGCAGCTCCGGGTACGACGTGACACTGCGGACGCACAAGGACGGTGCGTTCGACGCCACAGAGAACGCCGCCGACATCGAGAAGGTCAAGGCGTTTCTGACCAGATTGCCGACGGCGCCGCTCGTCGTCATCAAGGAAGTGAAGCTAACGGCGGTGTCTGGCATCTGGTTCGAGGCGGCGCGTCTGGCCGGATTCGACATCGCGGCCGTGATCGCCGTGCGCCACCCGCAGGAGGTCATTGGGTCGCTGGCAAAACGCGCTGACCGTCAGCCGTACTTTCCATCCTCGCCGGAACTCACCGGCGCCGGATGGCTGAAATACACCCTGCTGGCGGAGAGAGACACCCGCGGCGTGCCTCGCGTGTTCGTCGATTACGCCAACCTCATGGAGGACTGGCGCCGGGAAGTAAAGCGAATTTCTGCGGCGCTCGCCATCGATCTCAGCAACCAGGATGAGGGCGCAGTCGATGAGTTCCTCACACCGGATCTTCGGCACCACCGACACGGCGGCGCGGTGCCAGAACCCTTCGGGACGGACTGGATGGCTGTCGTCTACGAAACGCTGAGCGCGGCCGCACGGGACGAGCCCTGGGACGAATCTGCGCTGGATCGCGTTTTCAACGCCTATCGGGTGAGCGAACATGGTTTCCGGACGGCGTTCGAAGATGCCAATCGCTATCTCAGGGCTGACCGGTTCATGCTGCCGTCCCTGGTGAAGCTGGCACTCGAAGGCCTCGCAATCGTTCACCGCCGCCGTGGAACTTGGGCCTGAGTTCGCGATGAAATTCGTGCTGGCGTTCTACGGAACCCGCGGCGATGTCGAGCCCGGCGTCGCTGTCGGCCGTGAACTGCTGCGGCGAGGGCACGATGTGCGCATCGCCGTCCCGCCCGACCTGGTCGGCTTCGCCGAAGCTGCTGGGCTGGCCGCAGTCCCCTACGGACCGGACATCCAGGAATGGCTGGAAGCAACGCGCAACTTCTGGGCGTACCTCTTCCGCAACTTCTGGCGGATCCAGGATGTGAGGCAGTTTTTGCGCGAGGCTCGCGAACCCGGCACCCGGCGCTGGGCGGAGATGAGCACCATGCTGACCGCGCTGGCGGACGAGGCCGACCTACTGCTGACCGGCATGAGCTACCAAGAACTCGCCGCCAACGTCGCCGAGTATCGCCACGTTCCCTTGGCCACGCTGCTCTGGTTCCCGATCCGGGTCAACGGCCGCGTCATCCCGACGCTGCCGGCGCCGTTGCTCCGCTTCGCGATGACGATCTACGAGCGGCTGGTTTGGCGTGGCGTTAAAAAAGTCGAGGATGCACAGCGCCGTGAATTGGGCCTACCCAAGGCCACCGCGCCCGCGCCGCAACGGATAGCAGAACGCAGATCGCTAGAAGTCCAGGCTTACGACGAGGTGTGCTTTCCCGGGCTGGCGGCCGAATGGGCCAAGTGGGACGGCCAACGCCCCTTCGTCGGCACGCTGACGATGGAGTCGCCGACGGACGCCGATGACGAGGTCGCGTCCTGGATTGCCGCGGGAACACCACCGATTTGCTTCGGGTTCGGCAGCATCCCGGTCGAATCTCCGGCCGCCATGATCGGCATGATCGCCGCAGCTTGCGCGCAGTTAGGCGAGCGGGCGTTGGTGTGTGCCGCCGCAACCGACTACAGCAACGTCCCGAAATTCGACCACGTCAAGGTGGTCGGCACGATGAATTACGCGACGGTCTTTCCCGCCTGCCGCGCGGTCGTGCACCACGGTGGCGCAGGCACCACGGCCGCGGGCCTGCGCGCCGGAGTCCCCACGTTGATCCTCTGGATGGCCGACGTACAGGTGGTATGGGGAGCCGCGGTCAAACGGCTGAAAGTGGGCACCGCCCGGCGCTTTTCGGCCGCTACCGAGAAATCGCTCGTCGCAGACCTCCGCACCATCCTGGCCTCCGAATATGCCACCCAAGCCCGCGAGGTCGCCGCCCGGATGACTAAACCCGCCGAAAGCGTTGCGGCCGCCGCTGATCGTGTGGAAGATTTCGCCCGTTTGCGGCGAGTTGGCTGATCGGGATGGCGGGCGGCCGGATTCCTGTTCAACACCCGTCTAACTAACCGTAGTATCTCTATTCGTGATCGAGCTAGATGGCGTAGCCAAGACGTTCGACGGGACGATACAGGCATTGCAGG
>NZ_JBAPRN010000764.1:0-2970 GCF_049281135.1 Mycobacterium sp. | reverse complement strand
TTGATCGAGGAGGCCACGATGAGGTTCATTCATTTGACGTTGCAGGGGCGCCATCGCGACCTGGTGTCAAACACAACAAGGTACTACGTTACCGATCGGTTGCATGACGGGCGCGCCGTCCAGGTGCCTGGACATCGGATTGCCTCCATAGTGTCGGCTTGGCTCGCGGAGCTGGATGCCGACAGTCCTCTGGTTGAAGATCTCGCACGAGCGGCGCGTGTCGGCGACCGGGCGTCAGCCTGCGCTGTGGGTAACCAGCTATCTGTAGCTGTGAGCGTTGCAGCCGCCGCTTAGTTTCAGCGAATCTCCGACATCGGGGGTCGTGGCACAAAGTCCTTTGGAACCGGGTCGTCGTGCTCTCGCGCGGAAGACTTGGTTGCGCGATCTTTGACAGGTAGAGGTCCCACGAAGAGGAGCCAGAGCCATGAACGCACGCTTTCCTGATGCCGGCACAGTGCGTACGATTCTGGCTCTGGCGTCTCGAGCTCCCTCGGTCCATAACACGCAGCCGTGGCGGTGGCGCGTGGGTGCGGAGAGCCTGCATCTTTACTCTGACGTGAGCCGACACCTGCCCAAGACTGACCCCGATGGCCGCGATCTCATCTTGAGTTGCGGTGCGGCGCTGAATCACTGTGTCGTCGCGTTGGCAGCGGTTGGGTGGCGAGCCAAGGTAACTCGTCTGCCGAATCCGGCTGACCCCGACCACCTTGCCGCGATCGAAGTGTCTCCCCACTCGGCTGACGCCCTCGATATAGCGCTTGCCGCGGCGATACCGCGGCGACGAACAGATCGGCGCACCTACAGTTCCTGGTCGGTGCCGGTGCGTGATATCGCACTGATGGCTGCGCGGGCTGCACGAAATGGGGTGACGCTGTGCCAGGTCGACGACATCGACAAGCTGCATAGGATTGTGGCTCAATCTGTTTGGGATCACATGACGCACGATTATCTTGTGGAACTCACCGCGTGGAGTGGGCGCTACGCTTCCGTGGCCGGCGTTCCGGCCCGAAATGCGCCGGTACCCGACCGAAACGCGAAGATCCCGAGTCGACACTTTGCCAGTCCGGCGCTAGCTATGACACCGGGCTCGTCACCGACCGAGGACAGTGCCGTGATTCTTGCGCTGGGCACTCGGACCGACGATCGGCTGGCGCAGCTACGCGCCGGCGAGGCTACCAGTGTCGTCCTTCTCACCGCGACATCTCTGGGCCTGTCCAGTTGCCCGGTGACCGAACCGCTGGAGACGGCTGAAACGCGCGAGCTGGTCCGGTCCGACATCTTCGGTGATAGCAGATACCCGCAGATGCTGCTTCGGGTGGGGTGGGCGCCGGTCAACGCGGACCCGTTGCCGTCGACACCGAGGCGTGAACTCGACGAATTCGTCGAGCTGTTGGCTGATCGCGAAGAGGGCATCGTCTAAGTAGGTCCCGTCGACCGACTGCGTTTCGGAGCGGGATGACACTCCACCGCTGCGGAATCGCTGAATGCCCTGTGGGGTTTAGGTCAGTCCCATGAGGTTCGTTTGATGACTACCGACCATAACGCAAGGGGCCAAAAGGCCCTGGATGCCACAGCCGCGGCGATCGACGATAGTCATGGCCACTATGTGCCGAAATCATTGGGGTTCAAGGAAGTTATGATGGATACGTTCACATTAGACCCACGTTGCTGGTGTAGCGGCCGCGTCTTTGGTCGCAATCCGTTGCTGCGGCGCACCGATCGCATCGAAGCCTTAGTCATGTTGGTCGCGCTCGTCGTGTCGCTAATCGCGGTACCCGTCGCCGCCGCGGCGGGCATTGCCGTCTACGACATGCGTGACAGCCGCTTTACTCAGGAGGGTCGTGACCGACATACAGTCGTGGCAACGGTTCTCGAGACCGAGACCGAGCCCGAGACCGAACGCACGGGTTCGACTGTTGTCCAGGCGCGGTGGCCGGTCACGGTTGCCGAGCGCACCGGTCCCCTTCAACTCACCACTCAGGCGAAGGTGGGCGACCGCATTGAAGTTTGGGTGGACAGAGAGGGCAATCCAGTGGCCCCACCGACCCCGACTTGGCATGCAGTGGGCGACGCCTACGGCGCCACAATGTCGATATTGATGTTTGTGGGTGTCACGATAACTTCTTTCGTAACCCGCGTACGTTCACGACTTGATCGAGAACGCGACGGCCAGTGGGAGCGTGAGCTCAGATGCCTGGAAGAAGGCGGCGGCCGAACGAACTGGCGCTGACGATTGTCAGACCTGAGGTGGGCCAAGGCCTTTATGCAGCGCAGGCGAAGTGGGCGGATGATATGTCGATGAGCGGTCACGGTGAAGGGCCCGACGCTGCGTTGTTAGATACGGCCGGGCTGCAACGCCTTATCGAGGTGCTGATCGAGCGAGGCTATCGCGTGGTCGGTCCGGCGTTGCGGGACAACGCGATCGTCCTGGCAGAACTGGAGACGGCACGCGATCTGCCGCGCGGCTGGGGCGTCGAGGTGGCGCCGGGGCAATATCGGGTACGCCGTCGCGACGACCAAGCGGCTTTCGGGCACTCGGCCGGGCCGCAGTCGTGGAAGCAGTTCCTACACCCTCCCCGCGAGCGACTGTTGGCCTGTACCCGAGACGGGGCCAGCAATGCACAACGCAAAGAGGAGGTCCCGCGATACGCATTCCTCGGGGTGCATGGGTGCGACTTGGCCGCAATCGCAACCCTCGACCGGGTGCTCGGAGGTTCCGCAAATCCTGACAATTCCTTTGTCAGCCGTCGGCGGCAGATCTTTGTGGTCGCGGTGAACTGTACGGAACCGGGCGGACTGTGCTTTTGCGCATCGATGGGCACCGGGCCCGCGGCCGGGCCCGGTTACGACCTCGCTCTGACAGAGTGCCTCGAAGGTGACGCGCCGTCGTACCTTGTCGACATCGGTAGTGAGGACGGCGCCGATGTGCTTGCGGAGCTGCCTCGCCGGTCGGCCTACAGTGAGGAAATC
>NZ_JBAPRN010000763.1:0-16843 GCF_049281135.1 Mycobacterium sp. | reverse complement strand
GGTCGGGGACCGCAGCGTCGTTCTTCTGCCAGGCCTGGCAGCCGTCCGTCTTGAACGTCTTGTCGGTGGGGTCGATCCGTACAATCTGCGGCTTTTTGCTCATGGCGTTGTCGAGCGGTTGCTTGGCGTCATCGCCGAGCCGCTTCCAGTAGCAAACGCCGGTGCCGACCGGACCGGCCGAGGTGTAGACGCCCGGCACGATGTCGGTTCCCACGTTGTAGACACCATCGTGGTCGATCGTCGTCTTGGGGCCGCCCGCCGGCGCCGCTGGAGGCGGTGACGCAGGAGCCGGGGAAGGAGCGGGCGCCGGAGTAGGGGGGTCGGCGCCAGCGATGCCCGCAGACACACCCCAGCCCAGCGCTATCAGCGCCACAGCAGCTGAAGCAGTTGACTTGGACGTCACAAATAGCAGCATACGGACATCGCGGAATGAACGCCCCAGCCCATTTGCCGCGCTACGCGGTTTTTGTGAGCAGCGGTAGCAGTAGCCGACGACGCGCGGTGTTGGCATCGGCGAAGTAATGCAGCGCCTCGTGCACCGTGGCGGCGGTCGGGAAACTGGTGTCCTCGCCGGTGAGCAGCAACGTCAGGCTGACTGCCTGGCTGGGGATCAGCGCCCATTCCAGTCCGGCGGCAGCGCAGGCGTCGTCCACTCGGTGGAGAAGGCGCACAGCCTGCGCGGCGAACGAGTCCAGGCCCGACAGGTCGAGGACGAACGGCTTGTCCGGCAGGTTGAAGCGATGGGCGTATTCGATGACCTCGTCCACGTTGCTCGCGTCGATCGCGCCGCTGATCGTTACGACGGTTGCCAGGTGTCGGCACTGCGCGCGCACCGCGGCGCCATTGCAATCGAGGGGGAGATGGGCGTGCCGCGGCGCCAACGATGCTGCCTTGCGAATTGAGTCCTTCATTAGAGCGGTCCCCATCCCCAAACACTGTTACTGCAATATCGGGATCAACGATGACCCGAACCTGTTTGAGACGCTAATTGCCTACTCTAAGGTCACCTGTTCCAGCGTTTAATACTTTGCTAAGAAACAATTTTCAGCTACTGGCCAGTACGTTCCAATGGTGCGCCGGCGGGGAGCCGGCTAGGCCAGTCGCTTGACCGATCCGACATAGCTGAGCGCGTGCTCGTAAATGTCGATGTTGTCGCGGGAAATCCTTGCGTGGACGGGTCGTTCGAGCAAGAGACGCAACAACGGGTTGAACGCGTGATACGTCTCATGGAAGGTGAGCACGGTGGTGCCGTCGGGCTGTTCCTCGAGCTCGTGGTAGCCCTCGGCGCGCGACCACAGCGGCTTGCCGATCGCAACATAGCGCGACACCTTGTTGATCGTCGCCTCGGTGACCGTCTCCCACGAGCGCCCTTTGCCACCCGACAACAAGTACTTGGGCACGGGGAAGACGCAGGTGCGGACGAGACCCTCGCCCGCTTCGTCGCCTTCGTTGAGGATCTCCATGCTGCCGGTCGGCCACTCAACCAACCGCGGGCTGGGCGCGTCCGGCGGCACCGGCGGATGCAGCACCCGCCACACCTTCCTCGGGGGTGCGTCGACATGGAATCGAACGGTGAAGGATTGCATCAGCGTTCTCCCCAGCTGTCCCAGAAGGTCACGGTCTCCGCGGGCGGTCGCGAAGCCGGCCGGAAGTCGGTCCCGATCGTGTAGGCCACCGGGAAAAGCGCAGCCTGCGTGACCGTGGCCGGGATGTCCAGCAATTCGGCTACCTCTTGCTCCTTGGCCAAATGCATTGTCGTCCAGACCGATCCGAGGCCACGAGACCGAAGCGCGAGCAAAAAGCTCCAGCCGGCCGGGATGATCGACGCCCAAGCCGACGCGGCGGTCAACACGCTGGAGTTGTCGATGCGGTTCTCCAGGCAGGGAATGACATGCACGGGAACCTGGGCCAGTGTGTCGGTGAGGCTGAACGCGCTGGCGTACACGCGCTGGGTTTGCGGGTCGGACGTGTCCTTGGCGGCGAGGGCAAGATACTCAGCGCCGATGCTGCTGTAGATCTCCGCGATGGCGGCGCGTTTGTCGGGGTCGGTGATCACCAGCCAACGCCAATCCTGCGTATTGCTTGCCGTCGGCGCCTGCATCGCCAGTTGTATGCACTCGAGGATCACCTCGCGACCGACCGGCCGGGTCAGGTCAAGGCGTTTGCGTACCGACCGCGTAGTGCTCAGCAATTCGTCGACGGTGGCGATATCCATGCTGTCCCTCCCGGGGGCTCAGAGGTCGATCGGACAGGACTGATCGACACCGAGCACGCTCAACGAGCGTCCGAGGCCAAGGAACACCGCGACACAGAGTGTGAGATCGAGGATTTCCTCATCGGTGAAGACTTCACGCAGCCGTCCGAAGAACGCGTCGTCGATCGATGCGTGGTCGTTCGCGAATCGCTCGGCGTATTCGATGGCAAGACGTTGGCGCGGCGTGTAGCCGGGATAGGTCGCATACGCCGCGACGTTCTCATACAGCTCTGGTGCTACGCCGGCCTCGAGCACCGAATCCGCGCGGAAGTCCGAGCACGCGACGCAGTCGTTGATCTGCGCGATCCGCATCCTGGCCAGTTCGCGCTCGTCCGGGGGCAGAATGCTCTGCTGGTACGCACCGCGGATCATTCGCTCGACCATGTCACCGAGTTGAGGTCGCAGCGTCCAAATCATTGCGGCCTCGCCACCGGGGCCGTCGGGCACATCAAGCCTGGCCATCAAGCGAGCAAACCAGATGCTCGGCGTGACTGTCCAGGTTCCGGCCCGTGGACAGGACGCGACGCCGGGGGTTACCGTCCGTCTGAGCGGAGCGCGATGCAGCGCTCGCACAGGAGGTCTCGCGGCATGCTCTTCATGCACGAGGTACACACGGTGCGGGGACGCGCCGAGGACGAGTTCGAGGCCGCATTCCGCGACGGCTGGATGTCCACGCTCGGTACCGGTGACGACGCGCGGTTGCTCTGGTACGCCAACCACGCCCACGGCACCGGCCCCGCCTACACCGTCGTCACGGTGACCGCCGTTCGTGATGGTGCGGCATGGGAGCGCCTGGCGCGACGCATTCAGCGGGGCGATCTGCGCCAGTGGATGCGTGAGCTCGACGCGCTCCGCCACGACGTCGCGGCCAAACTCCTCGTGGCGCTTCCGTGGTCACCACTTCAGGACGTGCCGTTCGGCGAAATACCAACCGATGGGCGGGAACACGAGCTGAGCCTCTACATGGAGGACACCATGTGGCCATACGAGGACAAGTTCACCGAATACATCGACCGCTGCGGCCAGGTGTACTCCAAGAGCCTGGAAACCTCCGAGCCGATGCTGGACATTCAGGCTGGCTTCCAGCCCGCCCTCGGCAGTCACCTGCGGCGCGAAGTCGTACTGATGCAACGGATCCGCCAGCCGGAGGCGCTGCTCAACCTCCTGCGGAACGAGATCCCGGCCCGCTACCGTGCACCGGGAACCTGGATGTACGAGGCGTTAGACCTGCGCGATCAATGGACCAGCCGGCTACTTCGGACGTCCTCATGGTCACCGCTGTATTGAGCCGCGGATGAACATCGGCACCATCGCCGACGCCACCGCCATCGGCGATCCCGACCGCGTCGCGCTCATCATCGGCACCGACACAATCCGATACGGCCAACTGGCCGCCACCGTCGAACGCTGCGCTGCGGGCTTGGCGGCCAACGGTGTGACATCCGGAACCCGGGTCGCCGTCGTCGACGGCGGCAGCCTGCTCTCCATCGCATCGGTATTCGCCGCCGCGCGCATCGGTGCGGCGGCAGCCCTGATGAACCCCGCGCTCACGACACCCGAGCTGCGCAGCCTGATGCAGAATGCGGGATGCACAGACGTCGCGGTTGCCGGCGAAAGATACGCGGAGCGACTCCGTGCGGCCGGCGTGGGCAGGATATTGACAGCGGCTGACCTGTTGCGCGACAACGTGATTCCACCGGCGAAGACGGCGGATGAGTTCGACGACCGCGACGCCCTCGTGCTCTTCACCAGCGGTACCACCGGGCTCCCGAAAGCGGTCGGAATCAGCAACGCGCAACTGAGCACGCGGATCCGCGGAATGGCGCAACCGTTCCAGCCGGACTCCCCGCCCACCGTGGCGATGATGTGTGTCCCGTTTTTCCACGTCGGCGGCTCGCTGGGCATCCTCGGCAGCCTGTACTCGGGCAACACCTCGGTCGTGCAGGAGCGATTCGACGCCGCCGCGTGGTTGTGGCTGGTGCAGGAGCACCGGGTGCAAACCGCATTTCTGGTGCCGACGATGCTCCAGCGGATCCTCGACCATCGCGACTTCGCCGGCACCGACCTCTCGTCGCTGATCGCCATCGCCTACGGGGCGGCGGCCGCGCCCGTCCCGTTGGTGCGCCGTGCAATGGTCGCCCTGCCGCGTGTCGCGTTTGCCAATGTGTTCGGCCAGACCGAAACTCTGGGCGCCTACACAAGTTTGATGCCGCAGGACCACCGCGATCCCAACCGGGTGGGCTCGGTAGGAAAACCGCTGCCCGGGGTTGAGGTCCGGGTGGTGGATCCCGACACCGGGACAGACGTCGAGGCGGGGGTTGTCGGCGAGCTGTGGGTGAACACCACCCAGAACGTCACCGAAGGCTGGCTGCATACCGGTGACCTCGCACGCCGCGATGGCGACGGCTACATCTATCCCAGCGGCCGGCTCAGCGACACCATCAACCGCGGGGGAGAGAAGTTCGGCCCGATCGAGGTCGAGGAGGCACTGCGCACCCATCCCGCGGTGAGCGACGTCGCGGTCGCCGGCATCACCGACGAGGAGATGGGTCAGCGGGTGGGCGCGGCGGTGGTTACCCGCCTCCCCGTGACGCTCGACGAGCTGCGGTCGCATTGCCGCGACTTCATCGCCTATTTCAAGTTGCCCGAGCGGCTGGCGGTCGTCGACCACATCCCGTACAACGACACCGGCAAAGTCAATCGCCGCCAACTCGCCCTGTTGATCGCCGAGAACGCCTGACGGCCGAAAGGAGTCGCCGTGCTATTCCTTCACGAAACCCACCAGGTGGTCGGCGCCCGCGAGGACGACTTCGAGGCGGCCTACCGAGAAGGCTGGATGCCCACCCTGGCGCTGGAGGAGAACGCTCGGTTGCTCTGGTACACCAACCATGCACATGGCTCGGGATTGGCTTACAACGTGGTCACTGTGACCGCGATAGCCGACGGCACGGGGTGGGAGAGCCTGGCCCGCCGGGCACAACAAGGCGATCTGGCGCCGTGGATGCGCGAATTGGACAACCTGCGCCACGAGGTCACTGGCAAGATCCTGTTGCCGGTCGAGTGGTCGCCGCTGCAAGAAGTGGACCTGACGACGGTGCCCACCGACGGTGCGACGCACCCCCAGAGTTTGTTCATGGAGGACACCGGGTGGCCTTACGCCGCGCTGGACGACTACATCCGCTCCTGGGATGAGATTTACTATCGCGTGCTTTCCAAGGCGCCCCCGGGCAGACGGGTGCTCGAAATCCAGGCCTGCTTCCAGGTGGCGCACGGGAGCTACAAACGCCGAGAGGCGATGCTGTGGCAGAAGATTGACGCAACCAACGACTACGCCGCCCTGAAGCATCTGCTGACTACCGACATCCCACCCGAGCATCGCGGGCCGGGGACCTACATGTTCGACGCCCTGAAGTACCGCGACCAGTGGGAGAGTCGACTGCTTCGCACGTCAGCCTGGTCACCCCTGTACTGAGCTCGCCCCAAAGCTGTTCTTGCGGTTCAGGATTCGATCGGCCTCAGCCGCCATCTCGGCGACGATGTCGGCAGCAGGACGCACTGCGTGGATGAGACCGATCGACTCACCGATCAGGATGGCGGCGGCCTCGAAGTCCTCTGCGGCAACGGCGGTTTGATATGTCCTGACCACTTCGGGCAACGACGCCTGCAGTTCGGCTTCGTGGCCATGCCAGCCGTCGACGAACGGGTTACTCAAGGCCCGCTCGTTGTATTCCGGCGCCCAATCCAACTCCCGCACGTAGTCATAGACCCGAGTGCGATAGGTGTCGTCGCCGCTGGCACCGATTGCTCGCTGGTGAGCACGTGGTGACACCAGTGCTTCGGGGGAAGCCCAGAGCCGAGTGCCTACCACCGCGCCATCGGCACCAAGCACGAGTGCCGCCGCAAGTCCGCGCCCATCGGCGACGCCGCCCGCCGCCAACACCAGCGTTTCGGGCGCACGTGCGGCGGCCAGGTCGACGACCTCGGGCACCAGGGTGAATGTCGTGCGCACCGTCATTCCGTGCCCACCTGCCTCGCTGCCCTGAGCCACCAGTATCTGCGCGCCGGCGTCCAAAGCCTGACGCGCGCGGTCGAGCGTTTGAACCTGCGCAACAAGCGGGACCCCGGCCTCGTGGATGCGCCCTGCGAACGGATGCAGATCGCCGAAAGACAACATGATCGCCGCCGGCCGCCGTTCCAGCGTCTCGTCGAGCACGTCGGGATTGCGGGCCAGACTCCACGTGATGAAGCCACATCCGACCCGTGCGCCGTCGGCCAGACCGAATTCGCGGGCTACCCATTCCGGGTCGGCGTAGCCGCCGCCGATCAAACCGAGGCCGCCGCCCGATGACACGGCCGCGGCGAGCTTGCCTCCCGAGGCCAGCGCCATCGGCGCGGACACAATCGGGTGCTCGATGCCGAAGAACTCGGTGAGCCGGGTTCTCACTTGAGCTCTCCGGTGAGGAACTGAGCCCGCCCATAGCCGAAAGACCAGTCCTGGTCGTCGTTGTCGGTGATCGATATGACCAGATCTGCCGAGTCGAGCCCGCATCGCGCGGCCAGGTTGGCGGCGACCAGCTCAAAAAACCGCTGCTTCTTCGCTGGTGGACGGCGCCGGCTCACCACATGCACAACCACCAGCGCGGCGGAGCGCTCGATCCCCAGACCCGTATCCCAGACCACGATCTCGTGGCTGGGGTGCGTGCGCACGACCTGATAGCGGTCCCGTGGCGGCACTCCGAACGCCTCGACGACCGCGTCGTGGATGGCGTCCAGCAATGTCCGAATCTCGGCAGGTGATCGACCCTGGATCAGGTCGACGTACAGCAACGGCATGTTTTCTCCGACGATGTCGCTCGAGTGTTGAGTTGACGCTAATCGTCTCAACGCGTGCTGTGAATGATCGCTTCCGCCCGTTCGCGCTCGCCGGTTCGGGGCATTGACACGACGCCTGCCTGCGGTGATACCGGGCTAATCGCTGCAAGCCACACCGGGCCGACAACTCGCTATCGATCCAGCGCACTGATACCCTGCCAACGCCGTCGTTTGTGACGATGCGCCGCGGTAAATGAAGCACCAGCGGCCTCACGGAAAGAATGTTGTGCGCAGCGGAGAGATCAAGGCCCTCACAGGACTTCGCATCGTCGCCGCCGTGTGGGTGGTGCTCTTTCATTTCCGGCCACTGTTGCGCGATGCCGCACCCGGATTTCTCGACGCGCTCACACCGGTGCTCAATTGCGGAGCCCAAGGTGTGGATCTGTTCTTCATCCTGAGTGGGTTCGTGCTGACCTGGAACTACCTCGACCGGATGGGCGGATCCTGGTCGACCCGTGCCACCCTGCACTTCCTTTGGCTGAGGTTGGCCAGGGTGTGGCCGGTCTATCTGGTCACCCTGCATTTGGCCGCACTGTGGGTTATTTTCACTCTGCACGTGGGCCACGTGCCGTCGCAGGAGATCTACCGCTTCACCGCGATCAGCTACGTGCGACAAGTCCTGTTGGTACAGCTGTGGTTCCAACCATTCTTCGATGATTCGAGCTGGGATGGGCCGGCATGGTCGATCAGCGCTGAGTGGTTGGCCTACATCCTGTTCGGGCTGCTGGTGCTGGTGATCTTCCGGATGGCCCGCGCGACCCGGGCTCGCAATCTGATGTGGCTGGCGGTCGCCGCCGCGCTTCCCCCGGTGGTGTCGCTGCTGGTGACCGGCGAGTTCTACACGCCCTGGAGTTGGCTGCCGCGCATCGTCATGCAGTTCACCGCTGGGGCGCTGGTCGCCGCCGCGGTCAGCAGGTTGCAGCTCACCGACCGTGGTCGGCGCGCTGCCGGCTGGGCGTCCGTGTTGCTGATGGCCGGCGTGGTGGGCTTTCTGTACTGGTCCGATGCGCACCCGCTGCACGGTGTCACGGACACCGGCGGCCTGGTCGACATCTTGTTCGTGCCGCTGGTGATGACACTGGCAGCCGGCACCGGCAGCTTGCCGGCGCTGCTGTCCATCCGGCCGTTGGTCTACGGCGGGCAGATCTCGTTCTGTCTGTACATGGTTCACGAGTTGGCGCACACCGCGTGGATCTGGACGGCCCAGCAGTTCGAGCTCACCATGGTCGGCAACGGCGGCAAGCTGCTGCTGGCCGCGGTGCTCGCGGTGACCTTCGTCGCCGCGGCCCTGCTGTATCACGTCGTCGAAGAGCCCGCCCGGCTCTGGATGCGCAGGATGGTCGGCGATGGCCGGCCGGTGGTCGACGCTGCTGATCCTGCTGCGCCGACCGCGGGCGGCAAACTGCAGTCGATCGACGGGACCCAGGAAGGTCGACCGAAGTCGATTTCGGCGCGCGCCGGCTGAAACTGTCTGGTAGAGCTAGCAATACTGCGGCAAATCCTGATCAAGTAGCATCCCCTGTGGCGCGAGACCTTACGGGTCTCGCGTCCGTTGACAAGTGGGCGCGTCATCAGCACCGGCAGGCGCCCACGCAGCGTCCAACCGGACGACAGCGGGTCGACGGCGCGATTCGTCGTGGTGCTTTTACGATGCCGCTTGTACGGCTGAGACACGCGGCCGGCGTAGTGGACAGTGGAGGTAACGGTGGGGCGTCTAGCCACAGTTGTCATCGCAGGTGCAGTCGCGGCCGGAATGGTCACCGTCCATCCCGCCACGCTGCAGCCCTACCAGATGGTGGCCCGCGGCACCCCGATCGACCACGTCGCAGTGATCGGGGATTCCTACACCACCGGTACCGATGAAGGCGGCTGGGGATCTAACACCTGGACCAACCGCACCTGGCTGACGCTCGCGCGCCAGGGCGTGCAGGTCGCACCCGAGGTTGCCTCCGAAGGCCGGGCCGGCTACGTCGTGCGCGGTGATCACGGCAGCGTGTTCGAGGACCTGACCAATCGGGCCGTCCACCCCGACGACGCGTTGGTGGTGTTCTTCGGGTCGCGCAACGACCACGGTGTCGACCCGACCCAGATGGCGGCCATGGCCCACGACACCATGGACCTGGCCCGCCGTATCGCGCCCTCGGCGAAGTTACTGGTGATCGGCCCGCCCTGGACGGACTCCGAACCACCGATCGACGTCCTGTACATCCGCGACATTCTCAGCGGTCAGGCCAACGAGGCCGGGGCAACGTTCATCGACCCGATCAGCGAGGGGTGGTTCGTCGGCCGGCCCGACCTGATCGGCCCCGACGGCGTGCACCCTAACGACGCCGGGCACGCGTACATGGCCGAGAAGATCGCTCCGTTGATCCACGCCCAGTTGTCCCGACGGGCCTGATCCCGGCGGCGGCTGCGGCGTCGTTGGGCGGTGCCGGGAAACTCTTTGCAGATTGGAGGCTCCAACTCTTAACCCACAGCGCATCAAGGGTTTAGGGTCTGGGCAAATCGACTGCTAGGGGACCGCACATGGCCAAGCTCAGGTTTGGATACTTCATCGCACCGTTTCACCGCGCAGGAACCAACCCGACGCTGGCCATGCAGCGAGATCTCGAGTTCGTCGAACACCTCGACGCGCTCGGCTTCGATGAAGCGTGGATCGGCGAGCATCATTCGGCCGGCAGCGAGATCATCGCTTCGCCGGAGATATTCATCGCGGCCGCCGCGGAGCGGACGAAGTGGATCAAGTTGTGTACCGGGGTCATCTCGCTCGCGTATCACAACCCGCTCTGGGTCGCCGACCGGTTGATGATGCTCGATCACCTCACCCACGGCCGGGTGATCGGTGGGGTGGGGCCGGGTTCACTGCCCAGCGACTCGTCGATGATCGGGCTGACGCCCACCGACACGCGAGAGTTGTTGGACACCAACCTCGACATCGTTGTCCGCCTGCTGCGCGGCGAGACGGTGTCCGCGAAAACCCCGACCCACGAACTGCACAACGCCCGCTTGCAGCTTGCGCCGTACTCCGACGGGGGTGTCCCGCTGGCGGTGGCCGCGGTCGCTTCGCCAACCGGTGCGCGACTGGCCGGCAAGCACGGCATCGGCCTGCTGTCCATCGGGGCGACGCTGACGGTCGAAGGCTTCAACGCGCTGCAATACCACTGGGACATCGTGGAAGAGCGCGCGGCGGCGTTCGGCACCGCGGTCGACCGCAAGAACTGGAGTCTGGTCGGACCATTCCACATTGCCGAAACCGAGCAGCAGGCCCGCGAAGATGTGAAATTCGGCCTGGAGCCGTGGTTCCGGTATTTCCAGAAGGTGGCCGCGTTCCCGCAGATGACCATGCCCGGTGAGCAGATCGACGAGATGATCGACGTGATCAACGACAACGGCGCCGGAGTGATCGGCACGCCGGAGCGGGCGCGCGAACAAGTGCAGCGGATGTGGGATCAATCCGGTGGATTCGGTTGCATGCTGCAGATGGGCCACGAGTGGGCCAACCCGGCGGCGACCAAACGGTCGGCTGAGCTGTTCGCCGCCGAAGTGATGCCGCATTTCCAGGGTCAGGCGCAACCGACCCTGGACGCCGCCACGCGTGCCAGCGAGGCCCGCGAAGGCCTCGCGCAATCGCAGAACGACGCCGTCGCGCATATGACCAAGAAGTATCAAGACGAAATCGCCTCGAAATAGCCGACTTTCGGCCACGCCACGAGTCCACCGCCAGCATCAGCCCGTTCGGGCCGCCAGGCGATGACCACGTAATGCAGTTAGCCCAGCTTACTAGCGGGCCGGCGGCTATGACAAGCTACTTGATTACATCGACTGCAGGATCGCGGTCGCGACGGCCAGACCCAGTCCGATCACCGCCGGAGCCGAGTCGGACGCACTGTCGGATGCCCGTACATGAAAGGCTATGGCGCCCAAGAGAAGTAGGGCCAGCCCGACGGCGGCAGCTATGCCGATCGGCGCCCACGACAGGCCGGCCAGGATGCCGGCGACGCCGGCGAGTTCGAGCGCCCCGATCACCCGCCACTGCACCGGGTTGACGCCGAGATGATCGCGGATTTCCAACGATTGCTTCACCCCGACAAGCTTGATCGAACCGGCAAACCCCATCAGCACTGCGAGCAAAGCCGTCACGACTACTTTGGCGATCATCACTACACCGTAATACTCAGCCCGCGATGCCGGTGGCGGATGCGAAGGCGCGCAGTTCGCGTTCGATGTCGGATCCCGCTGGCTGGTAGGCGACTTCGGTGACCCCGGCGGCGGCAAGGTCGCGCACGCGCGCCGCGACCTGTTCCGCGCTACCCGTCAACCCCCCGGCGCTGACCATCGGAATGAGGTCGGCCACGTACGGCTCGTCGCGCGGGTTGGCTTTCACCAGGTGCCCTTCATGGATGGCGAGATGCCGTTCGTTCTCGGGATGAGCCTCGACCGCCTCACGCCATCCGCGCCCACCGGGCACCGCGTCGACCACGGCGGCGCCGCCCCGCTCGTACATGGCGTGATACATCACCACCGCACCCGGCGCCACCGCGTCGACGACCCGCGGCGAGGTCAGCTCCTCGCCCTCGTCCAGCACCGAGCCGAAGGACAGCAGCGCCCGCCAGTCGGCCACGTTGACCGCGTCGGGCTGGGGCACGGCGGCCGAGAACACCCCGTCGCCGAGTTCGGCCGCCACGGCCAGACCCTTCGGACCGTCGGCGCCGATCAGGATCGGCACCCTTATCGGTCGCGCAGCGCCGTAACCGGACGGGTGCATCATCCGGATTCTGGCGCCGTCCCATTCGGCGGTCTCGCCGGCCAGCAACGCCTTCAGGCAGCGGACGTACTCGGCGACCTGCCGCCACGGCATGGGACGCTTACCCAACGAGAAGCGGCCGGTGAAACCCGATCCGATCGCCACTGCGGCGCGACCCGGGGCCTGGTCGACGAGCTCGGCGATAGCCGCCGCGTTCACCATCGGATGCCGAAGGCTGGGAACGAGAACACCCGGCCCGAGACCGATCCGCGAGGTCCGTTCGGCGCACCGTGCCAGGATCATCCAGACATCGGGATACAGCGCAGGGGAGTCGTAGAGCCACGCTCGCCGGTAACCGAGCGACTCAGCCAGTTCAACATGCGCCGGGGTATCCGATGAGGTGGCGAACGCACAAGAGATGTCCATGACCGGACAGTAACCGACCCGATTACGGTGCGTCGTCGGCAACCAGACCTTTGACGTGCCGGTAGTAGATGATCTTGCCGCCACCGGCCCAATTGCCTTCTGGGATTTCATGAATCAACGTCCAGACGTGAAACGCTTGTTCGCCTTCCGGATCGATTCCTGCCGCGCCGCAGACCGCGACGTGCACGTCGGCCGCGAGCTGCTCCTTGCGGTCTTTCGTCAGCGCGCCGCCGAACACCGTCATCTCCACCCGGAATCGGGGGGCGCCCGGGCCGCGGCCGCCCACCGACTGTGCGGCCGGATCGAGCTCGTGCAGATACACCAGGGTGTTGTCGCGCAGGAATGGGGTGTCCGGGGCCTGTTCGGCTTGCAATAGCACGGTGACGAGCTCGTCGGTCAATCGTCCCAGCGCCTGATGCTGCAGTGAGCCACGCAGGTAGGTCAAGTCGATCGTCGGCATTGTCCGGCCCTCCTCAGAGCTTCTTCAGCGCGCGCACAACCTTGACGTAGGGAGCGGTCGCGGTGGCGCTTTTCCGCAGACTCGGCTGGATCGCACCGGCGTTGCCCAGAACCAGATACCGCAAACCGTGGTCGCGGAACTCCCTGATCTGGTCGACGACTTCGTCAGGGGTGCCGACCGCGAACAGCTCTTCGACGAGGGATCGGGGGACCTTCGCCGCGAAGCTGAGCGCGGTCTGCTCGTCGATGGTCTGCGGGATCAGGTCCTGCACGCCGGTGAAGTCGGCTCCCATCGGATGTTCGGCACCGTGACGAGCCCAGTCTTTGGCGGGGGAGTTGAGCGTGAACACTTTCGCGATGTCGGATTCGACGACTCCGTCGATCTCGTCGCGGGACCGGCCGGTGACGATGAATCGGATGAGGGCGGGAGTAATCGCCATCGGATCGCGCCCGGCATCCGAGGCAGCGGTGCGTACGATCTGAAGCTGCTCGCCGTATTCGGACGCTCTGGTGGTGCCCGGAAACCAGCCGTCGGCATATCGCCCGGTGGCCCGCATCATCCGAGGGCCGTGCGCGGCGATCCAGATCTCCGGCCACTTACCGCGATACGGCGGGAGCGCGAAAGTGGCGTTGTGCAAAGGAAAGAACGGTGAGTCGCGAGTGACCAGCTCGCCGTTGGAATCCCACAGCGCGCGGATGGTGGCCACGGCTTCCTCGAAGCGTGCCACCGGTTTGGACCAATCCACGCCGTAGGGAGCGTTGCTTTCTCGCTCACCGGTCCCGATTCCCAGCACCGCACGACCGCGCGTCAGCAGGTGCAGCGACGCCGCGGCCTGAGCGGTGACCGCGGGATTACGCCGACCGGTATCGGTGACGGCAACCCCGAGCTTCATCCTGCCGAGCCTGTTGCGGCCGGCCAGATAGCCCAGGATCGTCCACGGCTCCAGGTGAGCATCCATCTTCGGAATCAGCCGGGCGGCACCGACATGCTTTGGAGTCCACATCGACGGCGGCAGCACCGAGTTGAGGTGGTCGGCGACCCAGAACGAGTCAGCCCCGCAGGCCAGCCCGATCGCGTAATCGGCGTGCACCAGTGGCTTCGGCCCGAAACGCGAGTTGATCGTGTTGTGCATGACGCCGACACCGAAACGGGCCATCGCTTATTGCTCCTCGGTAGGGTTTTCGCAGACGAGGTCGACGACAAGGGGCCGCAGATGGCGGGGATGGCAGAACTGGTGCCGGTACTGCCTGCGCATCGTTTCGACGAGGCGGCGCTGGCTCGCTACCTGGGTGGCCGGCTGCCCGGCTTCGACGGCCAACTGCAGGTTCGACAGTTTCAGGGCGGCCAGAGCAATCCCACTTTTCATCTGCGGACCGCCGGCGGCGACTACGTGCTGCGCAAGAAACCACCCGGCAAGCTGTTGCCGCGGGCGCACGAGGTCGCGCGCGAGCACCGCGTGATGGCCGCGCTGGCCGACACCGATGTTCCCGTGCCGCGCATGCAGCTGCTCTGCGAGGATGAATCCGTGATCGGTACAACCTTTTTCGTCATGGATCATGTTGCGGGGCGGGTCTTCCCGGACCGGGTCATGCGTGAAGAGAGTCCCGCACACCGCGCCGCGGTTTACCAGGACCTTGCCCGCGTGCTTGCGGCCCTGCACCGCGTGGATTGGCGCGCAGTCGGACTCGAGGGCTTCGGCCGGCCCGAGGGCTATATGCAACGCCAGGTGGCGCTGTGGACGCGGCAGTGGGAGGCCGCGCGCATGGAAGACATGCCGGCCATGGACCTGCTGGCGAAGTGGCTGCCCGAGCACCTGCCACCCGATGACGCGCCGTCGTGCATCGCCCACGGCGACTATCGTCTGGGCAACGTCTTGCTGCACCCGACCGAGCCACGAGTGGTGGCGGTGCTGGACTGGGAGCTGGCGACGATCGGCAATCCGCTGGCGGACCTCGGGTATGTCTGCGTCACGTATCACGTGCCGGGCGGACCCGGCGGCAGAAGCGGCGTCATCGGTGAAAACCTCACTGGCACTGGAATTCCCGACCAGCAGACCTTCCTGGCCAGCTATCGCACTCACGCTGGTGTGGAGCTTCCAGACTCGCTCGACGTCTTCGTGGTCTTTTCGATGTTCCGGCTGGCTTCGATCACCGCCGGGGTCTGGCGGCGGGGCGTCGAGGGCAACGCGGCCGATTCGCGGGCCGGTACCGACGAATACCGCGAGCGGTATCGCGGTATGGCTGAAACCGCGTGGGAGTTGGCGCAACGAATCGCGGCCTGAGTGTCGGGCGCGATTCCACGCATATTGCGTGGTCACAGACTGCCGAAGTAGAAGCTCAGCAATAGCGTGAAAAGCCCGAAAACCCATGCGCTCGTGGTCGCCTTGAGCCAACGGGGTGCGCGGCGAACTTCCATGAAATGCCGAATAACCAAGTACGCCTTGATCGCTGCGATCAGCAATACGGCGGTCGTCACTGTCGTATTGATCTGATGCGCGGCACCGCCATCGAGGGTGATCAGCGACGACACGATGGTGACCGTCGTGAGCAGTGCCCACACGATCGTCAATGGATTGCGTATCAGTGCCGTCATGGTCTACCTCATCAAGTACAGCAGGGCGAACAGAACCAGCCATAAGACATCGACCATGTGCCAGTAAGTGGCACCTGTCTCGACGAACGAGATCTTGGGTGCTGTCGATGTTTTCAGGTTGCGGATGATGAAGCACATGATGACCAGGCCGAGGGCGACATGGCACAGGTGCATGCCGGTCATCACGTAGTAGTACATGAAGAACAGGTTCGTTCCGGGCGTCAAGCCGCTTTTGATTTCCGGGATCCACTCGAACATCTTGAACAGCGGGAAGGCGGCACCGAAGGCCAATGCGATCCAGAACCGTTGTAGCGCAGCCGCTCTGTTGCCAGCGCGAGCCGCCTCCGTGCCGAGCGCCACGAAGAGCGAACTGGTCAGCAGCATCACGGTGTTGATGGCGCCGATGTCCAGATTCAGCCGAGCCTGGCTTTGTAGGAACAGTTCGTGATTCTGGCCCCGGAAGTACATGTAGCCAACGAAGTAGACGCCGAAGATGAGTAAGTCACCTATGACGAAGAACCACATGCTCGAGTCGCCGGGAACATGGCACTGCCTGCTGTCATCCCGTCGAGAGTCGTCGACTCCGGGGGTGACTCCCTCGGCAACGTTGGTCATACGCTCGTCCCTGACCGCAGTTCAACCGCTTTCGGATGGCGTTCAGGCAAGGCGTTGTCGAGTTCGACCTCTGGTTGGTTCTTGATCGCCCGGTAGATGCACACGTACACGATGATCTGCCAGGAGACATACAGGATCATCGCGAACCAGAAGGTCATCAGGCCGTTCCATGCGAAGGGCCCCGTTTTGACGATCCAGACCGGTGCGGCCATCAGCTCGGTCACATACTGCCAAATGGTGTAGTAGCCCAACCACTTTGGCAGAATGCCGTTTTCGTCGAGAATGATGGCCAAGCCGAAGGCCATCCACATGACGCAAAAACATCCCAGCGAGCCGATGAATGCCAGGTAGCCGAAGTCGTAGAGCATGGTCAAAACACCGGAGTTGTACCCGGGGCGAAAGGCGCCGAGGCCGAAGCAGAACATCGGGAACAGCATGCCGACGATCGCGCCGGTGATCGCACCGATCATCATCGAATAGCGGAACGCAGGGCTGACCGACATCCGCCTCACCTGCATCAGGTAGCAGGCGTTGGACACCGGCGCGAGCCCATAAGCCAGCGTCAGGATCACGCACGCGATCAGCAGATTGTGCGAGTGCATGAAGTCGACGATGTGCGGTGTGGTGCTGCTCGGCGACCTCGGCGGCATCATCCAACTCAGCGGAACGAACACCAGACCGAACAGGTTGAAAAAGAACGGCACGCTCCAAAACGCGATCCACTGATCGAGTTTGCGATTCTTGCGCCACGACGTTGCATGCTCGGCCGGCGGGGCGGGGGCCTTCGGCACCTCTGCCACACTGCCGCTCATGCCAGAACCACCCGCTCGTCACCCTGGTGCCGTACTGCGCGCAGAAGCGCCCAGAACATCACCGCGAT
>NZ_JBAPRN010000762.1:0-4761 GCF_049281135.1 Mycobacterium sp. | reverse complement strand
GAAGGGTGCCACCATCTCGAAGCCCTCGTCCACGAGGGTGACGAGGTCACGGCCGGTGCAGATATGTAGGTGGAACGCCGCCGTGTAGATCGCGGTCGCGATGCGTGCGGCCAACTGCACCGAGAGGTCGCGATCCGGGTCGGTGCGGCGCTCGGCTGCGAGCGCCGCGGCCATAGTGTTCTCCATCTCGGTGACGAGCTCGAGAAAGCGCCCTCTAACAGCTGGCTCGTTGAGCCAGCTCCTGATGCTGAATTCCTCGACCTCGGTGCTGGGGCGGGCGACCTTCAGCATCCCGATGTTGATCCCGAGGTGGATCTGCTCCCAGCAGGACAGGCCGGGGATGGGCTGGCCGAGGAAGTCCCTGAAGTGGTCTTGTATCTCTCTGATGTTGAGGAAGAGCACATCCTCCTTCGTCCGGAAGTACCGAAAGAAGGTGCTCGACGAGCTGTGTGCGGCACGGGCGATGTCATCGACGGTCGTCGCCTCGTAACCGCGGTCCCGAAAGAGCCGGACTGCGGCTTCGGCCAGCGCGACCCTGGTCTGAACTTTGCGTCTCTGCCAGCCACCGGTCTCCACCCGCGGCATCTTAACGCCGTCTTTGTCCACAACCTTCGGGTCCTTGCCGGGCGGATTCATTGACAACCCGCCCACAGTAATGGCTTAAACAGTCACTCCCAACAATCTTGAGAGTGTCTACCAGAGTACTAGACCGATGATCGCCGCGCCCGAGATGCGCTGTGCACCAACGATTACCCGAGGAGCAAGTCACGCGGCGGACCGTGTTGATCGAATCGTGGACCACGCGCGCCCGATCGGTCGTGCGGCGCTGACCCCGGAGCGTTGGAGCGGCGTTCGCTGCGCACCGAGTATGACTCGGCGCGGTTGATGGCGGGCTCGCAGCATCCCGGGCTGATGGGTATTGAGGAGACTACCCAGTTGCTCAAGTACCAAAGGGATTTCGTGCTGTGGCGCCGGATCGACACCCTGCTGTGCTGGAACGACGGCTCGTCGGCCGATGTCGCGTACGCTGCCCGCACCGCCCGTGTGATCGTTCCGTTGACTGCTGCGGTTTGACGCGTGTCTGGTTACGCCGGACGGCAACGCGAATGAAGGCGTCTTCGCGATGGATCCTCAAGCAACCTTGTGGGAGTTAGCTCGTCAACTTGTTGCTGGTCAGCGGACACTGGCCGATCTGCAGCGGGGAGCACAGGCGGCCAACGAATTTGCGCCGGGAACAGCTGACGCGGCTGTTCCTCGCGGCTGTACAACAATCCGCAACGTCCGCACCTGCCCGACGTTCGTCGCAGCCAACGCCCCCGTACCGCGTCGACACGCTGTTCCAACTCCTTATCGCAAGCTGGACCGGAAGCCGGGGAGTTCGAGCACGTCGTCGAGGTCGATCAGCCGAGCGGGCGTGCACGCACCGATGGGAGGGCTCCCGTTCAGTAGCCGGCGGGCACAGAGCAGCGAGAGTGCCGCGGTGGAGGCATATCCGGGGGGCGTCTCGATCCAGCCCTCAACCTCTTGGCCCCCTCGGTTGCGGACCCGGGCCCAGACCATCGAGCGCTGATCGGGAGGCTCGCCGGTGTGGTTGACCGCCGGCCGCCGGCGGGCTGCCCGTCGAGCGAGGCGGAAGAAGCGCCGATTAGAGAGCCGTGACTCCATCCAGCGCGTGACCCGTACGGTGGTGGCCGAGAGGTCCGGGCTGGTGACGTAGGCGGCGATGTTCGGAATGCCGGTGCTGCGCCATAGCGTGTACGGGTCCGGAAACGGAAAGAGCCAAGCGTCATGCCGTCCGCCGGGACCGTGGAAACTCAACCGGCGCGAACCGAAGGGAAGTTTTCGCAGCAACCCGTCCTCCCGGACTTGGGTTCCCTTGTCTCGCAGCAGGACAAGCAGGGTTTCGGAGGAACCCTGCGAGGCGCCGCCCGCCACCACGCCCACCTCGATGTGGGTGGCATCGGGGAGCAGTTCCTGAAGCCGAACCGCCAGAACGTCATTCGGGACGAGGTCGTAACCGGCCATCGGGCACAGCACCACCTGCGCCTCCTCGGCTCGCCGGTCGAGGCTGTAGACATATTCACAGTCCCCGGCGATGTCGAGGTAGTGGGTCCTCGTGCGCAGCGCCGCCTCCACCAGCGGCGGTACCACGGTGGGCGGGCCGACGCAGTTGAGCAGGACCGCCATTCCCTCGAGCATCGCGTCGAGTGCGCCCGGGTCGGTGAGCGAGGCGATCCGGCTCTGCAGTCCAAGCTCTGCGGCCAGTTCGCCCACTGCATGCTCGTCGCGCCCTGCAAGTACCGGCCGCATTCCCCACTCGACGGCACGCTGCGCCGTCAGCCTCCCGGTGTAGCCGTTGGCGCCATAGATCAACAGGCCGTCTGTGTCGTGCACTGTCATTTGACCGTGTTGTGCGTCTGGATGGAGCAGATGTCGATGTCGACCATGTCAGAAGATTCCGATCGCGGCGTCGGGTGGAAGCGCATCTTTCGAATCCCCGTTGCTTCAAGGGAACATGCAGTGGCCGCCATCGAGCATGATGTTCATGCCCGTGAGGTAGTCGGATTCGGACGAGGCGAGAAAGACGGCGACCGGGCCGGCGTCTTTCAGCGGATCGCCGAAGCGTTGCAACGGAATCGTCAGCGTCATGGCGGCCATGCCTTCTGGGTCCGCGCGCTCGAAGGTTTCCATGGCGTCGGTGCGGATCATCGGCGTGATGACGTTGACGTTGATGCCCTGCGGCCCCCACTCGCGGGCCGCCGTGCGTGACAGCCCGCGGATCGCTTCCTTGCAGCTGTTGTAGGCGGCGGAACCGGCGTAGCCCATGATGCCGAATTCGGAGGCGAAATTGATGATCTTGCCGCCGCGTCCCTTCATGTGTGGGAACACCGCCTTCATCCCCCAGAGAGTCGCCTGGATGCCGGTCCGATATGTGTACTCCCACTCGTTCTCGTCGAAGGTCTCGAGCGGCTGGATCACCGGCGCCGGAGCGGGCTTCGCAGCGGTGCCGAAGCCCTGCGCATTGTTCGCCAGAATGTCGACCGAGCCGAACTCCGCCAGCGTGTGATCGACCATTGCAAACACCGCGCTGCGATCGCCCACGTCGACCGTGAGGCCACGCGCCGTTCCACCTGATGCCTCGATCTCGGCGACCACCTCGCGCACCGTGTGACTCGAGCGCGAGGCCACCATCACCTTCGCCCCTTCCGCCGCGAAGGCCCGCGCGATCCCGCGGCCGATGCCGCGACCCGCACCGGTCACGATCGCGACCTTTCCGCCGAGCCTGCTCGTGATCCCCACCCGGCACTCCTCTCGCTTGACAAAAGCTGGCTTTAGTGACGATACTCACTTTTGACAGGGACTGCCAACAAAATAGACAGTTGCTGCCAAAATTCCCTCTGCTGAGCAGCGTGGAGCGAAGGAGCAGTGATGCGGCGATTAGATGGGCGGGTTGCCGGGGCGCGTTTCGTGAAGACAGGTGCGGCCGTCGCCTAGGTGACAGGGTTCGCGTCGCGGTCGACTCCGACGCAGGCCTCGAGTTGACCTTCGTGCTATCCGATAGAACGGCGCGGATCCCAGCAGACGTCGTTAGCTGGCTCGAGAAGCACGGTGAAGGCATCTACCGGCTCGGCGTCAACACCGGACATAGCTTCAACGAAGCGATACAGACCGCACACGACTCCGACCTGATCTTCGTCATCGAACCGTTTAGCTTCACCACGACCAGATCGACGAAGGAATCGGCCGACGTTACTCACGCTACGAAGAGGCGATCGTCGACCGAAAGCACCTGGGATTCGCGCTGGCCTGCAACAACATCGTCAACAAGCACTGAACATCAATCCTCCCCCCGCAGACCTAGTAGACGAAGGGCACCGTCATGTCCCGATTCCTGACCGAGGAACAGCTCGAGATCCAGCAGGCCACCCGAACATTCGCGCAGAAGGAGATCCGGCCACGCCGCCTCGAGGCCTACGATGGCCACGAGTTCATCACCGAGATATCCCGCCGCTGCGGCGAACTCGGAATGTGGCGCACCCTCGTCCCGGAGGCCCGCGGCGGCCTCGGCCAGGGCGCTACCACGGCGTGCGTCATCTTCGAGGAACTCGGACGTGAGTCCCCCGGGGTCGCCATCGCCGGCATCCCGCAGATGGTGTTCGCGCCGGTGATGCTGCTCAGCGACGCGATCTCCGACCGCTACCTCGAAGGCGTCATCTCCGGTGAGCTGATGATCGCGGGCGCGTTCAGCGATCCGGCCGGTGTGGCCAACTACGCCGAGCAGTCCGACATCGCGGTGCGCGACGGCGACGACTACATCCTCAACGGCACCCGACTGTGGGTCACCCAGGGCACCTTCTATGACGTCATGGGCATCGCCGGTCTCTACGAGGGCAGCCAGCGATTGTTCTACGTCGAACGTGGCCATCCCGGCGTCTCGGTGTCGCCGATCCCGAAGATGGGCTTCGGCGCCCCGTGGGGGCTGGTCACCATGAACAACTGCCGGGTGCCCGCAGAATCATCGGTAGATCTGAGTTTCATGGTCACCGACCGCCAGATCCAGGACGTCGACGGCAACGCGACGGCCTCGGTCCTTTACGCGTCCGCGATCACTCTCGGCCTGGCCCACAGCGCGTGGGACCAGACCGTCGGCTATTTGACCAGCCGCACCATCAACCGTCGACCCATCGCATCGATGCAGGCCATCCAGCACAAATTGGTGCGCCTGCGATCCGAGATAGAGGCAAGCCGCTCACTGCTCTA
>NZ_JBAPRN010000761.1:0-2011 GCF_049281135.1 Mycobacterium sp. | reverse complement strand
ACTGTGGGTAGGTCGCGATAGCGCATGGTTCGCCCTTCTCAGTGCCCGCCGACGACAATGTCGACCTCTGTAGCATGCCAGCCATGAAGGTCGGCGCCATGATCGAACCCCGGTTACCTGGCGCCACCGAGTTCGCGATAGCCGCCGAGCGGATCGGCGTCGACTCGCTGTGGATCCCCGAGGTCTGGGGCTACGACGCGCTGACCGGCCTGGCTTACCTGGCCGCCAAGACATCGTCGGTGCGACTCGGAACGTTTGTCGTGCAGCTGGGTTCGCGCAGCCCGGCGCTGCTGGCGACGTCGGCTCTGAGCCTCGAAGAGCTGTCGGCAGGTCGCTTCATCCTGGGGATCGGCACGTCGGGCCCACGCGTCATGGAGGGCTGGCACGGCGTGCGCTTTCGTAAGCCGGTGCAGACCACCCGCGAGACCATCGAGATCGTCCGCACGGTCAGCCGCGGCGATCGGCTCGAGCACGCCGGCGAGGTCTACCCGTTGCCGTTGCCGGACAGTCGCGGCACCGCGCTGCGGCCACTGGTGCGGCCCGCGCACGTCCCGGTCTACGTGGCGTCGATGGGTCCGCAGAACTTGCGGCTGACCGGCGAAGCGGCCGACGGCTGGCTGGGCAACGCGTTCATTCCCGAAGCCGCCGAGGTGTTCCTGGGTCCGCTGCGCGAGGGCGCGCAGCGCGCCGGGCGCACCCTTGATCAGCTGGACCTCGTTGCGCCCGTCGCGGTCGAGTTCCACGACGACCAGGCCTCGACCGATGCGGCCGCACGCCGGCACGCCGACGGTTACGCGTTCACGATCGGCGCGATGGGGGTGGGCGGGCAGAACTTCTACAACGATGCTTTCACCCGCCTGGGTTACGGCGACGAAGTCAGCACGGTCGCCGAATTATGGCAGGCCGGCAGGCAGGACGAGGCCCGCAGCGCGGTACCGCTGGACCTGGGCCGGTTGACGAATCTGCTTGGCACAGACGACATTATCGCCGAAAGGGTGAGCCGCTACCGAGCGGCCGGCATCACCACGCTGTTGGCGAAAATCGAGGGTGACCACGACCAGCAATTGGCTACGTTACAGCGGCTGGTCGCGATCACCCAGGCTGCCTGAGTCGATTGGGATTACCAGCGCATCATCGGCAATGGGCGCCGCGGATGGCGTACCGCGTATCCGGTCAGCCCCTTGGCGAGGAACACGTGGAATCCGTTGTACGGCAACCGGGCGACGACCGCCCGGACCGTTGATCGCCGGATTCGGTTGTGCAGCAGGCCACGGCTGACGTCGATGAGGTCGGCTTTGCGAAACGTCTCGGTGACGTGGTCATCGACCGGCCGCAGCCGATGGTGTTCGGTGATCAACGCGCGCAGCTGGTCGATGTCGGCGATACCGAACTCGTCGGCATACGCCGCAGCGAGGTCGGCCGACGGCGTCAGGTAGTCCAAGGTGCCGGCAGTCCAGATGCCCAGATCGTGCGTCGCCCAGGCCAGCGCCGCGACGTCGGGGATCGAAAAGCCAAGCAGCAGCTGGTGATAGGTGATGCAGCGGTATACGTGGTTGCGGTAAGCAGACAGGTCGTCGCCTAACGCATCGCGATGCCGATCCAGCACGGCATTGACGATCGGATGCGCTGGGACAATGTCGATGACGTCCATCGCGCCAAGCTTAGAGGGGCCGGCTTAGAGGGCCGGCTCAGGCGGCCAGATCGTCCCGTCCGGCCGTTTGCTCGTTCCTGCCGTTGCGCTTGGCCCGCTTGTCGCGGCGCCAGGCCCGCACGGTGGCGATCGCGGTCTTCAGACCGCGGCGACGTCCGGTCGCGGGATCGGCACCGGCGAAACCCGGCTCCAGTCCGGCGAACATCGACTCGCTGCGCGTCTCCGGCGCGTTGTCGGCGGTGGCGCGCAGGTACTTGTCGGGCAGTGACAGCTTGGCGATGGTCCGCCAGGTCTTGCCGTACTGCACCAGGAAAGGCCCTGTGGTGTAAGGCAAGTCGTACTTGTCGCAGAGTTCGCGCA
>NZ_JBAPRN010000760.1:0-6460 GCF_049281135.1 Mycobacterium sp. | reverse complement strand
CAGCAACACCCACGGCGCCAGCATGATCGGCAGCGTCTCTGATGAGATCGACCCGATCGTGGTCAGCACCCGTGGTGAGAGCGCGAACGCCGTGGCGGCAACCGCGCGCGACGTCGTGCTGCCGATGCCCAGCGCCTCGGCGACGCGCAGCAACCCCCAGAAACCTACGGTCAACAACAGTGCCCACCACAGCCGTTGGGTGATCCAGCCCGGCAGGCCGAGCAGGTGGCCGGCCAAGAAGAACGTGCCGTGCGGGAACAGGTAGCCGTAGGCCTGATTCTGCGCCTGCCCGAAAGGCAGCTCGCTGTTCCACAAGTTGGTCGCGCGGGCCAGAAAGCGCAGCGGGTTGGCGGTGAGGTCGAGCTTGGTGTCGGGGGAGATCTGGCCGGGCGACGAGCCGAAGCTCAGCGCCAGCGCGACCGCCGCAACCAACCACAACCAGCGTCGGGACAGCGCAGTGACCTCGACGGGCCCGGGTTCGGCCCGCATCGTGAGTTAGCTGCGGTTGCCGTACTCGACCCGGTTGAGCACCGACGACTGCGGGTCGCCCCCGGGGAGCGGCGGCTTGGTGTCCTGCTGCACCATCAACGTGACTCCGAAGATCGCGGCTGCACCCAGCAACAGGCCGACCACAACGCTGGCGGCTGCGGGTGCAATAAAGCGATTCATCGCTGCCCAACCTAGCAGAAGCCGAGGTCGTGGCCACTGAGGTCGCCGGCCGCATGGCCGGCTGAACCCCATGACACCATGGCCTGATGGGATTCCCGCGCGTACTGGCCGTGTTTGCCGCCGTCACGGCGCTGATCGCCGGGTGTGACCACTCCGCGCAGAAGCCCGCGACCGCACCGGCCAGCTCGTCTTCGGCGAAGCCGATTCCACCGGCCAAACCGGCGTGTGGGGACCCGGCGGCCCTGCCTGCCCGCGAGAAGCTGGCGCAGCTGTTGATGGTGGGCGTCCGCGACGGCGACGACGCCAAGGCTGTGGTGACGACCTACCACGTCGGCGGCATCTTCATCGGCAGCTGGACCGACATGAAAATGCTGGGACCCAACCTGGTCAAGGACCTGTCAGCCAGCACTGCGCTGCCGGTAGCGGTCAGCGTCGACGAGGAGGGCGGCCGGGTGGCCAGGCTGTCCAAGCTGATCGGTCCCGCGCCGTCGGCGCGGGTGCTGGCGCAGACACACACTCCCGACGAGGTGTACGGGATAGCCCTGGACCGCGGCCACCGGATCCGCGGCCTGGGCATCACCGTCGACTTCGCCCCCGACGTCGACGTCACCGACGCCCCCGACGACACGGTGATCGGCGACCGGTCGTTCAGTCCGGATCCGCAAAAAGTCGTCGAGTATGCCGGTGCCTATGCCCGCGGCCTGCGCGACGCCGGGCTGCTGCCGGTGCTCAAGCATTTCCCGGGTCACGGACACGGATCCGGTGACTCGCACACCGCGTCCGTCATCGTGACGCCGCCGCTGCAGCAGTTGCAGAACAACGACTTAGTGCCTTACCGGGCCCTGTTGAATGCCGTCGCCCCGCAGGGCGCAATGGTCGGCCACCTGCAGGTGCCCGACCTCACCGGCGACGAACCGGCCAGCGTCAACCGGGCCGCGGTGCAGATGTTGCGCACCGGCGTCGGATACAACGGCCCAGCCTTCGACGGTCCGATATTCAGCGACGACCTGTCCAGCATGGCGGCGATCAAAGACCACTACACGGTGCCCGACGCGGTGCTGCGCGCCGTGCAGGCCGGCACCGACGTCGCGCTGTGGATCACCACCGACGAAGTGCCCGCGGTTCTCGACCGTCTACAGAAGGCGTTGGACGCCAAGGAATTGAAGATGTCCGACGTCGACGACTCGGTCCGGCGGATCGCGAAGTTCAAAGGACCCAAGCCGGACTGCGGACCGTAAATCCGGCGGCGCGACCCCGCATTGCTTACTCTGAATCGAGGCAGTCTCGCCGACAGGCGCGCAGATGTCGGCCAGATAGGGGATGGCATGGCAGGTGGTACCAAGCGGCTACCCCGTGCTGTCCGAGAGCAGCAGATGCTGGATGCCGCGGTTGAGATGTTCTCCATCAACGGCTATCACGACACGTCGATGGACGCGATTGCGGCCAAAGCCGAGATCTCCAAGCCGATGCTCTATCTGTATTACGGCTCGAAGGAGGAATTGTTCGGCGCATGCCTGGATCGCGAGCTGGGGCGATTCATCGACGGTGTGCGTGAGGACATCAATCTCGACCAGAGCCCGAGAGACTTGCTGCACAACACGATTGTGGCGTTCATGCGCTACATCGACGCCAACCGCGCGTCGTGGATCGTGATGTACGCACAAGCCACCAACTCGCAGGCATTCGCGCACACTGTGCGGGAGGGACGCGAGCGGATCATCGCCCTGGTCGTGCGGGTCCTGCAGGCGGGCACCCGTAATCCCGAACCAGACACCGACTTCGAGATGATCGCGGTGGCGCTGGTGGGCGCCGGTGAGGCGATCGCGACCCGGCTCAGCACCGGCGATACCGACGTCGACGGCGCGGCGGAAGTGATGATCAACCTGTTCTGGCGTGGACTCAAGGGCAAACCGGTTGAGAAAGACGCGGCCGAAGCCGCGACCGAATCCGGTTGATCGGTGATGGGCCGTCGCAATACCGACTTTATCTGCGCGGTGGTGGTTGTCGGGCTGCTTGCGGGGCTTGCCGGCCTGTCGACGATCCTGCTGTTGCATGCCCTTGAACATCTGGCCTATCACTACACCTTCGGATCACTGCTGGAGGGGGTGACCGGTAGCAGTCCGGTCCGGCGAGCCCTGGGGCCGATGGTCGGCGGAGCACTTGCCGGGCTGGGGTGGTGGCTACTGCGGTCGAGAAGCGATGTGCCGTCGTTGTCTGCGGCCATCGCCGACCGGGAGCGTATTCGTCTGCTGCCCTTCACTTTCGACGCGGCACTGCAGGTGTTGGTCGTCGGCTCCGGTGCGTCGCTGGGCCGGGAAGTAGCCCCTCGCCAATTCGCTGTGGCCCTAGGCGATTTCGCTACGGGATGGCTGAAGCGGCTGTCGGCGCGGGACCGCGAGATCCTGCTGGCCTGTGCGGCAGGCGCCGGACTCGGTGCGGTGTATGCGGTGCCGCTCGGTGGTGCGCTGTTCGCAGTGCGGATCATGTTGAAAACGTGGCATCCCCGAGCGCTGGGTGCCGCGTTGATTACCTCCAGCCTGGCGGTCGCAGTTGCCTCGTTCGTCACCCATGATCAGCCGAACCTGATTTGGCCTAACTTGCAGGTGTCGTATCGGCTGATCGGTTATGCACTGGTGTTAGCCCCGCTGACTCTCGCCTTGGGACTTGCCTTCAACCGCCTCATGGCATCGGCACGTCAGGCAGCGCTGACACGATCGTGGCTGGTGATACCGGCGATCGCCGGAGCTGGGTTGCTGATCGGTGTCTGTTCACGCTGGTGGCCCGAGCTGCCCGGCAACGGCAAATCGATCCTGACCACAACCCTCGCCGGCGGGATGACCCTGGAAACGGCGGCGATAGTTCTGGTTCTGAAACCCCTTCTGACGGCTGTGTTTTTGCGCGCTGGCGCGAGGGGCGGGATGCTCACCCCCGCGCTGGCCACCGGGGCCGCGGCAGGCACGCTGTTGGTGCTGACCATCAACGCGCTGGCAGGAACTCAATATCATGTTCCGGCAGTCTCAATGGCGGGCGCGGCGGGCGTGTTGGCCATCACTCAACGCGCGCCATATTGGGCCGCGATCTTCGTGTGGGAACTCGCTCGGCCTCCGCTGTGGCTGCTGCTGGTTTTCCTAGTCGCCGCCTTGAGCGCCTTCGGCTTGCTCCGTGTCGTCGAGCGTCGACGGGGCTAGAGCGCGCGCAGCGTTCCCGTGAGATGTGGATACCCCTTGGCGATGTTGCGTAAGCTGAGGTCCCAGCCGTCCTGTACCTGATCCACGTACAGTCCGGCGCTTGCGGGCAGCAGCACGGGTTTGCCGAACCGCACCGAATAGGTCACCGCGTCGGGAAGGGCAGCCTCAAGGTTCGCCAATACCGCTGCTGCGCTGAACATTCCGTGCGCAATGACGGTGGGAAATCCGAATAGCTTAGCCCCGACGGAGTTGGTGTGGATCGGGTTGTGGTCGCCACCGACGGCGGCGTAGCGACGAATCTGGCCCGGACTTATCCGCAGGATCGCGTTGGGTGCAGGTAGCTTGGGCTGCTTTTGCGGCGGCGGCTTGGGCTCGCCGGACAAACTGGTGCGCTGCTGATGCAGGAAGGTCGTGACCTGATGCCAGGCCACCTCATTGCCGACGCTCACGTCGGTCACCAGGTCGACCAGCAGGCCCTTGCGGTGTTCGCGCAAGTTCTCCGCGTGAACCGCGATATTGACCGTGTCGGTCACCTTGATCGGTCGGTACTGGGTGATGTGGTTTTCGGTGTGAACGGATCCCATTGCGGGAAAAGGAAAGTCGAAGCCGGTCACCAGCGACATCAGCGTCGGAAACGTCAGCGCGAACGGATAGGTCAGCGGCACCGCGTCGGCGTAACGCAGTCCGGTCACCTCGGCGTATTCGGCCACATTGGCGCGATCGATGGGTAGTTCATCGACGGTCACTGTCCGGGTGGGCAGCTGGCCGCCGCGAGGCACGAACGGCAACGCCCCGGCCGCCGCGCGCAGCATGTTCTTCAGGCCGCTTGGCTGGGTCACTGTGGTCACGCCCCCAGCATGGCCTGGCCGCAGACGCGGATGACGTTACCCGTCACCGCGTTCGACGCAGGGCTGGCGAAGTAAGCGATCGCCTCGGCCACGTCGACCGGTTGTCCGCCCTGGTACAGAGAGTTGAGCCGACGGCCCACCTCGCGGGTCGCCAGCGGGATCGCCGCCGTCATCTGGGTTTCGATGAACCCGGGGGCGACGGCGTTGATCGTGACGCCGTTCTCGCCGAGCTTGGGCGCCAGCGCCTGCGTCAGCCCGATCATGCCGGCCTTGGTGGCGGCGTAGTTGGTCTGCCCGCGATTGCCCGCTATGCCGGCCATCGACGACAAGCCGATGATCCGGCCGCCCTCGCCGATGCTGCCGTTGTCGACCAACCCCTCGGTAAGACGTTGCGGCGCAAGCAAGTTGACGGCCAGAACTGAGTTCCACCGCGCATCATCCATGTTCGCGAGCAGCTTGTCGCGGGTGATTCCGGCGTTGTTGACCAGGATGTCGGCGTGGCCGCTGTAGTGGTCGCGCAGATGCTCGGTGATCCGGTCGACGGCATCGTCGGCCGTCACGTCGAGCGCCAGCGCCGTGCCGCCGACGCGGGTGGCTGTCTCGGCCAAAGCTTCCGCGGCGGACTCCACGTCGATCGCCACGACGCGGGCCCCGTCGCGGGCGAACACCTCGGCGATCGTCGCGCCGATGCCTCGCGCGGCACCGGTCACGATGCCGACCTTGCCGTCCAACGGCCGGTCCCAGTCCTTGAGCGGTGTGGAGTCTGCGGCGCCCACGTAGAACACCTGCCCGTCGACGTAGGCCGATTTGGCCGACAACAGGAATCGCAGGGTCGACTCGAGTCCGGTGGCGGCCGGTTTGGCGTTGGGCGACAGGTAGACCAGCGCGGCGGTGGCGCCATGCAGCAGCTCCTTACCCAGGGAGCGGGTGAAACCTTCCAGCGCCCGCTGCGCGATCCGCTCATCGGTGCTCGCGGCTTCGTCGGGCGTGGTGCCGATGACGACAACCCGGCCGGAATGGCCCACGTTGCGCAGCAGCGGGGTGAAGAATTCGTGCAGAGCCGTCAGCTTCGCCGGAGTGGTGATGCCGGTGGCGTCGAAAACCAGCCCACCGAATGAATCCGCCCAGCGCCCGCCGAGATTGGCGCCCACCACGTCGTAGTCGGTGTCCAGCGCCACCCGCAGCGGCTCGACAAGACGGCCTTCGCCGCCGATCAGCAGCGATCCCGCCAGCGGCGGTTCACCGGCCCGGTACCGACGCAGTTTCTCGGGCTGCGGCACACCGAGCTGCTTGGCGAGAAACGAGCCCGGCCCGGAGTTGACGACTTGGGAGAATAGATCGGGTGCCACTGAGTTGCCTTCCGTGGTGTGGGGTACCAGTACCGTAGTCGAGAGCTAACTTACTCCAGAGTAAGAACGGTGAGTAGTATGGCTCCCAACACCGGATAACCAACAACTGACGGAGATAAGCGTGGCTTCTGACACCTCCTCTTCACGCTCCCTGCGCCGCGTCGCCGTGCTGGGTGGCAACCGGATCCCGTTCGCGCGTTCGGACCGCGCCTACGCCGAAGCGTCCAACCAGGACATGTTCACCGCCGCTCTCGGCGGGCTGGTCGACCGGTTCGGTCTGTCCGGACAACGGCTGGGTGCGGTCATCGGCGGCGCCGTCCTCAAACACAGCCGCGACTTCAACCTGATGCGCGAATGCGTGCTCGGATCCGCGCTGTCGTCCTACACGCCGGCGTTCGACCTGCAG
>NZ_JBAPRN010000759.1:0-6006 GCF_049281135.1 Mycobacterium sp. | reverse complement strand
TCTACGACAACGAGGTGGAGTACACGCAGGATCTCTACGACGAGGTCGGGCTCACCGAAGACGTCAAGAAGTTCCTGCGCTACAACGCCAACAAGGCGCTGATGAATCTTGGCTACGAGGCGCTGTTCCCGCGTGATGAGACCGACGTCAACCCGGCGATCCTGTCGGCGTTGTCGCCGAACGCCGACGAGAACCACGACTTCTTCTCCGGCTCGGGCTCGTCCTACGTGATCGGTAAGGCCGTCAACACCGAAGACGAGGACTGGAACTTCTGAATTCCTAGCTCAGAGTCCTTGTAGCAGTAGAGGTTTGGCGCTTTGCGCGGTGCTCGTCTAGAGATCCTTGAGTGCCGCCGCAGTCTCGGTGAGGATATCGTCGGACAGACCGACCTCGCCGACAGCTCGCGCCATTGCAACGGCCCCGACCAGCGCGCTGAGTACTAAGTAGGCGCGACGTCGATCACTAACGGCATCCGAGGTTGGGGTCAATCCGGCTAGGACCTCGAGGTACTGCTCAACTTGGCGACCGTAGGCCTCGCGGGGCCAATCATCGGCACGCGAAATGTCCTCGGCCAGCGCAGCCACCGCGCATCCAGCCTCTGGGAGGTCGCGATGGTCCGGACTCAGGTAGCCGTCGACGATCGCCTCGAACGCCCGCATGCCACCTTGGGTGGTCGCCGCCAAAGTCCGCTTGCTTCCCTGAGCCAAGGCGCACTCCACCGCGGCGCCGACCAGGTCATCTCGGGATTTGAAATGTCGGTAAAAGCCGCCGTGGGTCAGGCCGGCTTCCTGCATCAGCTCCGCCACTCCGACACCGTTGATGCCATCACGGCGTATTCGGGCCGCAGCGATGTTGACGATTCGATCGTGGCTCGCGGCCTTGTCAGCCTGCGAACTACCCACGAATGGACCTCCGACCGATGCGACATCAGTTTGCTGCTGGCGATTATAGCCATCATCTTGTTGAGGCGAACGTAACCACCACGGTCGTGACAGGACGACTTGATTCACCACCTCCGCAGCGCGCCGAGCAGAGCATGACAACCCGCTCTTGACAATGAGGATGATGACTGTCATCCTCATTTCCGCGGCTCAAATAGACTGGGCGCCTGACGCTTCCGCTGTGCCGCGCCCTGCAATGGAGGGATCCTTCTGATGTCGGCCTTATTGACCCAGTTCACGATTACCGAGGTATCGACCGGATATTGGCGGGTGACGTTCAGTAATCCGCCAATAAATTTCATGGATCCGGACACCATCACCGAGCTACAAAAGTTGGTCGGTCTTATTGAGTCCGACGACACGTTGCAGGTAGTCGTGGTGGAAAGCGCTCACCCCGACTTCTTCATCAATCGCTACGACGTCTCCCGTGTGGCAGAGACCCCCGTGGCGCCCGGGCCTACTGGTCTGCCGGCGTTCATCGACACCACGACACGGCTGACCACCTCGCCGGTCGTGACCATCGCGTCCATTCGAGGTCGCACGCGAGGCGGAGGTGCCGAGATTGCCCTGGCATGCGACATGCGCTTCGCAAGCCTGGAGCGAGCGGTTTTCGGACAACCCGAAGTGGGTGCGGGCGTTCTCCCGGGCGGCGGCGGGATCGAGCGGCTCCCTCTTCTCGTCGGACGGGCCAGGGCACTGGAAATCATTCTTGGCAGTGACGACTTCGACGCGGCGACGGCGGCGAAGTACGGCTGGGTGAACCGCGCGCTCCCTGATGACCAGCTTGATGGCTTCGTCGACAACCTTGCCCGGCGCATCGCCTCGTTCGACAAGTCTGCGCTCGCTGACGCGAAGCAGCTGATCAATCGTAGGACCCTGGCTTCCTCTGATGATCTGATCCAGACGCAGGACGTATTTCTCGGCACATTCTCACGGCCAAGTGTGCAAGACCGGGGAGCCAGACTCCGTCGTAGGGCCTCTGAAGTTGGTCCCGACTTCGAGGCACGGATGGGCCACTACCTTGCCGATCTTGGCGCCGACAACAACTGACCCGATGACCGCAGATTTGCCCGACAACCCGATACGCTTCGGTGCCAGGGTCATGACAGCGATCAACGACGAGAGGGAAATCCATTGTCCGAAACCAAGATTACGGTCATCTACGACAACCCCACCGACCCGAACGCCTTCGAGGCCGCCTATGAGTCCGAGCAGCTGGAGGCCGCTCGACGAATACCGGGATATCTCCGGCTCGAGGCGTCGAAGGTCTGGCCGAAAGAAGATGGGAGTCCCACGCCGGCTTACCGCATGATCGACCTGTACTACCCGGATTACGCTGCCGTCAGTACGGCAGTGACCACACCGGAAGCAGGCGAGTTCTTCGCCGCCATGGCGCGGCTTGCCACCGGCGGCGTACGGGTGCTGGTCTCCGACGTCGAAGTGCCCCAGTCCGAGTTGACCGACCACCCAGATTCGTTGTAGTGCTGGCTATCTCCGGGCAGTAAACCCTCATCGCGGCGCCGGTGCAGCGAAAGCGTTGGCCGTGGAAGCGATTACGGTGGTGACGATGGTGAGTCTCACTCGTGGCCTCCGTTGAATTGCGGGCAGTAGAACGTCGTCGACAGACCCAGGAACTCATAGGCGCTGCGGAAGGTGAGGCCGGGATTCGCGTTCCGCAGAGCCGCCGCGACGTTCGACTCGGAGTAGCCCTGCCCGAGATTGGCGCAGACCCCGCCCGCGGCTTCGATGGCCGCGGCCTCACTGGCGAAATTCATACCGTGAGCCTGCAATGACCTGATGAACGCGGCATCCCGCGCCTGCGGGTCGCCCTGAACCGGAGTCGATGTCGTCACCGGTGGCGGCGCCTCTGTCGTCACCGGTGGCGGCTCGGTGATCACGGGCGGCGGCGCAGACTCCGTCGTCGAGGGCACGACCTTGTCGTCTGGTTCGGACGGGACCGGTGTCACGACCGCTGTGCTCGACACCGGGACCCTGTGCGCCGCAGCGGGTTCGGGCTCGGAACGCTGGCTCAGCACGGACCACAGCGTCACGCCCAGGACGACAACGACGACGGCGACGGTTCCGACATAGAGCCGCAGCCAGAACGTCGTGCGATCGTGTTGATCGAACGAGAAGGTCTCGTCGTCATCGGCCTCCGACCATGCCAGCCCGGCGAGCGCGGCGGCCTTGTCGTCATCGACGACGACAGTAGGTTCGCCGGCGTCGGGCGCTGCAGCCTGTGTTTGCGTGGACATCGCTTCACCTCCAAGTGGTGAGAGCGTCCCAGGCAGGTGTGACATCCCGGCGGCGGTGACTCCGGCTCGGGGCCTTCCGCATGTTGCCGGAAGTTCTCGGATGGTGGTGGCGCCGCCGCGCCCGGCTGGTACCGGATCAGAACCCCGACTTCCTCTGCGGCTCGGGTTCGTCGTCCGTGATCGGTAAGGCCGTCGTCACCGAAGATGAAAACTGGAACTTCTACGGCGCACGGCAGCCAGGAGCCAAAGTTCGGAGTCGATGCCCTCTCGGTCCTGCGCTACGACACCTGATCCTCAAGTTTTGTCAGGACCTGCTTATATTGCACTCATGTTGAGTTAAGCTTCCCGGTCGCGACACCTATTGCCCCACGACCGCCGCCGGAGCGAGCTAGATACACAAACGATTGAAATGCCGTACTGGACCACTTATGTGCCCGGCTGCGGCCACTAAGAAAATACCGAAACGGGGTGAAAGGGGTAAGCGTTGAGCGTTCCGACCGTCGCCCTCCTCGAAACAGCGGCACCGCGAGTCCTCGGCGAGACTCCGCTGGCCGCGAGCGTGATGCGGGTGGCGCGTTTATTCTCTCGGCGCGTGCGCGTGCTAGTGGCGTGCTGGCACCAGTTGGACCCCAATTACGACGGGATCGGCGGCGATCACGAGGGGCCGTGGCATATCCGGCCGCCGTTTCTTGAGTTTGCCGACGGCGAGTATCGCGTATGGATACCGCGGTCATCCATCGCGGCGACCGCGCTGTGCCACTTCCCCGCCTCGGGGCAGCATCGCATGCCGCTCACACCTGAGGAAGTCGACGCGGAGCGGCGCTTGGCCGCCGCCGGGATCCGGTGCGAGGGCATTCCTGCCGATACCACGGCACGCGCGCTTTACGCCCTGGCTCGGCGCGGCACGCCGACGAACGGGCCCGGCCGGCTGAGCCGCTTGGGCCGCAAGGACCAGCTCGAGTACGCGCTGCGCTGGTACGAGGAATCCACCGGGCAGCGGATCGCGCGGCCGAAGACCCAGCCGTGCACCGGCGCACAGTTGGGAGCGACGCTCGCGTCGTTCGCCGGCCGTGACTGCATCATCAAGCCCGCGAACAGCAGCGGCGGGCGCGGCATCCAGGTGGTGGCGGCTGGCGGCACAGTCGGCGACCCAGTCGCGGCGGACGCACGGTTCGTTGTCCAGGAGCTGACGGCCGCCCCACTGGTCGTCGACGGAGCGAAGACGGACCTACGCTGCTACCTGCTCGTCGATGCGCGGGACCGGGCGCGCTCACGACGAGTCGGCCCGATACTCGCCCGGGGTTCGGCCGCTCCGTACGCGCGGCTGCTCCCGGAGGCGGAGATCACCAACACGTCGCTGCGTAACCGGCTCGGGCTCGGTCCGTCCATCAGGCCAATTGCGGCCGCGCTGGCCGCCGACCCCGCGTACCACGCCGCCCTGAGCCGCGATGTGGAGCGATTGTGCGGGTCACTGATTGACTTCGTGTTCGCGTGGCGTGACTCGCAGGCGGCGGGTGGGCACGGCGCTCCCGCCGCCGCGCAGGTGATGCTGTGGGGCATCGACGTGCTGGTGTCGGGGCCAAGCGACGCGCCACAGGTCAGCCTGCTCGAAATCAATGTCTATCCGCAGTTGCACCGTGGTGACCCTGTCTGCGACTCGTTGACCGACGACATGCTCGTCGCCGAGTACTTGGAAGGGCTGGTACCGGGAGCCGGCGCGCGGCACCCGGTATCAGGGATTTCCCCGGTGAGCGCCGCGTGAGCGTCCCGGTGGGACGCGGCGCCGCGGCAGCCGTGCTCACGACCGCGCCCGTCGTTGCCGCACCCATCGTCACCGTGCTCACCACGCGGCCGGCGCACCCGACGCCACGCCTGCTAGCCGAGGCAGGACGGCGGCACGGCATCGTGGTGCGGTGCGGTCCGCGGCTCGATCCGCGCAGCTCGCTCGTGTTCGCGTGGAATTACAGACGTCCGGTCGCCCTCGCCGCAGTGCGGGCGTACTGCGACCACCACAGTGTCGAGCATGCGAACACCGAGCAGGTGGGCAAGTGGGACCAGCTCGTGCGGCTCTGCGACGCGGGCATCCCCATCCCGAATTCCCGCCGCGCCGACAGGCTCGAAGACGCCCGGTACGCCGCGGCGTTGATCGGCTACCCCGTCATCATCAAGACCAACTGGGGGCTGCGCTCGCAGGGCGTCGAGCTGGTCGGGGACGCGGCAGAGCTCGATCGGGCGTGGACCGGCAGGCACCGCGTCGTGCAGTCCTACCTGCCCGAGGGTGCGCGCTGCACGCGCCTCCTCGTCATCGGCGACCGCGTCGTCTCCGGCGTCACCCGGGTGGCGCTCGACGGCGTGCACGCGACATATGATCACGGCCGCCGCGCCATCCTCGAGGCGTACCCACTGGCGGCCGACCGGGTTGCGCTCGCGGTTGCGGCATGCCGTGCCGTCGGCGTCGAGGTCGGCGGCGTCGACATCGTCGAGACCGCGGCCGGTCCGTGCGTGCTTGAGGTCAACCACGCGCGTGTCGAGTTCAGCGACCGCGACCTGCACGGCCCGGACGCGGTCGATGCTCTTGCGGCGTGGCTGGCCGGTCGGGCGCACGCACACGAAAACGCAAGGTGCGCAACGGACCCAGCGGATGGGGCTGCCGTGGCCAGTGTTGGGGCCGGTGCGGTGGCACAAGCGGGCGCCGGGACTCAACCGAGTGCCGTTGCCGGCCGCGCACCGCGGTTGCGGATCGTGACCGGCCAGCCGCGTCATCGGGGTGTCGCCGCGATCAGCGCCGCCTGCGGCGCCCTTGGCTTCGC
>NZ_JBAPRN010000758.1:0-5749 GCF_049281135.1 Mycobacterium sp. | reverse complement strand
GTTCGACCTCGACGCTCGGCGCCAATGTTGACGGCTCAGGTTTCGCCGAGCGACGGACAATCGAGAACGCGGCCGCGCCGGCGGCGAGGACAACCGCGGCAGCACCGGCCAGCACCCATGGTCGCGGCCTGCGCCGCTGGGCGCGCCGAGCCTGCTGCAGCGCTTCCGGCAGACCGGCAACCACATCCTGGGCCGCCGCCAGCTCCTGCGCCAAAGCTTCTTGGGCGCTGCGCAAATCGTGGGCCAGTCGACCCTCGCGGTAACGCCGACGCAGGCTGGAGGCGCCGGCCTGTGCGGAGTGAACACCAAGGCCGACCAGCCCGCGGGTCACGTCCACCGGGCCAACCGCCGTGCTGGCCAGGCCGCGGCTCAGCCGCTCCCGCGGGGTCAACGGGGTGTGGTTCTTTGCGCGCATCTCTTGCCCTTTCGCAGGACCGCCTGGGGATACCTTCAGCCTGCCACACCGGTACGGGCACCGGATGTCCGGCGGCGCGGACCGTGATGGCAGACTGTGATCCCGTGACTACCAGCCCGATTCAGACCGCCACTGCCACGCTGCACACCAATCGCGGGGACATCAAGATCGCGTTGTTCGGCAACCACGCACCCAAGACCGTCGCCAACTTCGTGGGCCTGGCTCAAGGCACCAAGGAATACTCGACCGAGAACGCATCCGGCGGTAGCTCCGGCCCGTTCTACGACGGCGCGGTCTTCCACCGCGTCATCAACGGCTTCATGATCCAGGGCGGCGACCCCACCGGCACCGGCCGCGGTGGCCCGGGCTACAAGTTCGCCGACGAGTTTCATTCCGAGTTGCAGTTCGACAAGCCGTATCTGTTGGCGATGGCCAACGCGGGCCCGGGAACCAACGGCTCGCAATTCTTCATCACCGTCGGCCAGACCCCGCACCTGAACCGCAAGCACACGATCTTCGGTGAGGTCGTGGACGGGGACTCGCAGGGCGTCGTCGACGCCATCGCCACCACCGCCACCGGCCCCGGCGACCGGCCCTCCGAGCCGGTCGTCATCGAGTCGATCACGATTTCCTGACGCCTGCGAGTCAAGACCCCGCGTAACCGCGCGCGGTCAGCACGTCGAGCACGTACAGCGGATCGGTGCCGAGGTCCCAGCGCGAGAAGACGAACAGCCGGCCGTCGTCGGCGTCGATCTCGAGTAGGCGCATTTTGCGCCCGATCCGCCGGAACTCGGTGATCCGGATGAGCTTGATGTCGGGTCGCTGCAGGTGGGCGGGCCGTATCCAGCCGCCGATCTGCAAGCCGTCGGCGGTGATTGCCAGTTTTGGCCGCGCGCGCCACGTTCCGCCCGCAAACAAGATCAGTCCGACCGCGGCGATGCCGAGCAAAAGCCGCCCTGGCGGGTCTGTGACGACGGTCACACATGTGGTAGCCATCACAATTCCGGCGAGGCCGCAAGCTGCGATTCCGACCGAAGACGGCGCCCACTGTGTTTGCTGCACCAGGCTCCTAGGGGTGTCTACCACTGCCTATCCGGTTATCCACAAGCGCTATCCCCAATGGGGATGAATAACACGCGTGTGATCCGGTCCCTCACTAGTTGCTGGCTCAGCAACGCTGCCGACCGCCGACGCACGCCTTTCGAGGGCTGCGGGGTCTACCGCCACCGCATCGTGAGCAACAAGCCGCTGATCATGAAAGCAAACGCGACGGCGTAGTTCCACGGGCCCAGCGCGGCCATCCAGCTGAGCGCGGCCGGCGCATCGGCGCCGGTTGCAGCCAGCTGGAACACCATCAGCCAGACCAGGCCGATCAGCATCAAGCCGCAGAACAACACCACAAACCACACGCTGGACGGGCCGGCCTTGACCTTGACCGGGGTGCGGCTCACCGCGCTAGCGGTGAAGTCACTCTTCTTGCGGACTTTGGACTTGGGCATTTCAACCTCGGAGCTACGGTAGGAAGAGCCAGTGCAACGACGAGCGTAACGCACTCACCAGCAGCGGATGGAGAGCCGATGGCGATGCGCATCCCCCGGCTGCTTTCCGCGCGCGACAGCCGGGACGCTGGCGCGAGCCCGTCGCCGTGGCGGATTGGTGTTCCGGTGGTGTGTTTATTGGCCGGGCTGCTGCTCGGCGCCACCCACGGGGTGTCCCGCGGTGGCGAGATCAGGCGCAGCGATGCGCCACGACTGGTCGATCTGGTGCGCAGCGAGCGATCCGCGGTCGAGCATCTGACCACCGAACGGGATCAGCTGGCCAACACCATCGACTCGACGCATGGCCGGTCCCCCGACGCGGCGCTGGCAGCGATGCAGCGGCGGTCCGCCGAGCTGGCCGCCGACGCCGGGCTGGATCCGGTGCACGGGCCGGGTCTGACCGTCACGCTCAACGACGCACAGCGCGACGCCAACGGGCGATTTCCGCGCGATGCATCGCCGGATGACCTCGTCGTACACCAGCAGGACATCCAGGCCGTCCTCAACGCGTTGTGGAGCGCGGGTGCCGAGGCGATCCAGATGCAGGACCAGCGCATCATCGCGACCTCGGTACCCCGCTGCGTGGGCAACACCCTGCTGCTGAACGGGCGCACCTACAGCCCGCCGTACCGGGTCACCGCGATCGGCGACGCCGCAGCCATGCAGGCTGCGCTGGCGGCCGCTCCCCTGGTGATCCTCTACAAGCAGTACGTGGTGCGGTTCGGGCTCGGCTACACCGAGCAGGTCTCGCCCGACGTGCACATCGCGGGCCACACCGAACCGTTGCGGATGCACTCCGCTCAGCCCATCGGCCCGGTCAGTTACTGAGCTCACCTGCGATTAGCGGCACCGGTAGCCTGTCACTGTGCAGATCTTGGTCGTCGACAACTACGACAGCTTCGTCTTCAACCTGGTGCAATACCTCGGCCAGTTGGGTGTCGAGGCGCAGGTGTGGCGCAACGACGACGCTCGGCTGTCCGACCCCGGCGCGGTCGCCGCTGCGGTCGACGGGATTCTGCTGAGCCCGGGCCCCGGCACGCCTGAACGGGCGGGCGCCTCGATCGACCTGGTGCGCGCCAGCGCCGCGTCAGGCACGCCCCTGCTGGGCGTCTGCCTCGGCCACCAAGCCATCGGGGTGGCCTTCGGCGCCACCGTGGACCGGGCCCCCGAATTGTTGCATGGCAAGACCAGCAGCGTGCACCACACGAATACCGGTGTGCTGCAGGGTCTTCCAGACCCTTTCACCGCGACCAGGTATCACTCGTTGACCATCATGCCCGAGACGCTGCCCGCCGATCTCGAGGTCACCGCCCGCACCCGCAGCGGCGTGATCATGGGCGTGCGGCACGCCGAGCTGCCGATCCACGGCGTGCAATTCCACCCGGAGTCGATCCTCACCGAGGGCGGCCACCGGATGCTGGCCAACTGGCTGGCCGACTGCGGCCAGGTCCTCGACGAGGGCCTGGTCCGGAAGCTGGAAAGCGAGCTGGTGGATAGCCTGGCCACCGTGCGGCGCTATGACGCGGCTACTGACCGAACTTCAGCGTGATGCTGCCGTCCTTGTTGGCGCCCTGACCCGCTGACGGGCTCTGGTACACGACCCGGTTGTGTTGGGAGCCACCGGCATCGACGTCGGGGCCCCGGTCCAGGATCCCCGTCCAGCCCAACGTGCGTAACCGCGGTTCGGCGTCGGTCCAGAACATTCCAGTCACGTCGGGCATGACGAATTGGTTGCCCTTGGACACCTGCAACTCGATCACCGTATCGACCGGAACATTAGCTCCCGCAGGCGGATTGGTGCCGATCACGGAGCCGGCCGGGCGGGGGCTGTCCACCGAGGCCTGAGCGAACTTGGAGAACCCATACACCGTCAGATTCTTCTGCGCCTCGTCGGCGGCCTGCCCGGCGACGTCGGGAACCTGCTTGCTCGACGGGCCTGAGCCGACGATCACGGTGATTTCGTTGGTGATCGCCGACGTCTGGTTGGCCGGCGGGTTGGTGCCGATGACTTTGTCTTTCGTCTCCGGTGTCGAAGGCGAGTTGACTTGCTTGAACCGACTGAAGCCGGCGGACTTCAGCTTGTTCACCGCCGCCGCATAGCTCAGCGAGGAGACGTCGGGCACCTCGCGCTGCTCGGGCCCGGTGGAGACCTCGACCGTGATCAGCTCGCCGGCACCGACTTTCACGTTGGCGCCCGGGTCCGTCCCGATGACGTGGTCGGGTTGGACGGTCGAGTCCGGCTTCTGCTGGGTGCGGGTTTTGAAGCCGTGGTTCTGCAGCGCGGCGATCGCGTCGGCCGACGCCTGATTGCGGACGTCGGGCACCTGCACGTTGCGCATGCCGCCGCCGAAGGTGTTGATCAGGATGGTGACGACGACGGTGAGCACCGCCAGCGCTGCGACGGCGATCACCCAGCGGCTGATCGAACCGGGACTGCGCTCGCGGGTGAAGTCGAGCTGCTGGCGGGGCAGCGGATTGGTCTGCGCTCCCGCCGGGTCGGACGAATGCGGCGTGGCCATCAGCGACGAGCGCTCGGCCTCGGTGAGGATCTTGGGCGCCTCCGGCGGCTCACCGTTGTGCACCCGGACCAGGTCGGAGCGCATCTCGGCCGCCGTCTGGTAGCGGTTCTCGGGGTTCTTGGCCAGCGCCTTGAGCACGACCGCGTCCAGGTCGGCGGAGATGCCCTCGTAGCGTTGCGACGGCGACACCGGATCTTCGCGGACGTGCTGGTAGGCCACCGCGACCGGCGAGTCACCGACGAAAGGCGGCTCCCCGGTGAGCATTTCGTAGAGCACACAGCCCAGCGAGTACACGTCGGAGCGGGCGTCGACGGTGTCCCCGCGCGCCTGCTCGGGCGAAAGATATTGCGCGGTACCGATCACCGCGGCGGTCTGGGTGACGCTGTTGCCGCTGTCGGACAGCGCGCGTGCGATACCGAAGTCCATCACCTTGACCGCATTGGTGGTGCTGATCATGATGTTGGCCGGCTTCACGTCGCGATGGATGATGCCGTGCTGGTGAGAGAAATTCAGTGCCTGGCAGGCGTCGGCGATGACCTCGATGGCCCGGGTGGGTGTCATCGGCCCGTCGGTGTGCACGATGTCGCGCAGTGTCACACCATTGACGTACTCCATCACGATGTAGGGCAGCGGCCCGGCGGCCGTCTCGGCCTCGCCGGTGTCGTACACCGCGACGATCGCCGGGTGATTGAGCGCCGCCGCATTCTGCGCTTCCCGCCGGAAGCGCAGGTAGAAGCTGGGGTCGCGGGCCAGGTCGGCGCGCAGCACCTTGACCGCTACGTCTCGGTGTAACCGGACATCCCGGGCCAGATGGACCTCGGACATGCCACCGAAGCCGAGGATCTCACCGAGTTCGTAGCGGTCGGACAGTTGCTGCGGGGTCGTCATTGTGGTTTCTCGTGTTGGGACACCACCGCGCAGAAGGAGGTCAGCGATGGTGCCCGCCTGGGTGTGGGCGGCTTGCATTGCCCTCCAGGATTACCCGCCGCCCCCCGGTACGTCCAATTAGTTGGATGCGCCGACGGCGACTCAGACTTGCTGGGCGGTGCTCCGGTGTCGGTCACGGTGGGTGTGGAGGGTTGCTGCTGTGAATTGTTGTTGTGCGAGTTCATCACAATGAGAATCGCGATGATGATTGCCAGCGTGCCCAGGACGCCGGCAGCCCACAGCAGTGCCCGCTGACCGGATGAGAAGGTGCGGCGCGGGGGCGGGGTGCGGTGACCGCCAGTGGTCGGCCGTACGCGGCGGGCGGCGGGCGCTCGAGTGGTGGCCGCGGC
>NZ_JBAPRN010000757.1:0-2216 GCF_049281135.1 Mycobacterium sp. | reverse complement strand
GTCCGCGGCCTCCAACAGTTCGCGGGCATGGGCACGCGCTGAATCCGAATCACCCAGCCCGGCCAGCATTCTCGCCAGCTCGACAACCCGGTCGTCCCCGTCGAGGCGCCGCACACCACTGGCGCCGTTAGTGCCGTTGCTATCGACCATGAGGTGTATGTCGGCATAGGCCGCGACCTGCGGCAGATGCGTCACCACGATGACTTGCCGGTTGCGGGCCAACCGGGCCAGTCGCCGACCGATCTGCACCGCCGCCCGGCCTCCGACGCCCGCGTCGACCTCGTCGAACACCATCGTGGTGCCTGCCATCGACGCCGCCAGCACCACCTCGAGGGCGAGCATCACGCGCGACAGCTCGCCGCCCGACGCGCTCTTGGCCAGCGGTAACACCGTCATGCCGCGATGTGCGGCGAAACCGAACTCGACCTGGTCGACGCCGTCGCCACCGGCGTGGGCCTGGGTGCCGGAGCCAAGCGTCAGCGCGGCAGGATCGTCGCTACCGGCCGGCATGGTCGACACCTCGATGGTGAATTCGGCATCGGCCATCGCCAAACCCGACAGCTCAGCGGTGACTTGTTTGGCCAGCCGCTTGGCGGCCTGGCTGCGTAACTTGCTGAGTTCGCTTGCCGCATCGGCCAATTGGAGTGCCAATTCGTCGACGCGACGTTGCAGAGCGGCCAACGCCTCTTCGGAAACATCCAGGTGCGCCAGCCGATCTCGCGCCTCACCCGCCCACTGCCGCACACCGTCGATGTCGGCGGCGTACTTGCGGGTCAGCGTGCGCAGCTGCGCCTGCCGTGCGAGCTTGGTGTCCAACGTGCTGGCGTCCGCGGGCAATTCGCCCAGGTAGCCACCGAGCTCACGCGCGGCGTCGCCGACGACCGTGAGCGCTTCTTCGAGCTGGGTGGCTAACGCACGCAGCGTCGCGTCCTCCGTCGACTCCAAGGCCGCCTTGGCCAGCGCCAAACTCTCCGCCGCTGATGCGGACTGTCCGCTCGGGTCGGCGGAGGCGTCGTCGCCCAGCCCGGACAGGGCGACGCGGGCCCCGGATGCGGCCTCGCGCAGCGCGTCCAGCTCAGAGAGCCGACGGATGTCGGCGATCAGCGCATCGTCCTCGCCGGGTGCGGGATCGATGGTGTCGATCTCGTGCAGCGCGAACTTGAGCCGATCGGCCTCCTGCGCCAATTCGCGGGCCCGGTTGCTCCGGTCTACGAAGTCGCGGCGCGCCGACTGCCATGCGTCACGCAGTTTGCGATAGCGCTCCATTCGGGTGTCGACGTCTGCGAACCGGTCCAGCGCCCCGCGTTGCTCGTCGGGTCGCATGAGCCGCAACTGGTCGTTTTGCCCGTGCAGCGTCAGCAGCTCGGTGGTGAATCCGCTCAGTGATTTGGCAGGCACGCTGCGGCCGCCGAGGTATGCGCGCGACGGTCCGTCGCGGCTGACCGAGCGTAACGCGATGATGCTGCCGTCCTCGTCGCGTTCGGCCCCCGAGGCGTCCAGCATCTCGTCGAGGTGCGCCACCGCCTTCTGGTCGAGATCAGCAGTGGTGAACCGCCCTTCGACGACGGCCCGTTCGGCCCCCGAACGCACCCGGTTGGCGTCGGCGCGGGCCCCGCCGAGCAGGTGCAGGCTGGTGACGACCATGGTCTTGCCAGTACCTGTTTCCCCGGTCAAAACCGTTAGGCCGCGGTCGAATTCGGCAGTCGCGGCGCTGATGGCGCCCAGCGATTCGATCCGAATCTCCGAAAGCACTGTTACCGTCCGCGCCAGCCGGTGACCGGCAGACGGAATTTGCGCACCAGACGGTCGGTGAACGGCGCGCCGTCCAGCCGGGCCCATTTCACCGACACAGCGCAGCGCCGCACTTCCAACCGTGCACCGGCCGGCACCAGCATCTCGCGGCGACCGTCGCAGAACACCAGCGCGTCGTGACCGTCGCCCTCGATCTCGATGGCGATGCCGGCCTCGGGGCTGGTGACCATCGGCCGGGCGAACAATGCGTGAGCGTTGTTGGGTACCACCAGCAAGGCTTCCAGATCCGGCCACAGGATCGGGCCGCCCGCGGAGAACGCGTAGGCAGTCGATCCGGTCGGCGTTGACACCAACACCCCGTCGCAGCCGAAGGTCGACACCGGCCGCCCATCGACTTCGAGGACCACGCCGAGCACCCCCAGCCGCGGCCCCTTTTCCAGGCTCGCCTCGTTGAGCGCCCATCC
>NZ_JBAPRN010000756.1:0-3542 GCF_049281135.1 Mycobacterium sp. | reverse complement strand
CTATAAGGACGCAGCCCCGTATGTCGTGGCCTATGTCCAGCTTCGTGAAGGACCTCGAATGTTGACCAACATCGTCAACTGTGAACCCGCCGACGTGACAATCGGTCTCGACGTCAAGGTGGTTTTTCAGCACGGCGGCGGAGGGCACGCTTTACCACGGTTCGAGCCACACCGAAGCACGCAATGACCGTGTATCTGTCATGCATCGACGGCCGAGGAGCCTGCTGGTGATGGACGCCTTCACCAGCTCAGGCACAGATGGGGCCGGCGGACCGCTCCAAGACGTCCGCGTCATCGACTTCTCGTCCACGGTCATGGGCCCCTACGCCACCCAGTTGATGGCTCAACTTGGCGCTGATGTCGTCAAGATCGAGCAACCCGAAGGCGACATCGTCCGAGGGATAGGCGATCGCGATGGGCGTCGGCTGGGTCCGCTTTTCCTTAACCTCAACCGCGGGAAGCGCAGCGTGGTTTTGGATCTGCGCAACGACGATGACTACCAGACCTTCCTGAGCTACGTCGCCGTATGCGACGTGCTGGTACACAACAAACCGCCCGCTACCGCACGTCGACTCGCAATCGACTACGACTCGGTCGCCCATGTCAACGACCGGTTGATCTATTGCATGGTGCAGGGATTCGGGCACGATGGCCCGTACCGAGACAAACCGGCCTACGATGACATCATTCAAGCGGCTTCAGGGATGGCCCACCTTCAAGGCGGCGCCGACGGCCCCCAGTATGTGCGAACGCCCCTGGCAGACAAGGTGACTGGGTTATTCGCCCTTAGCGCTATAAATGCTGCACTGTACGCACGACAATGCGGCGCCGGCGGGCAGGCCATTGTCGTGCCCATGTTCGAAACTATGGTGTCGTTCGTGCTCGCTGAGGCGCAGGGCGACTGGGTCTTCTGGCCGCCTCGAGGTGAGCCGGGTTATGCCCGAATGAATTCGCCGCAGCGTAAACCCTTTGCGACTGCGGACGGAACCATCTCGGTGATGCCCAACACCGATACGCACTGGAAGACGTTCTTCACCATGGTGGGTGCGGCACACATGAGCGATGATCCGCGTTACCGGGATATCACCGCGCGTACCAGCAACATTGACTCTCTCTATGAGTTTCTCGCTGCGGAACTAGCCCGGCGCACGACCGCGGAGTGGATGACTTCGTTCGACGCCGTCGGTATCCCGGCCATGCCGGTGCTGAGTATCCCGGAACTCTTCAACGATCCGCACCTGCAGGCCACCGAACTGTTTCAGATCTCAGAACACCCTGTCGCGGGCACGCTGCGTCAGACACGGTTTCCTATCACGTTCTCCAACAGCGTCTGCGGCCCGGTGCGCCCTGCCCCCGCGCTGGGCGGCGGGTGACCGGCTTGCCCTGGCCTGACGGGCGGCGAGACACTGCGTACTGTTGTGCAAAGCCTAGTTGCGTTTCGTCAAGTGATTTGGCCGCAGCAATCGGCGCGAATTTCGGCCCCAGTTAGGTGATCTTTGTGCGCCTTGATCCAGGCGCGTGCTGTGGCAGGATGGTGGCGTGCTCGGTCATGTGGGTCTGAACGTTCCGGACCTTGCCGGGGCGCAGGCGTATTACGACGATCTGTTGCCGCTCCTGGGTTTTGAGGCGTTCCTCATTGCTGATGATCAGTGCGCCTATAAGCCAGCGGGCGCAAAGCCTGGGACATATCTGTTCTTGTATCCGGCCGCAGATCCGATGCCGTACTCACGCGACAGGACCGGACTACAGCACCTGGCGTTCATGGTGAGCACCCGAGGCGATGTTGATCGGGTGCATCGTCATGTGCTGTCAGTGGATGGGAAAGTGATCCATCCGCCGCGGGTTTTTCCGGAGTATCCGCCCCCGTATTACGCCACGTTCTGGCTCGACCCCTTCGGGATCATGCTTGAAGCCGTGTGCCACTACGACCGTGACTGATCCAGCGGGGGCCCAGTCTCCCTAGAAGTCTTCGTTTAGACGACTCGTGTGCGCCGGGGTGGCTGTTCTGCTGGTGCGTAGTCGGTAGGACTGACGAATGGGCCTACGCGCGGCTGTACCGAAGCGACGCCGAACGCTGCGAGCAATTCCCGGTCTGGCTACACACCTACAATTACTGTGAGTCTTCAGGTGGCTGGTCTGGGACTGGCTGGCAGGGTTAGCGGCGGTCGCCTCGCCTTGGGTTGTGACTCTTACAATTACTCGCCCCTCAGGTGCGTTTCGGTGGACTTGTCCGGCACCGGGGCGGGCGGCCGACGCTGACCCGGCTCCACCTCGGTGACTTGATCAGAAGACTGCCCGTCCCCGCCGGAGGCGGATCGTGGCTCATCACAGTGCTGTTCCGAAGTGACTTCCATCCAGGCCGGCGCCGGCCGTGTTGGCGGCCGGACCTGTCCCCGCCTCTGGAAGGAAGCCCGCCGCTATGACCATCGTTGCGCATGCCCACCCGTTCGTCATCGGAGTGGACACCCACGCCCGCACTCATACCCTGGCCGTGTTAGTCGCTGCTACTGGCGAACTGGTCGACACCGAGCAGTTCCCCGCCACCGCTGCGGGCATGGACCGGGCTGTCGCCTGGGCCGCACGGCGCACCGAAGGCGAGATGGCCACCTTGTGGGTCATCGAAGGCGTCGCCACCTACGGTGCCCAGCTGGCTTCGGCAGTGAAGCGAGCTGGCTTCGAGGTCGTGGAGGCGGCTGCCATGGACGCTCGGGCCCATCGCGGTGCCGGCAAGTCCGACCCCTTAGATGCCCGCAGGATCGCAGCGGCGGTCTTGTCCCTTGAGCCTGAGCAGCTGCGCCGGCCGCGAAGCGACAACGGTATCCGGGCTGCATTGCGGGTTTTGGTCACCGCCCGCGCACACATGACGACCGAACGCACCGCGGCCGTCAACGCGCTCACCGCGCTGCTGCGGGTCGCCGTCCTGGGTATCGACGCCCGTAAGCCGTTGACTGCCAGCCAGATTGGTGAGGTCGCCCGCTGGCGCACCCGGGTCGAAGATCTTGCCACGAGCACCGCTCGCGCCGAGGCAGTACGGATGGCCAAGCGCGTGGTCGCTCTCAACGCAGAACTCGCTGCCAACCAGGCGCAGATGATCGATCTGATCCACGCCAGTAAAGCCGCTGCGCTGCTGGACAAGACCGGCATCGGCCCAGTCACCGCCGCGGTCGTCTACACCGCCTGGTCGCACGCCGGTCGGGTCCGCTCCGAGGCGGCATTCGCCGCCCTGGCTGGCGTCAACCCGATCCCCGCCTCCTCGGGAAACACCCTCCGCCACCGACTTAACCGCGGTGGCGACAGGCGGCTCAACCGTGCCCTACATATGGCCGTCATCACCCGGATGACCCACGACCCCGAAACCCGGACCTACGTCGAACGTCGCCGCGCAGAAGGACGCACCACCAAAGAGATCCGGCGCTGCCTCAAGCGCTACCTAGCCCGCCAGCTATATCGGACTCTCGAAAGACTCCACACCGAGCCCGGTGCCTACCCCCAGGCCGCTTGACAAGACATAGAAGAGTCCACCGCGGCCACACCGCACTCGG
>NZ_JBAPRN010000755.1:0-1851 GCF_049281135.1 Mycobacterium sp. | reverse complement strand
GACCACACGTCAGGCGGCCGACGCCCATAGGTTCATTCCCGTGGTGTGCGGGTACGCCATCGCGGCCGCCGGGTTTCTGCGCATCAACATCGCGGACACCACTGGCATCTTGTTGAGCTCTAAGAACCACAGCAGGTTGTGCCGACGCCACGGCCGGAGAGCAGCACGGATCGCCTCGTCGGGGTTCACCCCGCGGATCACCGCTTCGGCTCCGACAACTCCGCCAGCGAGACTCGTCACCATGCCGTCGGCGTAAACCACCGGCGCGCCACCCGAGTATTGGCGTTTGAGCTCAAGCGTGCCCGGGGCCGACGGTGCAACAGTGCCCCATGGTGAGGCCGGTACCAGTGCCCGGCCCAGGGTCTCTTCGGGGTCGTCGGGAATCAGGTTCATCGCCGCGGCGACGCCGAACAGTTGCTCGGTCATGATGCGAAGTTCGGCATCTCTGTTGAACCCGGCGTTGCGGTCAACGACCCGGGCGTAGATCCCATACCAGCTTGAGCGCGGCGACATCGGGTCACGGAAGGGGGTGAAGTACCCGACGTCGATAGCCCCTCCGCGGCGCACTACGGGAGCGAACGCGGTGTCGGCTTCCAGCGGGTAGCTGACGCCGCGCTCGGGTGCGATGAACGGAGCTTGCACTCCGAAAACCATCCGTTTCGGCGGCCTCGCCTCACCGCCGATCAGCGTAGGCACGGTGGTGGCGTTGACGAGCAGGGGATGCCGTCCCGCGCTGAAGCTGCGCAGGTGTGAGGCCGACTCGACTTTCTCGTCCACGAATTCGATCGGCAGTTTGGCAGCCAGTTCCCGCATGCCGCCGACCACCCTGCTGTTCCGCAGACCGTAGGCGATCGGTCGGTTGTCCGGCAGTCCGTTCTGCCATTGGCCCCGCTTGCCGAATCGCCACGACTGTCCATGCTGTAGTGCCATGGCGGCGGCTTGGCGGTAGCACACAGGTGGCGAGTTGGCAGATCCAGACATCACCTCGAGGGCGTCATCCAGTGTCGTATCCAACGCCGTGCTCATAAAGTCGACCGCGCGCCCGCGCAGGGTGACGCCGTTGATCAGTCGTCGTGACTCGACAACCGGGGGTGCAACGACAGTGACCTTGCCTTCGAATAAAGGGCTTTGGGCAAGCCAGCCGGCAAACGCCAAGGCGCCGATCCCGTTGCCGGCGATAACGGCCGAGTCGTAGGCGCACATCCCACGACCCTTGATGGTCTTGTTGAGGAAATTGCGGACTGATGTCCGTCGAGCCAGGTCGGCGCCGCGAACGGTGCGCTCCGGTGCTTGCATCTTTGCCTCTCTCGGTAAGCGGTTTGGTGTCGCGGATCGCGTTGCTTTGAAACGTATCTGCGGGAATCAGCCTGCTTCGGGGCAGAGTGCGGGTCAATCGCGTCGGCGACGAAACGGCCATAATGGGTGACAAAACTCCCTCTCGCCGAAGGGTGTTCGATCGCGGTCGATGCTGCCAGGTAGTGTTTCGCGGCCGCGGCCGCGGCCGCGGACCGGCACGGCGAGTGAGTTTGCTGCTCCGAAATAGGGATTCGGCCGTTTGACGGTGGTGTCGGCACGGCCAGTCATGCATCCTGATCTTGGCAGGACGTGACGGCCGCTGCCTACTGGCGAGCAATCCGGCGATCGAGTCGCGGCGTCAGATGCATTGGAGACGTTCCAGTTTGGACGTTGAAGATGCAAACATGGCCCTCCCGCATCGAACGGCCTGAAGGAGTTATCATTTCCGACCAAATCTTCTCCCTGTTCGGTTACTCGGATCGAGCCGAGCGGTATCGGGCGCAGCTGCTGGACTTCATGGAGAAGTGCGTATATCCGGCTGAAACTGTGTACGAC
>NZ_JBAPRN010000754.1:0-5314 GCF_049281135.1 Mycobacterium sp. | reverse complement strand
TCGAAGCCGACGACGATCACCCAGTAATACCAATACAGCCAACCGACGGAGAACCCCGCCCAGCCACCCAGCGCCTGCCGGGCGTAGTCGGCGAACGACCCGGTCGACGGGTTGGCGGTGGCCATCTCACCGAGCATCCGCATCACCAGGATGACCAGCGCGCCGCACACCACATACGTCAGGACCGCGGAGGGACCGGCTTTCCCGATAGCCACGCCAGAGCCGACGAAAAACCCGGCACCGATGATCCCGCCGATGGCGATCATCATCAGCTGCCGTTGCGACAAGCCTTGTTGCAGTTGCGGTGTGGTGGCCATCGGACAGATCAGGCCGAGCTCAGGGCCGATTGCCCGGGCACCACGTGGATGACCGGGATCGGATAGGTGGCCCGCACCTTGTCGACCATGCCGAGGCGCAGCCACGCCGAGCGGGCCTCGGCTACCACCAGCTGGTCGGGCCGGAAGCGATCCACCGCGGCGTCGAGCGCCCGCAGCGGCCGGTAGTCGCCGAGTTCGCCTGCGGCGGACAGCCCGATGCCATGCATCGCGGTCAGGATGGCGTCGAGACGTTCCTGCGCCGCCGTGACGGTGGCGTCGAGGACGAAGACCGGGCCGGTCCGCTCGGCCTGGCCGGTGTCGACCGGGTTGACCGGCACGCAGATGTAGTACTCGGCGCGCTGTTGGGCGTCGACGCGGCGTAGCACGTCGAAAAGCTCACTCGTAGAGACGTTTTTGTTGGCCAGCACCAGAACGCGGTTCGCCCGGCCGGTCGGCTGGTGCGTCGCAGCCTCGGCCTTGGCCGGCCCACGCCGCCGTCTGGGCACGAAGTACAACGCCAACACCACCGCCCAGGAGAGCAGACCCAGCCACAGCTCCACGCGGGCGTTGGGGTCGAACGCCATCAATACCAGCACGCCGACGAGTGCGGCCGCCGTGAGGATCGACAATCCGGGAAACAGCCACATTTTCACCCGCAACCGGGCGGGTGGGGTGCGTCGGCGCAGCACGATCTGAGAAATCGCGATCAACAAGTAGATCGAAAGAACAAGGGAGCCAGATGATTTCAGCAGGAAGGTGAACACTGCCCCTGGGGCCACCCACGCCGCGATCACGCAGAGGAAGCCCACGATCGACGAAACGAGGATCGCGAGGTAGGGCACTCCGCGTCGGCCTACCTTGACCAAGTCCATCGGTGCTTCGCCGCGGGCGGCCAGCACGAACAGCATCCGCGACGCGGTGTAGAGCCCGGAGTTCAGACACGACAGCACGGCCGTGAGCACCACCGCGTTCATGATGTGCCCGGCAGCGGGAATTCCCATCTCCTGCAAAGCCGCAACGTAGGGCGACACCCCTGGCCGCTCGGCGTTCCACGGCACGATCACCGCGAGCAGGAACACCGATCCGAGGTAGAAGATGACGATCCGCACGACCACCGATTTGGTCGCCCGCGCGACCGCCCGTTCCGGATTCGCGGTTTCAGCCGCGGCGATGGTGGCCACTTCGGCACCTACCATCGCGCCGATGACCACCGAGACGGCACCGAATACCGTGCCGACCCCGTTCGGGAAGAAGCCGCCGTGCGCGGTCAGGTTGCTGAAGTCGAGGCCGTGCCGCGGCCAGAATCCAAAGACGAACAGCGAGCCCAGGGTCAGAAACGCCACGATCGCCGCGACTTTGACTCCAGCGAACCAGAATTCGAACTCACCGAAGGCGGCGACCGAGAACAGGTTGGTCGCCGTCATCGCGACCATCAGGACCCCCGACAGCAGCCAGAGCGGCGCGTTGATCCAGTAGGACAGCACGGCGCCGCCGGCGATGGCCTCGAAGCCGACCACGACCACCCAGAAATACCAATACAACCAGCCCACCGAGAAGCCCGCCCAGCCGCCCAACGCCTGCCGGGCGTAGTCGGCGAACGACCCGGTCGACGGGTTGGCGGTGGCCATCTCACCGAGCATCCGCATCACGAGGACGACCAACACCCCGCAGAGCGCGTAGGTGATGAACGCGCCGGGCCCCGTCTCGCCGATGATGACGCCGGACCCGACGAACAAGCCCGCGCCGATGACACCGCCGAGCGCAATCATGTTCAGCTGCCGTTGCGAGAGTCCCCCGCGTAGCGCCGCGGCGCCGCTCGTCTCGGAGGTCGGCGCCATGACGGGACGCTAACACCTACTCTTGCGGCCGCGCTCGATTCATACCGGTATGGCGCGCAGTGCCGCAGGCAGGCTGGGCAGGAAGTGTGTAGTGGCAAAAGCCCGAATGTCCTCGGCGTCAGCAAGAGATTCGCGGGTCGGCAACAACAACAGCATTGCCGCATAACGCAGGATGGTGTCAGCCAGCTGATCGACTGCCTCGGCGCCGATTTGCTCAGCGAAGCCGTCGGGGAAGATCATCCGCAGCGCGACCGCCATCCGCTCGACGGCGGCGTTCCAGTGCCGGTGGGCCAATTCGAGCATCAGGCCGGGCTCGTCGGCGAGCATCCGGGTCAGCACGCGGTGTTGCTGGAACCGCACGATCGACAGGGTGAACGCCTCGACGTAGTAATTCGACTGTGGCCTGCGGCTTTTCAGTTCTTCGGCGATGTTGGCGAAAAGCACCGCGTTCTCGCGGTCGATGACGGCGGCGACCAGCTCGTCGCGGCCGGCGAAACGCCGGTAGATGGTGGTTCGGCTGACTCCGGCGCGGCGGGCCACGTCGTCGAGGGCGACCCGCCGAAAGCCATGCTGCTCGAACTCGACGACGGCGGCGTCGAGGATCGCCTGGGTGGCCGCGTCATCCCCTGGCATAGCCCGCTCGAGCAAATCCGTTGTAGCGCAGTCGCATCGGCAGATGGTCCCACAGCCAGTTCACCGGCCGAGACCGCCACGCCCCAGCGAACCGCTGATAGCGGCGTTCCTGCCGCTCGCTCCAGGGCAGGCCGAGCAGAGTGCGGGCCCGCGGCGGCATGCCGCCGGTGGTCAGGAACCCCGCGACCGGATTGAACACCGGCGCCAGCACCCGCCAGGCCAGCGGCGAGACACCTTTCGGGCGGGGAAATCCTTTAGTCACGTATCCCACACCGTATTTCGCGGTGGGGTGCGCGACCATGACGCGCTCCATCATGTGATCCCAGTACCGCTCGAACTCGTGGTAGTCAGCCGGCATCGGACGTTCGCTGACGCCGTAGCGTCGGTACCAGGTCTTCGACTCGCGATAGATCTGCTGCTTCTCCTCGTCGGTCAGCCGCTTGACGAAGGTGTCGGCGAAGTAGAGTACCTGCTCGACGAAGGTGGCGTGCGCCCAGAAGTAGGTGTCGGGGTCCAGGGCGTGATACCGCTCCCCGCTTGGCATTTCGCCCTTGATCTGGTGGTGGAAGTCGCGGACCTGCTGACCGGTGTTGTCGTCGTCCGAGCCGTAGACGGTTTTGAAGATCGGCGGCAGTGAGCGCTTGATCCGCGCCGAGGTGTCGCTGAAGAACACCGAGTGGTCCAGCACGCCCTGCCCGAGCTCGGCGAGCATGTTCTGCAGCACTGCGGGCCGCGGCCCGATCAAGAACATCCGGTTGTCGCCGAAGTAGCGCCACACCAGCGACTGCGGTCCCAGCGGCAGGGCGTCGGCGGTCTGCCCGGCGGAAGACTCACTCAGCTCGGTCATGAGGAACAGTGTTACATATTTCGCACTTTGTACCAAGTGCAATTGTCGCGTTGGCAAAATGTGACCGCCATGTTGTCTAGGAGCACGGCGTGGCTCTGTGTGCGCCACTGACCAGGACGGCAATATGTCGCTCGTGCCTGAGCTCTCCCGCCGTGCTGCGCTGCGCCTAGGTGCCAGTGCCGTCGCGGGAGCAGCGGGAATCTGGACGTTCGGCGCCCTGGTCGATCCCACCCAAGTGCCCGCCGATCCCAGCCCCTTCGATCCCGCAGCGCCGGCGGGGCCGCCTGCACAACCGGTAGCCGCTCCCCCCGCTCCTCCCGCTCCAATGCCGACCAAGGTGTCCGGCTCGTTCGTCTCGGCGGCCCGCGGCGGCATCCTGACCAACTACGTCATCGCCAGGCCGCCCGGTCAGATCGCGCCGCTCCGCCCGGTGATCGCCCTGCACGGCGTGCGGGGCAGCGCCAAGCAGGTGATGAGCTTCGGCGTCGAAGAGGGACTCGCCGCGATGGTCAAGTCGGGCCGACCACCGTTCGCGGTCGTTGCGGTCGACGGCGGCGACAGCTACTGGCATCGGCGGGCCGGCGGCGAGGACGCGGGCGCGATGGTGCTCAACGAGTTGATCCCGATGCTGTCGACGATGAACCTGGACATCACCCGAGTGGGTTTCATCGGCTGGTCGATGGGCGGCTACGGCGCAATGCTGTTGGGCGCCCGGCTGGGTCCGGCCCGCACTGCCGGGATCTGCGCCGTCAGCCCGGCGCTGTACCAGTCCTACACCGCCAGCACGTTGGGCGCATTCGACAGCTACGACGACTGGACACACAACACCGTCTTCGGATCGCCGGCACTGTCGACGATTCCGCTGCGGATCGACTGCGGCAACGATGACCAATTCGCCCCGGCCACGCACCAGTTCATCGCCCAGCTGCGCACCCCTCCAGCCGGTGGTTTCTGGCCCGGTGGACACGACGAAGCGTTCTGGCGTCAGCAGCTACCCAGCGAGCTCGCCTGGCTATGAGCATCAAACCGCTTGAGCCGCAAGCTGTTTGTCACCACGAGTAGCGACGAGCAGGCCATCGCCGCGCCGGCGATCATGGGGTTGAGCAGACCCATCGCGGCCAGTGGGATAGCCGCGGTGTTATAGGCGAAGGCCCAGAACAGGTTCATCCGGATGGTGCGCAGCGTGCGCGCCGACAGTCGCAGCGCGGTCGGCACGGTGTGCACGTCGCTGCGCATCAGCGTCAGGTCGCCCGCGTCGATCGCGGCGTCGGCGCCGCTGCCCATCGCCATGCCGATGTCGGCGACGGCCAGTGCCACCGAGTCGTTGACGCCGTCGCCGACCATGGCCACCGTTCGGCCCTGCGCCTGCAAACGCTTGACGGCGTCGGCCTTTTCGGTCGGCAGCACATCGGCGATCACGTCGGCCGGCGCGATGCCCACCGCGTCGGCGACCTGCTGGGCCACCGCGGCGCTGTCGCCGGTGAGCAGCATCGGGGTGATGCCCATCGACTTGAGGTCGGCGATCGCCGCGGCGCTGCCGGGCTTGATCTGGTCGGCCAGCGTGATGACGCCGCGAAGCTGCCCGCCCCAGGCCACCTGCACCGCGGTCTGACGGGCCGTCGGCTCCAGCAGGTCGACACCGGCCAGCGAGCCTGCTCGCGACACCGCCACCTCGACAC
>NZ_JBAPRN010000753.1:0-6031 GCF_049281135.1 Mycobacterium sp. | reverse complement strand
CGGTCACGTCGCGCTCACTACCCCGGTAGCCAACAAGATCAGCACGGCTGCGCCGGCCGCGACCCGGTAGCCGACGAACCAATACATGCTGTGGCGCACCAGAAACCGCAGAAACCACGCCACCGCGGCCAGGCCCACAACGAAGGCGATCGCGATCGCCACGACCAATTGCGATCCGGTCGCGCTCATACCCTCTGAAACCGGACGGAAAGCGTCCGGCAGCGAGAACAGCCCCGAGGCGAACACCGCCGGAATGGCCAGCAGGAAGCCGAACCGGGCGGCCAACTCCCGCTCGAGACCGAGGAAGAGGCCGGCGCTGATGGTGGCGCCCGACCGCGACACTCCGGGCACCAGCGCCAGCGTCTGGGCGATGCCGACGACGACGGCGTCGCGCCAAGTCAGCTGCTCGACGTCGCGACTCTGCCGTCCGATGCGCTCGGCCAAGGCGATCACCGCTGAAAACACCACCAGCGCCGTCGCAATCACCCAGAGGTTACGCACGCCCGTACGGATCTCGTCCTTGAAGAACAGACCCAGCACGCAGATCGGGATGGTTCCGATGATGACGTACCAACCGAGCCAGTAATCGGTCGTGCGGCGGGCGGCGGCGCCAAGCCCGCTGAACCACGCTTTGAGGATCCGCACGATGTCGCGGGCGAAATAGACCAGCACAGCGGCCTCGGTGCCCAATTGCGCCACGGCCGTGAACGACGCACCGGCATCGCCGGCGAAGAAGACCCGCGACACGATCGCCAGGTGCCCTGACGAGGACACCGGCAGGAATTCGGTCAAGCCCTGAACGACGGCCAACACGACAACTTGCCACCATGACATCGCCGGAACCGCATGCACGACGACGACCGTACCGGGTCGCCATGCCAAACAGCCGTGCGGTCGAACTACTTGGAAGCGTCGGCCAGGGCAACCGCGTCACGGACGGCAGCGCCCAGACTGCGCTCGTCGGTGATGTCGACATCGACGACATTGCGCCGGGCTCTGGCGACAACGTCTTCGGGCTGCGGGACCGGACCTCTGAGCATCGGCCGATACACCTCGACCAGCAGCTTTTGACCTTCGATGCAGAACGCGAAGCTTCGGCCGTCGCCGACCTGACCGAAACCACTGGCCAAGATCTTGGTCGAGAAGAAGCCCAGCCACATGTCTTCGATAGCAAACTCTCCGTCTGAGAATTGGCCGTCATCGGCAACGCTCATATGGCGACCATACCTCGCGGCGTACCCCAGGTAACCCCGGACGACCGAAGCCATACCCGACAATGTTCCCTAGGATCGAGTCCCAATCGGACCACCCCTTTACACTGGCTAGCCCCCTGAGCACCCGAGAGTTACCCCGTGCCCGTACACCGCAAACATGGCGAGAACGTCCCTCGCCGGCGGGCCATTGGCCTGCTGCTTTCCCTGCTACTTCTGGCCGGGTGTTCGGGCAAAACCCTCGACAAGGACGTACCCACGATCGCGCCGGCGCGGGCGGCCGAATCCCCGCCGCTGTCGCAGGCTCCGGCGGGTGTGGTCCGCCCGCTGACTGGCGCACCGCAGACGGCGATATTCGACGGCCACACCTCGCAGCTGGTGATCGTCGCTCCCGGGCCTACCTCCACGTCACCGACGAGCCTCACACTGCTGGGCTTCCAGCAAACAACTCAGCGGGTCGTTGATCTGCCCGGCCGGGCGACCGCATTGGCCGGGGACAATGACGGCACGGCCTATGTGTCCGGTCGCGGTTGCTATTTCATTGTCGATCTGGCGGCCGGCCGCGCGAGCCGGGTGAGCGTCCGCGACGCCGACAACGTCGACTTCACCGCGATCACCCGCCGCTCCGACGGCGTGCTGGTTCTCGGCGCCGCCGACGGGACCCTGTACACGCTGAAACCCGACGCCACCGACGTGGCCCGGACTAGCGTCCATGCGCACATCGATTCGATTGCCGCCCAAGGCAATACCGTCGCCGTCCTGGATCGCGGGCAGACCTCGGTCATCACGGTCGGCGCCGACGGCAAGATCGGGCAGTCGCTGCGCGCCGGCCAGGGCGCCACCAACATGACGGCCGATCCGGCGGGCCGGTTGCTGGTGGCCGACACCCGGGGCGGTCAGTTGTTGGTGTTCGGGGTCGACCCGCTGATCCTGCGCCAGGCCTACCCGGTCCCGGAATCCCCGTACGGCGTGGCCGGATCGCGCGGGTTGGCCTGGGTTTCTCAGACGTCGGCGAATATCGTTATTGGTTACGATCTGTCAACCGGAATACCACTGGAAAAGGTACGGTACCCAACGGTGCGGCAACCCGACACGCTCGCCTTCGACGATGTCGCGGGCACGTTGTATGTCGTGTCCGGCGCGGGCGGCGGGGTGCAGATGATCGAACACGCGGCGACAGGTCCACGTTGACGGCGGCACGGCCCGGCAGGCTGCCGACGGGCTGGGACACCGAATTGTCCGACGAGTACGAATGGGCGCCGTTGCGTCTGCCGCCCGAGATAACCAGGCTCAGCGCATCGACGAGGCTGTCCATCGAAGCGGAGTATCGCGGCTGGGAATTGACCCGGGTACGGCTCTACACCGACGGAAGTAGACGGGTACTGTTGCGCCGCAGGAAATCTCGTGCAGAGCGCGCTGACGGTAGCCGGCCGGATCAGCCGGACCTGTGACGGCGGATCTGCCGCGTGACGAGAGTCCCGCGATGTACGCAACGCTGCGCCGGTTGCTGTTCCTGGTACCCGCCGAAGGCATCCACACACTGGCGTTCGCGGGGCTACGTGGCGCCACGGCCGCTGCGCCGGTCCGGCGCCAACTGCGCCGTCGACTGGCGCCGATCGACCCGGTACTGGCCAGCACCGTATTCGGGGTGCACTTCGCCGGGCCGCTGGGCCTGGCCGCCGGCTTCGACAAAGACGGCACCGGGCTCAACGCCTGGGGCGCACTGGGTTTCGGCTACGCCGAAGTCGGCACCGTCACCGCGCAGGCGCAACCGGGCAACCCCGCCCCTCGTCTGTTCCGGCTGCCCGCCGACCGCGCCCTGCTCAACCGGATGGGCTTCAACAACCACGGCGCCGCCGCATTGGCCGCCCGACTGGCCCGGCACCACCCTGACGTTCCCATCGGGGTCAACATCGGCAAGACCAAAATCACGGCGCCCGCCGACGCCGCTGACGACTACCGGGCCAGCGCCATGCAGGTCGCGCCGCACGCCGCATACCTGGTGGTCAACGTCAGCTCGCCGAACACACCTGGACTGCGCGACCTGCAGACGGTCGAGGCGCTGCGCGGGATCCTGTCCGCGGTTCTGGCCGTGACCTCGACTCCGGTACTGGTCAAGATCGCACCCGACCTCGCCGACACCGATATCGACGACATCGCCGACCTGGCAATCGGACTCGGCCTGGCCGGCATCGTCGCCACCAACACCACGGTGTCGCGGGAAGGGCTGCGCACACCGGGCGTGGACCAACTGGGTAGCGGCGGCATCTCCGGGCCACCGCTGACCCAGCGGGCCGGCGAGGTGCTACGGCGGCTGTACGGCCGGGTCGGTGACCGGCTGGCGCTGATCAGCGTCGGTGGCATCGAGACCGTCGACGACGCCTGGGACCGGATCACCGCGGGCGCATCGTTGCTGCAGGGCTACACCGGCTTCATCTACGGCGGAGGCTTGTGGGCCAAGCACATTCACGACGGGCTCGCCGACCGGTTGCGTGCGGGCGGCTTCACGTCGTTGAGCGACGCGGTGGGATCGGCGTCCCGCTAGTCGCGCCCGGACCTGGTCAGCTGTCGAACGGCGCCAGCCGCACTGCGAGCGTCATTCCACATCGCCGGAGTAGCCCGAAGCGTCCGCCCGGGACGGCGCGCGCCTCGGCTCTGATCGTGTCGCCAAGGCCCCGCTTGAAGGCGGGCCCGCGCGGATGGCGTCGCAGCGCCTCGGCAATGTTGTGCGGAGCAACGTCCCACGCACGCAGGCCGGCACCGTCGACCATCGCCCCGTACTGCACGTAGTAGGCGATTGCACCATCCCGCTCGACGGTCGCGCCGGGCGTCGTGTGGCAGCAGATGCCGTCGGCGATCAGATCCGCTCGAGCCGGATCGATGCCCGCAGCGTGAGCACATGCCAGCGCTCGTTCGGCTCCGCGGATCGTGAAGTCCTCGCCCGGGACGGGGGCCGTGGCTCCCCAGTCGTGGATCAGTGCGGCGCAGTAAAACAGCTCACGGTCGATCCGCTCACGGTCGAGGGTCGCCAGTGCCATTCCCCACATCCAGGTCCGATACGAATGGCCGGCTATCAAATCGGGCTGCTCGGCGCACGCCGCCTCGGCCTCGCGCGCAAGCCTCGAGTCAGGTGGCTCGAAATCGCGCACATCGATGCTCGATGCGCCGTCGGGCAGCCTCCCCAGCGCTAGCTTCAGGCGTCCGACGGCGTTGACCGCCTGGCTCACCGCGATCGCACCAATAAGGCGACGTCGCTCCGCTGCCGTCAACGTGCCGCGGGTGCGTCGGACCCACTCGAGGCCGCCGAGCCGGTTAGGGTCGGGGTCCGTCATCTGGCTGTCATCGGCAATCGCTAGCCGCCCTAGTGTTGCTCGTAGGTCGCATGGATCACGGCTCGCGCGATCGCATGCTGAAAGAGGTTGAAGCCCAAGAACGCCGGGCTGGCATCCTCAGGCAGGTCGAGCTTGTCGACGTCAACCGCGTGCACAGCGACGTAGTAGCGGTGCGGCCCGTGTCCGGCAGGAGGCGCCGCCCCGATGTAGCGCCGCGCACCCGCATCGTTGACCAGCGTCAAGGCGTCGCCGGGCAGGTTGCTGCCTTCACCCGCGCCGGCGGCCAGTTCGTGGACCGAGGCGGGCAGATTGGCCACCGCCCAGTGCCAGAAGCCGGACAGCGTCGGCGCATCCGGGTCGTAGACGGTCACCGCGAAACTCTTTGTGCCGTCTGGAAATCCCGACCAGGACAGCTGCGGGCTGACGTCTTCGCCGCCGGCACCCAAAATGCCGCTGACTTGTGCGTTGGCCAACGGGTGGCCATCGGCGAACGACGCCGACTCCAGATGAAACGACGGCAGCTGAGGCAGCGCGGCGTACGGGTCGGTGGTGCTCATGATCGATCCCCTCTCGTGTAATCGGCTAGCAGTGCATCAGGAAATGTGTCAGCACCTCGGTGCCGAACTTCAGCGCGTCGACGGGTACCCGTTCGTCGATGCCGTGGAACAACGCCGCGAAATCCAGATCCGGCGGCAGCCGCAGCGGGGCGAACCCAAAGCAGCGAATACCCAAGCGCTCGAAGGCTTTCGCGTCGGTCCCACCGGAAAGCATGAACGGCACCGTCCGGGCGTCCGGATCGACGGCCAGCAACGCCGCGTTCATGGCGTCGACCAGGTCACCGTCGAACGTCGTTTCATACGACGGCAGGCTGGTGGTCCATTCGCGCGTGACGTCGGGGCCGATCAACTCGTCGACCTCGGCCTCGAATGCCGCCAGGCGACCGGGAAGAATCCGGCAGTCCACCACCGCTTCGGCAGTTGCCGGCACCACGTTGGTTTTGTAACCGGCCTTGAGCATCGTCGGATTGGCGGTGTCACGAAGCGTGGCTTTCACAATGCGGGCGATCGGGCCCAGTTTCTCGACGGCCCCATCCAAGTCCGGCGAATCGGTGTCGAAGGTGAATCCGGTTTCTTCGCCGACGGCCGTCAGGAACTGCACGACGCTGTCGGTCGGCACCAATGGGAAGCGGTGGCGGCCCAGTCGCGCTACCGCTTCGGCGAGAGTGGTCACCGCGTTGTGGTCATGGACCATCGAGCCGTGTCCCGGTCGGCCGCGTGCGGTCAACCGCATCCAGTGCATGCTCTTCTCCGCGGTCTCGATCAGATAGAGCCGCCGTTCACCACCATCACGGCGCGGCACGGTCAGCGAGAACCCGCCGACCTCCCCGATCGCCTCGGAGATGCCCGCGAACAGGTCAGGCCGGTTGTCCACCAGCCACTGCGACCCGTATTTGCCGCCGTTCTCCTCGTCGGCCACAAAGGCGAACAC
>NZ_JBAPRN010000752.1:0-14419 GCF_049281135.1 Mycobacterium sp. | reverse complement strand
TGCAGTCGTTCAATCCGTCCGTGTGCCGGTGATCGTGGCTCGGCAGTCATAGCGGCACTACTTCGTCACTTCAGCCCTCGAAAACAACAATCGTCAGGAGCAGCTCATGATCGAATACGATCTGGATACTGCGCATTCCACCCTTCTGGTGCGTCCCAAGTCCGCATTGGACAAAAGTGACTTCAGTGAACTTGCCAGGGCGGTTGACACCCAGATCGAGGCAACGGGCGATCTCGCCGGCCTAATCATCGACGCCCCGGAGTTCCCGGGTTGGGACAGTTTCGGAACGATGGTCACCCACTTTCGTTTCGTCCGGGACCATCACAAGCGCGTCAAAAAGGTAGCGATAGTCACCAATTCGCACATCGGAGATGTCGCCGAGCGGCTGGCGTCGCACTACGTGTCCGCCGAGGTGCGCCATTTTCCCGGTGAGCAGCTCGAGCAAGCACGGCAGTGGATTAACGGCGGCGCCGATGCCGGCCAGGCAACCGACTCACGGCCTGGAGCGCGGCCCCAAGCACCTCAAATCGAAACCCAGAGTCGCCATTCCGACTGGCGGCCAGTATCAAATGGAGGTATTGCAATGAGTTCGTCACAAGAGTCGCAGCACAGCACACGCATGTTTGCTCGGGTGCTCGGGCCATTTCTTATCATCTCTTGTGTAACCGCTGTGTTCCGCGCGGCAGACATGCGGGCACTGGTTACAGACTTCGGAGCGAATCCGGTATGGCCCTGGGTAACAGGCGCTTTCATGCTGGTGGGCGGCCTTATCATCGTCGCGCTTCACCAGTACTGGCGAGGGGCCGCAGCAATCATCGTTTCTCTAACAGGCTGGCTTCTGGTGTTGCGTGGGCTCTTTCTGCTGGCGTTTCCAACGGCCTTCATGTCGATGGCGAACTCGGTGCTCGGGGCGGACGCGCTGTGGCGCACGGTCTGTGTCTGCTTCGCGTTAATCGGGCTTTATCTGACTTATGTCGGCTGGACGCCGGCACCAAGTAGATCGATCTCGCAAGCGGCAAGCTCGACCCCAGATCTGCCGCGTGCAGCGTGAATCTGAATCCCCACAAGCTTCAACAAATCGACGAACGGCAGTGGACCATGAGTCAGAATGTAGTATCTATAACCGTTTTCACGATTACCGTTGCGCTGTTGATGGCGCTGACATGATCACGTACACCAAAAAGCTTGGTGGCAAGCGGCTTTCGCTGGCATTCGCCGCGTTCCCTGAAATATTCGACAACAACGACGGCAGCCTGATCGAAAGCATCTATTACATTCCCTGATCAAGCTTGAGTCGCTCTACCGATACCTTCGCAAGTTCGATTCATTCGATCAACGCCGGTATGTGCTGTTATCGATGCGACACATCCCGGTCGCTCTGGTCGTCCTGCTGTCGCTGGAGTTCATGCCGCGTCGGCGGGATCTGGCATCGCATAATTATCGACCACACACCTCCTGGCTGGCCACCATGAAAGGAAGCATCCACAGCGCCAGCCACAGTTGGCTGTAGCCGAACTGTGCGGGTCTGGCTGTAGGTTGCGATGCCTGATGGGTCGTCGTCACTTGAGCCAGTCACAAAGCCCGGACCGAGCAGTCGCCACGCCGATTTGGCGCGGGACCGCAGCGACATCCGGCAATCGCGACACGCATCCGCAGACCACGCAGGTTCGCTCCTGCTCTGGGTCGGCGGAAGCAGGCAGTCAGAACCGATGGGGTACAGTTAACACGCCGGTAATCTTGCCGGCCCTCAGGGAAGACCGCTCGTTGAGCGTTGGGCCCACCGCCCCGCCACGACCTCGTCGCCTTCTGAGACTTCTCAGAGGAATTTATGTCTCCCCTCGCCAGTACCCCTTTTCTCAGCGCGTCCGAACAGTGCGAGTGCAACCTTCCGGCGGTTTCCTTCGCACTCCCTGCTGGTTCCACCGCGATCGTCTACTGCGAGGGCCTGTTCGGCGAGCAGGACGGTAAGACCGCCAACGGCCTGGTCAGGCACTCGGAGAAGTACGAGGTCCTCAGTGTCATCGACAGCCTCCGGGCCGGAGTCGATGCCGGGAAATTCCTCGACGGCATCGCGAACGGCATCCCGGTGCTGGCATCGCTCGCCGAGGCCATCTCGAACGCCGGCCGCGTACCTGACTACCTGATCTGTGGGCTGGCGCCTGCCGACGGCCTGCTGTCGGACGAGCAGCGGGTCGTGCTGCTCGACGGCATCGCCCGCGGGATGCACATCATCAACGGCCTGCACGAATTCCTCAACGACGACGCCGAGTTCGTGGCGGCAGCCCTGATCGCCGGCGTCACCATCACCGATGTACGCCGACCGAAGGCCAAGCGCGACCTGCACCTGTTCTCCGGCCGGATCTTCGACGTCACATGTCCCAGGATCGCGATCCTGGGTACGGACGGGGCGATCGGGAAGCGCACCACCGCCACCTTGCTAGTCCAGGCCCTGAAAGCGCGCGGCATCAAGGCGGTCATGGTCGGCACCGGTCAGACCACCTTGATCCAGGGCGGGAAGTACGGCGTCGCGCTGGATGCGCTGGTCCCCCAGTTCTGCTCGGGCGAGGTCGAGCACCAAGTCGTCGCCGCGTTCGAGGGTGAGGAGCCTGACGTGATCGTGGTGGAGGGCCAGGGCGCGCTCAGCCACCCCGCGTACATCACGTCGGCTCACATCCTGCGGGGCAGCCGCCCGGCCGGTGTGATCGTGCAGCATGCACCGAAGCGCAAGGTGCTCGGCGACTTCCCGATGATGCCGATGCCGACGGCGGCCAGCGAGATCGCACTGATCGAGGCGTTCGTCGACACCCGCGTCATCGGGGTCACGATCAACCACGAAGAGATGACCGAGGACGAGCTGAGCAACGCGATCTCGGAGCATCATTTGCAGCTCGGCCTCCCGGTCACCGACCCTCTGACGCGCCCCGCGTCGGATCTGGTCGACATGGTGCTGACGGCTTTCCCCGCGCTCGCGATGGTGGCCGAAACCACCACCCCGGTGTGACGCTTCGGATCGAGACCGATCTCGACAAGATCGAGCAGAACACGCGGGTTCTGGTTGACCGGCTTGCCGCAACGGGCGTCCGGGTCACTGGGATCACCAAGGCCGTGTTGGGCTCGCCGGGAGTCGGCGCGGCAATGCTGCGCGGAGGCGCCCGCGGAATCGGTGATTCCCGGATGTCGAACCTCGCTCGGCTGGCCGGGCTCGACCCGTCGCCGTCACGCACGTTGATCCGCTCACCCATGCTCAGCCAAGTGGCACGGGTCGTTGAGGTCGCCGACGTCAGCCTGAACACCGAGGCCGTGGTGCTCGCGGCGCTCAATCAGGCCGCCTCCCAACAGAAGCGGACGCACGCCGTCGTGCTCATGGTCGAGCTGGGTGACCTGCGCGAGGGCATCGCGCTCGCCGACGCCCCCGCGGCCGTACGGGCCGTCCTCGGTCACTCCTCCCTCCGGCTGGTCGGGCTCGGCGCCAACCTTGCGTGCCAGAACGGTGTCATTCCCGACGACCGCAACATGGGCATCCTCAGCGGGCTCGCGAACGACATTGAGGCACGGCACGGGATCTCGCTCGACGTCGTTTCAGGCGGCAATTCGGCGAACCTGAACTGGGCTCTGCACACTCACGACGTCGGCCGGATCAACGACCTCCGACTCGGCGAAGCCATCCTTCTCGGCGTCGATCCGCTGTACCGGACACCGATCGCCGGCCTGTTCACAGACGCCTTCACCTTGACCGCCGAGGTCATCGAGGTCGCCATGAAACCGGCTCAACCCTGGGGAGATCGCGCTCAGGCGGCCTTCGGCGTGGCGCCGTCCCGCACCGGCACCAGGACCGTGCACCAAGCAATCCTGGCCCTTGGTCGCCAGGACGTGGACCCGGACGGTCTGCAGCCACCCGAGGGAATAACGATCCTCGGGATGAGCAGCGACCACCTCATAGTCGACCTCGGCGATCACCCCGTCGCGGTCGGCGACGAGATCGACTTCGGTGTCGGCTACGGCGCACTCGTGCGGACAATGACGTCGCCCTTCGTCGTGAAGATCGAGCACCGTGGCGGTTCTAACCCCGTTGTCGATCGCGTTGACGCCGGAATCAGACAGAGCTAGAGGCTTTCGCCGCTGCCTCAGAGCTCACCGCTCTCCGCTGGGCCAGCTATTCAGCTAATACCGGTGTGATAGCGAAAGGGCGCGTCTCCGCCGGCGGACGTCATCGGTGGAGCCGTGCCGCCGCCTGATCGTCACGCGGTTGGGGCGGCCTCCAAGTATCCGTTCACACAGATGTGCACTTCCGCCAATCCTGATTGGTCTGCATCCGTACCACCGAACCCGGCGCTGAACGTGAGGTTTTGGACGGGACCGGCCACATATATCCGGGTCGCCGAGTGGAACGCGAACCACCGCTCGGTGATCGCGTCGTTGATATCGCCACTGTAGAAGCTCTGGATCCACGGGAAGAACGCCAGCGGGTTCGCGGGCCGACCCAGCACGTCGATTTCGCCCATGATGAGGGGGGCGAGCGTGCCGGGCTGCAACACGCATTGCGCTGACACATTCTCGATCACCAGTCGCATTCCCGCCGGCACAGTGCACGCGACATTGATCGACAGGACACCCGTCTTTTGGATTGAATTCCACCCGGTCGCTTGCACGACATCCCAGTGGGTGGGCAAGTCAGGAATCGACAGAACCTGGCCCGGGGCGATCTTGTTGGGGTCAGCCAGATTATTCGCGGCAGCTATCAGACCGAAATAGGACGCATCGCCGTAGAACCGCTTCGCGACCGCCGACAACGTGTCCCCCGCCTGGATTTGGTATTTCCGGCTCATCTGCGCCTCCTGATCTTTCGTTACGGTGCGGCGTAGGAATTCGACTGTCTTGCAAAGTAACCGGTGAGATCAAGTTCAGAACGGCAACGGATGAGCGGAGCCCGGGTGATTGCAGTACGAATGTTCGCAGTTGCCCTCCGGGTCGGCGCGAGGCGGTGCGTACTGTTTACATCCGTCCGGATGGCTGCACGGCCGGCCCGTCGGGGGAGGTGGAGGAAGTGGCGCTGTTTTCCGGTATGAGACGGTCACCACATCGTTATGCAGAGATGCCGCCGAGGCCAAGGTGTCGTTGCTGGCGACGGTCAGGGTCTGCACTTGCGGACCCGACTTGCTGGGGTCGTACTGGACTTGGATAACTCCGCTACTGTTCGGGCCGATGTCGTCGGGTGGGATGACGGAAAACGGGTCTTCAAGACCAATGGGTTGCAGCGTCAACGCACCCGTGCCGTTGTTGGCGATCTTGATACTTCCCAGAAGAACTGCGGATGCGCCTTCGTCGCTTTGAAAATCCAGTGTGGGCACGGCATTGATCCACGGTTGTCGCGTGTCGCTATCGTCGCCGGCGACCACCCCAGTGAAGCTGCGGGGTTGTTTGTCGCCGTTCTGGATCTGCAAGGTCCAGGTGCGGCTCCCAGATCGCTGCACGTTGAGGACGATGCGGTATATGTCGAAGGTCTCTTCGAAGTATTCGGCAGTCCCCGCCGTCGCGCCGTTTTGGTCCATGATCGAAAGCTTCGAGGGCTGCGCGGGAATCACCGCTGCTTGCCCGCCGGCACTGAGCAGAAATGTCGGGTCCTCAGCAGGGTTATCCGTCGGGAAATCCACGTCGGCCGGAAGACGGGCGACACGCATCGTGATGACGGACGGCGAGCCCAAGCTGGCTTCGGTGAAGGTCATCGCCGCGCTACGTTCACCCGTCGGGACAGTCAGCGGCGCGTCGGGCGGTGTGGGCAATACTTGAAATGGTGCGGTCATGACGAATCCTCCTTGGTCCGTGCGGGATATCGGAGCGAACAAAGCCGTAATGGGAATGCGCAGCCGCTCATAGCTCGACCACGTCGAAGTAGCAGAGCCGCTGTATGTTCGACGAGCCTTGGGACACGCCCTGCGGATCCGACGGGTCAGCGAGTGAGCCAGGCAGCACAAGGAACTCCTGCACCAGCAGACGCATCGGGGTGCTGCCCGGGGTGTTCGGCAAGGTCAGGGTTGCGGCGCGGATGCTGGCGGGAGGAAGTCCGGTCAATGGCGTCCCCCGCTGCTTAATGTCGCTGTCGTACCACAGAGTCGGGTCGCCAGATGGCGCCGGACCGCTGACGACGGTCGCGTAGAACTCGGTAACTCTCCCCGACGGCATCGGCCCGGCGACCGATACCGAGGCCGTCGTTCCCGATATCGAGACCGTGAGTGTGCGGTCAGAAGGTGGCTGATGAAAGCCGGCGTCGACGGTGGCGGACAACTGGAGACCGGGCAAGGCATCGGGTTGCAGCCGCGCCAGTTTGAGGTGGACAAGCGGATAGGGGTTGGCAATCTTCACGTCGCAGAACCACAGTCGGCGGATGGGATCGAACTCGACCTGGTGTCCCATCGCCCATAGCTGAGCGTTGGTACCGGCCGGCTTCGTCGGGTCGGGCACCGAAACCAGCTGGCTGGCGGTTGCCAGCGGCAGGTCAACCTGTCGCAGCGGCGCACTGGCACCACCGTCCAAAATGGGATCGGCACTGTAGTGGGACGTGAGATCGAGCGCGGGATCTCCGCTGAAGGTGGCGTCTTGGGCCGCCAGCACCGCGAGCAGTTCGCCTTCACCGGAGTCAAACCAGGGTCGCCGCAGATAAATTCGCAGATAATTGCCCATGCGTCGGCTCACGGTGGTCGATCCCGATCGCTGCGTCCTCCATTGGAAAGCCGGCACTACCGTCTGCACGACAGGAGCTGCGGGCGCGGCGCTAGCAAGCAGGGTCACCGTCTGCGCGGGTCCGCTGGTAGTGATCGGCGGGACCACGAATTCGACTGTGACAGAGGCGCCGTCAGGCACCACGCCGCCCGGGATGCGGGTCACGGTGCCGTTCACATTATCGATGGCAACGTCGCGGTCAATACCGTAAACCGTTGCCGGGTCTGCCGTATCGTGCACGATGACTGTGCCCGGCGCGAACTGGGTCGCCACTTGAGCCGGCGTCTGTCCGTTGAGCTGCACGGCAACGCGCTGGGCAAAGTAATTGGCGAACCGCGATGTCGCCACCGGCGTGCAGGTCAGTTCGTGGTGGCGGGTATCGCCGATCTGGTAAGTGACGTCGAACGACGCTGATACCGAACCCGAGATCGCTGTATCGTCGGGCAAGAGGTCAGCGCTGCGTTGAGCAGATACCGGGGCGGGCTGGTTGGGGTCATCGACGGTGTCGGTCCATTCAACGTGCGCATATACCGAATGTGTTGTGGCGCTGTCGGCTTGGAGACTATCGTCGGTAAGTTCGCAGCTCGTCGAGCCAGCGGTGCGGCTAGCGGCCAAGTCTCCGAAAGCTGGCGGCTGGGTGGGGCAGCGCACCGCGTGCACAAGCTGCACTGCCAGCGCTGGGCATAATTGACCCAGCGTTCCGGCCGAGGCGGCGGCCTGCATTGCAGACACCGTCTCGGGTGATGCGTTGGCCGCGAACCAGTTCCACGCGCCCATCAGTTCTACGCTCCCGTCAACCAAAGAGCTGCTGAGGTTCACCACACTGACGGTGCCGGGTGCGGACGTGACCGTGATCGTTGCGGCAGCGGAGTCGACAACGGCTGCACCAGTGGCGGTTTGATCGCCAGCAGCCAGCACCAAACGCACTGAACCCAGCTGGTACCAATTGCCGCCTTCCGGCCATGGTTGGCTGATCTGCGGTGCACCCGGAAGACCAGTCACGGTCACCCCGGCGGATATCGGATCGGGTAGCCACGGCAGCGGCACAGTATCGGCGTCCACGTAGGGTGCGTTGTTTGCACCGGGGTCCGGGGTACCGGTGACCACCGCAGCGTCGCGACTGACGAGCAGCGAATAAGCCGCCGGGTCCGGGCGATTCTGGCGTGCCACGTCGAGCGCACCGTGAGTTTCCAGGGTGAACACCGCCGCTTTCGGTGCAAGCAGGTGCCGTTCGCAGGTCGGCCCGGCAACAGAGGCAGCGGGGTTGCTGTTATCAGTGCGCACCACCAAAACGTGGGCGGACTCGCCGGCGGTCACCGCTCGGCGCGGGACGACTACCGGTGCAGGGACCGGGTCGTAACGGTGATAGCGCAGGGCAGGTGTGCTGGGGACTGCGGTCGAGGAGCTGGCGGCGAAGGGAACGCTGGCGCCGGCCAGGTCGACCCGGCGGGCGCGTAGTTGGTAGGAGCGTCCGTAGCGCAGCGCCGGCAGGCTGCCCGGAGCGGGCACGACCGCGGCGTGATACGGCTGGCCCGCGTCTGGCGCAGGGATCGGATCGGCGACTTGGCCGTTGCCGTCGAGCATCTGCCCGGGTGGTGGCGCGACCAAACTCCATCCGTTCCAACGAAACAGCGACTCGTGCACCAAACCCGTCGGCTGTTCATCGGTGCCCTGATGGGCCATGCCCGCACTGACGTATCCCTCATCGTCGACGACGGGGATCGCCGGTCCGCTGGAGATGGTGTAGGTGACTTGCCGTTGGCACAACGGATACCAGTGCTGCGACGCCGTGTCGAGAACGTCGACGCGATAGCCGTGCCAGATGTCGTCGGCGGTGAGCGTGATGTCTCCGCCATCGTGGCCCGCCGTCAGATCGGAGTTGAGGGCTGCGGCGCGGGCGAGCGCAGCTTGCAGCAACTGATCGCGCCCGGCTTCGGCGACGAAGATTCCGTCGGACCGCAGCGCCGGCGGCGAAAGTACCGGTGGCTGATCGCGCGATGCTTGGCTGAGCTGGTTCGCCCAACGAAGCAGAGCCAGACCGGAGCGGTCGGTGTCGACGTCGATGGCGGTATAGGTGTCGGTGTTGTCCAGCGGAAGATACGGCGAGGACGCCGTGCCGTCGGCCTCGCTGAGGGTCAATGTCGCCGCCGCCGCGACGCACTTGGTGCGGGGCCGGTAGTCGCTGATGGCCGCGCCGTGGGTGGGGACAGCCCTGATGGTGATGGCACCGGTCAGGCCCGGTGGGATCACCAGCCGAATACGGCGTTGCAGGCCAAGCTGTCTCGCCAGTGCGGGATGGTCGGCGAGCGCGCCGATGATGGTGTGGAACTCGGGATTGGTAGTTGCCGGGTCGTCATCGGTCAAGACGATGCGGTTCGACAATTTCCTGACGTTCGGCCCTTCCGCTGGGGGCGGCCGATGGAATCCGGCGAGCGCTTGCCAGGCGAGGGTGACCGGGCCGGGGGTTTGCTCGGGCGACGAGCCGCCGCTGAGGCCGACCGTCGTCAGCAGCTGATCAACCGGAGCCCACGGGTCGTCGGCGGTGGCGTGGATCGTATTCGGTGCTTGGGGAAGCAGGCTGGTGTACTGCTGAGCAAGCGATCCGGACACTGTCGCTGCCGGATACGACGTCACCGGAACCGTGGCCAGCGAGGTGAAGGTGAACGGAGCGACCTGTTGGGTCGGCGGGAATATCGCCTGCCACAGCGCCGGGTCGACGGCGGGATCCACCGGCACAGCAGGTACCTGGGTCGTTGTCCCGTTGGGCTGAACAATCTCAACCGCGACGGTCAGCGCCAACGAGGGCCAGCCGGCCATCGCCGGATAGTCGGACAGCTGAGTCGCCGTGGGCGGTGTGCCGGGCGGATCGTTGGTGCCCAGACGGGGGCTGGCCAGGAGAGTAAGCGTTACTGATCCGTCGGTTGCCGGGGCCTCGGCGGGGTCGGGCAGCAGCGTCCACACCACGGTTTGGACGATCATGAGCCGGCCATTGGGGCGAAGGCGGCGCAATGTTGCTGCCACGGCTGGGCAGTGGGGAAAGCTTTGTCGAAGGTGGGGTCTGCGCCGGCGCTGAACGAGCGGCTGACCGAAAAGCTCAGTGACTGGCTGAAAAATGCGACCTGCACGCGCAGGGTGAATTCAGCGCTGCCGGTGAAACGCTTCGGCGGCCCTGATATGTAGGCGAGCGTTAAACAGATCTCCAGCGAGACGCTGATGATCCCGAGCAGGTCCACCTGCCCGTTGGCGCGGAAGAAGCCATCGACCTCCCAGCCCTTGCCTTCGGTGAAGCTGACGTAGATGCCGGCGGTTACCGCCACCGAAGCGCTGGCGACGATCAGGTCGAGCGACGCGGCTGCTCCGAAGTCGAGCTGAGCTTCGAGTTCGTTGACTTTGTCACTCACGACGGTCAGTGCAAAGAAGCCACCGCCGCCGAAGAGCGACACGGTCACCAGGAAGGGCTGGTCGCGAGAGGCGAACGCGAAGCTCGCCTGCACCGGCCTGCCGTCGAGCGGCAGGGTGACCGACGATGAGACAGCCAAGTTCTGCATCAGGAAAGCACCCATCGGAATCGACGGGACAGCCAAGCTGTAGCTGGCGACGAGACTGTTGTCGCGGTAGTCGATCTGAGGAACGTTGCCTGCGCCGGGCAAGTTGTCCAGGAGCTGCTGGAAAAACGCCAGGGCATTGCCGAGGTCCGGCGTCACCGAGGCGATCTTGACGTCGAGCTTCGGGGCGGCACCGGCGTGCGAGGCAAACGACAAGCTGTCGAACGCCACCGTCACCAGACCTCCGGCGAAGGTGAGGTTGAAGGACGACAGCGCGCCGCGCACGTCGGTCACCGGCTGTCCGCCGCCCGTCAGCGAGACGGTGGTCGTGCTGTTCAGGTCCAAGGCGGAGGCCGCTGTTGTGACGAAGTTCCCGACCGTGGTTCCGGCCTTCGCCATCAGCGGTCGCCATGTCACCGAGGTGCGCACCCCGCTGGGCGGCGACGACGGCGCGGAGGGCGTGGCCGTTTGGTTTGCGCCGTAGAGCAATTCGGTGGTGATCTGCGGAACCTTGGTCCCGTCGCCGACCGTAGCGCCCTGCACGATGCCGCTGAGATTGATGAAGCCGAGCAGGAGGGGCGGCGGGCATTGAGCGCCGGCCGCGGCCGAAAAGAAGTCTTTGGGGTCGAATACGCCGTTGGCCATGGCGCCGAGTGAACCGGTGCCGGCCCCGCCTCCCGGTCCGCCGACCAGGCCCGTCACCTGCGACAAACCCACGACCGGCGTGTTGAGGCTGGCCAGACCGCCGGCTCCGGTCGCTCGGGGAAGGAAGGGGACGGCCTGACTCAGCTGGGCGTAGATCTTCGCGGGATTCCCGGTGCCTAACCCGTCGTCGATGTACTGCTCCGGCCAAGACAGGTGTTGTGTCGCGGCTACCTCAGAACTCAACGCGTCGATCGCAGGAATGTGTGCATCGAAGGCGGCCGCATAAGGGAAGGCGGCGAGGCCTCCACTGGCGACACCGCCATTCGATGGCTTTGCGCCGACATAGATGGCGGTGATGTCGGCCATGGTGTCGCTTGGCGAGTCAATCGCCATCCCAATGCGACCGGCCGCGGGACGCTGCTGCTTGTTCTGTTCGTTGTCGTATACGCCGGCGGCTGTTGCCACCTCCGACGGCGACACGGGATTGCCTTGCTGGTCGGTCAGCGGAACGAAGTAGGCAGCTGCGGTGAAGTCGAGCGTGTTGCCGGCATAGTCCTCGGCGGTTAAGTGGAACAGGTAGCGGGCCGTCACCGACGTGTCAGTCCCTGGAATGTTTACGGCCGAGATGGTCGGGTCGACGCCTTGGATAACGGCTGGTTGTACCGACACCATCCGCTCGTTCACTCGCAGCGTGCGAAACGGGAACAGCCGGCCCTGTGATGGCAGTACGGCCACATCGTTGTAGACCATCAGCGGGTTGTCTACGACGACGGTGCTGGTCTTGGTCAATATGGCCGCGCCCAGATCGGAGCTGAGGACGTTGCCGATGCGCTGGGTGACCTGAGTAAGTTTCACCGGGAAGCCGAATGGCAGCAGGAAGCCCTGCTGAACCGTCGTCACGTGCTCGTCGCGACCTAGCACGGCTCGGTGGCGATAACCCGCCAAGCCACCAGCGCCCCGCCCCGCGGCCCACTGGCCGGTCAGATCGATCGTTGCTCCCAGCGCGCTGAGAGTGACCTCTCGCGCGGACAACGGTGCGACCTTGGTGGAGGAGGTGGCGATGTTGCCGCGGGTTGTAGCGTCCAGCGCGGTGAGGCACGTGAGTTGTTGAACCTCGGTGATCGAGGCGGTGGCCGTCAGCGGCATCGGGTCGGTGCTGTTGAAATCGGGTCCGCCACTACCGTCGCCCCACAGCAGGCTGCTATGCCACAGCGAGGTGACCCCGGCTGCGTCAGTGTCCGGCTGCGGGTTGTGTAACCACAGGTCGCGCCCTCCCATGGCAGGCGTGAATACCAAGCCCCACACGCACTCCAGCTGTGCGCTCGCCGCGGCGCTGATCAGGTTGGTCCACGCGAGTAGGCCTGTCGCGGTGAACTCAACTGGAGGTCCGTTCGCCGGCAGATCGAAGACCAGCTGACTCGTGTTGGCGAACAGCGCCGCGGCCGCGTTGGTGACGGGGGCAGCGCCAACGCCTGGAGCGCCTGGTGGAAAGGCCTGTTCCAAGATGGCTTGTGGCGGAAAGCAGATCGTCAGTTGAGCCGACTTGGTGGGATCGGTGGGCGTTAATTTTGATGTTCCGGCCGGATCGTTGACCAGAGTGACGTTGGCAAACGTCACCTGCAAGACCAGAAGATCGTCGCGGCGCTGCAGCCACACTGGATGCTGATCGAGGGATTCCGTGGTCATGATCCTCCCCGCACCACGCTGAGTTCGGTCAGATTACGGCTTGAGCCCGGGTGTGTACATCAGGGATTTCCCTACAATTTCGGCTTCCCCCAGCCGCAGCCACGCCTCCGCCACGGTTCAGGGCATGGTGGCGTGTCGCGGAATGCAGAGTCGCCCCACCCGAGCCCGGCGCCAGGATGCTTCGGAACGCATCGGGATGTGATCGCGTCGACGAACTGGTGAACGCTGGAGTTGTGACTGGGCGCGGACGGCCATGGCCAGCTTAGGATCTATCCGCTACGCCGCTACCCGTCCATACCGCATCCAAATCGCTCAATGACAAGGTGCGGCCGCTGAACGAGGACCTCACCGTGCAAACAACGTCAGAACCTGAGTCACCGCCTCGCACGGCCGGCCGCGCTGAAGGTGTTCGCCTGGCCGTCATGGTCGGCGCGCTCGGCGTCGTGTTCGGCGACATCGGAACCAGTCCGATCTACACCCTCACGACCGTCTTCAACCCCGCCGACCCGCACCCGGTCCCGCTCAACAGGGAGAACGTCTACGGCGTCGTGTCACTGCTGTTCTGGTCGGTGATGACCATCGTCACGCTGACCTACGTCACCCTGGTGATGCGCGCCGACAACGACGGCGAGGGCGGCATCATGGCACTCATCACGCTGCTGCGGCGTCTCAACGGCGACAAGGGACAGCGGACCGTCGCCGGGCTGGCCGCGCTGGGCATCTTCGGTGCTTCGCTGTTCTTCGGCGACAGCATGATCACGCCCGCGATGTCGATGCTGTCGGCGGTCGAGGGCGTCAAGGTCGTCGAACCCTCTCTCGCGGAGTGGGTCGTCCCGATCACCGCGGTGATCACTCTCGTGCTGTTCTCGGTTCAACGCTACGGAACGCACGCCGTCGGTCGGCTGTTCGGTCCGGTGATGATCGCCTGGTTCGTCTCGATTGGCGCCTGCGGCGTGAAGGGCATCCTCGGCCACCCGCAAATCCTCAAGGCGCTGTCGCCGACCTATGCGGCAGGGTTCGTGGTCGGGCACGCCAAAATTGCGTTCTTTGCACTCGCCGCAGTCGTGCTCGCGGTCACCGGCGCGGAGGCCCTGTACGCCGACATGGGCCATTTCGGTCGAAAGGCCATCACCCGGAGCTGGCTATTCGTCGTGCTGCCGGCATGCACGCTGAGCTATCTCGGCCAGGGCGCGCTGGTGCTCGGCGACCAGTCCGCGGTCAGCGCCCCGTTCTTTTTACTCACTCCGCACTGGGCACAGCTGCCCATGGTGCTATTGGCAACCGCCGCAACGGTTATCGCATCTCAGGCGGTGATCACCGGGGCCTACTCGGTGGCATCGGCAGCCGCTCACCTGAGCTATCTGCCGAGATTGCGAATAACGCACACCTCGGAGTCCACCGTGGGCCAGATCTATGTGCCGTGGATCAACGGTCTACTCATGGTCGCCGTGCTCATTCTGGTGTTCGCCTTCCGCAGCTCGGCGGCGCTGGCCTACGCGTACGGTATGGCGGTCACCGGGACGATCACCATCACCACGCTGCTGTTCTTCTACGTCGCCCGGAAGAGGTGGCATACGCCCCTGTGGCTCATCGTGATCGGCGCCGGGTTGCTGTTGACGGTGGACCTGCTGTTCCTCGCGGCGAACCTGACGAAGCTGGTCCATGGGGCATGGCTGCCGCTGCTCATCGCCGTGATTGCGTTCACCGTGCTGTCCACGTGGCAGCGCGGACAGGACATCGTCACCCGATCGCGGACGGAAGCTGAGGGGCCTCTTCGTCCGTTCGTCGATCGGCTGGCCCACACTCAGCCGCCCTTGGTGCGCACC
>NZ_JBAPRN010000751.1:0-3892 GCF_049281135.1 Mycobacterium sp. | reverse complement strand
GTGTTCCGCTCGGTGATATGCGGCTCGGTCTCGACCTCGCCGAAAGCCAGGATCGGCGTCACGCACGCATCGGAGTCGGCGAACACCTTGGCCCAGTGGTCGCGGTCCCGGCTGGCGAACACTTCGGTGAACTTCGCCCGCAGCTCTGGCCAACGGCTGCGGTCGTTCTGCGCTGGCAGGTCAGCGGGATCCAGGCCGAGTCCGGCCAGCATCGCTGCATAGAACTGCGACTCGATGGCGCCCACCGAGACATAGCGGCCGTCGGCACACTCATAGGTGTCGTAGTAGGGCGCCCCGGTGTCGAGCATGTTGGTGCCGCGCTCGTCGGTCCACAACCCCAATGCGCGCATCCCCCACATCATCTGCACCAGCACCGAGGATCCGTCGATCATCGCCGCATCGACGACCTGGCCCTTGCCCGACGTCTGCCGCTCGAACAGCGCCGACAGGATCCCGAGCAGCAGGAACATCGACCCGCCGCCGAAGTCGCCGACCAGGTTCAGTGGCGGCACCGGCTTTTCGTTGGCCCGGCCGATGGCGTGCAGCACGCCGTTGAGCGAGATGTAGTTGATGTCGTGACCGGCCTGCTTACTGCGTGGGCCGGTCTGCCCCCAGCCGGTCATCCGGCCGTAAATCAGCCGCTCGTTGACCTCGGCGCAGTCTTCGGGGCCCAACCCCATCCGTTCGGTGACGCCGGGCCGGTAACCCTCGATCAGCACGTCGGCCTTGGCGACCAGCTTGAGCACCAGCGCACGTCCCTCCTCGGACTTCAGGTCGGCGATGACGAACCGGCGGTTGCGCAGCATCGGGTCGGAGCCGGCGGCACCGGGCCGGTCGACGCGTACGACGTCGGCACCGAGATCCCCGAGGATCATCGCGGCGTGCGGGCCCGGCCCGATTCCGGCGAGTTCGATGACTCGCAACCCTGTCAGCGGTCCCGCCATCTCAACCGACCTCCTTGTCGACAACACTGCTGACGTGGCGATCGCCAGCTCGGCGAAGCCGGGCGCAGCGGGTCACCACTATCTTCAATGCATCTTCGCAGTCGGTCCGGCGGACGCTGCACGCCGGTGGCTTACAGTCGATCCCATGACCGCCATTGATTCTGGAATCGACGCCCTGGCCCCCGTCGACGGACTTGCCGTCAGCCTCGCCGACGGCGTGCTGTCGGTGACGATCGACCGCCCCGACAGCCTGAACTCGCTGACGCTGCCGGTATTCGAAGGACTCGCCGACGCGATGGAGCACGCAGCCAACGATCCGCGGGTAAAGGTCGTGCGATTGAGCGGCGCCGGCCGCGGGTTTTGCTCCGGCGCGGGAATGAGCGCCGACGACGTGGCGGGTGCCGGCCCCGGCGACGAGCTCATCCTCGCCGCCAACCGGGTGGTCCGGGCGATCACGGCGCTGCCGCGCCCGGTCGTCGCGGTGGTTCAGGGTCCGGCGGCCGGTGTCGGCGTCTCTATCGCGTTGTCCTGCGACCTGGTATTAGCTTCGGACAAAGCGTTTTTCATGCTCGCGTTCACCAAGATCGGCTTGATGCCCGACGGCGGCGCCTCGGCGCTGATCGCCGCTGCGATCGGTCGGATCGGCGCGATGCGGATGGCGTTGCTGGCCGAGAAATTGCCCGCGACCGACGCGCTGGCGAGCGGCCTGATCAGCGCTGTCTACCCGGCCGACGACTTCGAGGCCGAAGTGGACAAAGTGGTGTCCGGGCTGCTGCACGGGCCCGCGGTGGCGTTCGCCAAGACCAAGGCGGCCATCAATGCGGCCACCCTCACCGAGTTGGAGACCGCCCTGCAGCGTGAACTCGAGGGTCAGTCCGTCTTGCTGAACTCACACGACTTCCGGGAGGGCGCAAGCGCTTTCCAGCAGCGCCGAACGCCGGCCTTCACAGATAACTGAGCACCGACAGCTGAGCGCTCACAATCCGAACAGCGGCGGCAACCCCAGCAACACGACCAGGGTCCACGCAAAGTGGGTCAGGATCGGCGCCAGCACCCCGCCGGTAGCGCGACGCTCCAATGCGCACACCGTGCCAAGGATAATCGCAGCGAAGGCAAGCATCGGGTTGCGGCTACTTGCCAACGTCGCGATTGCGTAAATGACGGTTGAGATCAGCAACGGGTGATGCTTGCCCAGCGCGCTGTACAACGCGCCGCGGTAGAACAGCTCCTCGGCGACGGCGGCCAGCAGCGCGACAGCCATGGTCAGCCGCCACGACCCCTGATCGGTGTACCGCAGTAGGCGGGTGATCAGTTCGGCAACGACCGGGATCTCCCGAACGAGCAGACCGCCCACGATGAAGACCGCGCCGAGCAGCAATCCGATGATGGTGCCACTGACCACCGGGCGCTGATTGCGGCCACGCCATCGGGCGCCGCCGAGATGCAACGGTCCGGAGATGAAGGCACCGAGCGCCCACACGGCGGCCAGCGCCAACGACCACCAGTAGAACGCAGGCTCGCCGGGGTGCCGTCGCAGCGCCAGGCCCAGCGAAGCGACGCCCAGCACCAGCACGATCGCGACGACCACCCGCCGGCGCCGCACGACGCCAGGTGGTTCGTTGTGCGGCACAGCGACATTGACGATGCCGCGGCGGATCTCTTCCAGAGCGCTGGGCCGGTCAGACACGTCAGTCATCGCGCTGCTCCTCCTCATCGCCACGCTCTGCATCGGCGCTAGCGGATGTCATTGCAGATGCACTTTCGGTGTGAGAGCGATCAGGATATCGAGTCCGGTGCGGATCGCACCGGCGATCGGACCGGGGACAATATCCACCAAACCGATGCCGGGTCGTGCGATCGATGGTGTCACTATGCACGCAAGCCGCCGCAACCGCAGTGCATCGCCGCCAGCCCAGGCCGGATCGCTGTCGGCCAGGTGGTGTGGATCCGCAAGCTCGTCGACCGGGCGCGGCCGGCGATTGGACAGCGAGCGGCTGATCGCGTCTTCGATCGACAGCAGGCCACCCTCCGGATCGGGAACCAGGTCGCGCAGGCCGACGCCGGTGGCCCGCATCGGATAGTCCAGCGACTCGACCAGGTCGGCGGCCAGTCCATCGGGCACCGGCAGCGCCAGCGCAGTCACCCATGAGGCAACCGTGGTGTCGATTCCCCACACCGGAAGACCGGTCTGCCATGTGCCGGCGATACGCGCATAGGCCTTCAGTAGCTCGCGGTAGGAGGTGGTGTCCGGGCCGGCGATGTCGTACGCGCCCGCAGGAACCCGCTCGGAGTCGGCGGCTGCGACAAGGTAGTGCAGCACGTCGCGGATCGAGATCGGGTCGATCGGATTTCCCATCCATTTCGGGACCGGGATCACCGGAAATCGGTCTGCGACGTAGCGCAGCATCTCGAACGACGTCGATCCCGCCCCGAAAATCACCGCGGCGCCTAGCCACACCACTTCGGCGCCGCCGTCGACACTCAGCGCCGCCGCCACTTCGGCTCGACTGGACAGATGCTCGGACAACCCCTCATCAGAGGGAACGAAACCACCGAGGTACACGATCCGGCGCACGCCTCTGCTCTTGGCCGCGGCGGCGACATTTTCGGCAGCGGCGCGATCGGCGTCGCGAAAGCCGGGTTGTCCGATCGCGTGCACCAAGTAATAGATGACGTCGATCGGCCCCGCGTCGGCCAGCGCAGCATGCGCCGATTCGGCGTCGGAGGCATCCAGCCTCACCGGTATGACGTCGTCGTACCACCCGAAATCGCGGAGCCGCGCAGGGGCACGGGTTGCGGCCAGCACCGTGTGGCCAGCCTCGAGTAGCGAGGTGACCAGCCGCGACCCGACATAACCGGTCGCGCCGGTCACGAAAATTCGCACACCTCAACGTAGACAATCTGCGCGCACTTCAAACCCGGGGAGCCGCTCAGAAACACACATAATT
>NZ_JBAPRN010000750.1:0-4373 GCF_049281135.1 Mycobacterium sp. | reverse complement strand
GCTAGTGGGCCTGAATTCGGCAAGAACGCAATCGGGTTGGGTTTGAAATGGCTGCCGGTCGGCTATTTCAACCCAGCGTGCTCTTCTGACTACGAGTTCGCGCTCGGAAAACAAGAAACCAAGAAGGAGCCATCGTGAAGTTCACAACGACGACAATGAGGACGGCGATTGGTGCCGCGGGTATTGCCGCGGTGAGCCTCGCCGCCGCAGGAACCGCTTCGGCCGCGCCCAACATTCAGGGATTCGGTGCCAGCGAGCCTCTGATCGACGGGCCGATGGTAACCAACTACACGGTAAGCAACCTGCAGCCAAGCAACATCGTGATTCCCGGCTTCACTCCGAAGGGAACGCTGTACCAAGCTGACGTTGTCGTTCGGTCGGACGGCGGGACCGTCACACCGCAGGTGCGAGACTTCACCGCTCGCGGGCCCAACGGTCAGACCTACAAATTGATCGACAACGTCGAGGTCCCCAACGGCCTCAACCCGGCGCCCATCGCCCAGGGCAGTGAGTCAAAGGGCACGCTGTACTTCGACGCGACGGGCGCACCGCCGAACGGCATCGCCTACAACGACGGACTGCAGGACATCCTGATGTGGACGTCGAACATGCCGGGGACGTCGGCCAACACACCGGGAGCCTCCCCGAACATGTCGGGAACATCGCCGACCATGCCGGGAACATCGGCGCCTAGCGTTGAGCCGGGCAACACTGGCCCTGCGCCGGGTGCGCTTCCCGCGCCGGCGACGACCTAGCCCGCTGTGAAGTGTCTCCCCTCGCCACGACCGGCGAGGGGAGACATTTTCTAGTGATGCGCTAAACCCGCGGTGCGGCAAGGCCTTACCATTGACTTGGCTTAAATGCGCCGGGAGGCTGGGCGAGAGCTAACACCGTGCCCGTTCCGATAGGGCCCGCGCTGTCGAACAGAGTCGCCGTCCCGGCCCCCACACCGCCGTTCCCGTAGTAACTCTGCGCAGCCAGTCCGATGTACTCGCCTTCGGGCAATCGACTGATCGCCACGGTGTAATCGGCATTGATGTGCCGTAACCCTGCTGTGCCCCAGTGCGTCAGCGAACTGATGATGTCGCCGGCAACGGCCGCACGGGTGAACGGGGTGAGTGGGTGCCCTGCCACCATCGGGCGAAACATGCGCGTCCACGCGAACTTCTGCACACCAGGCTGCTCCCACTCAAGCGGAGGCATTCCTGCAGTGCCGGGGTCGGAGGTCGCGCTGGCGGTCCAGATGGCGAATGGCACCTCCGCTTCGAGAATCTCAGAGTCAGCCGGCATCGGCGGCATAGCCACGGGTGCCGACCACACCTGACCCTCGGGCTCGGCACCGCGCCGCAAGAAGAGCGCGCTGGCTCGCGCGACGACTTGGCTGTTTTGCAGCAGCGCGGCGTCGACGAGTTTGATACGACGGCCCTCACGTTGAATCGACGTCTCGATCGACACCGGTGCAATGGGCACCGGGCGCAGGAGATCAACCGTCAGTCGAGCCGGTTGAAGGTCGTCGTCGCCATGCCGATCCAATGCCCAACCCAGTAGCCCGCCGACGATCTGACCGCCCATCGTCTGACCCCACGGTCCCCCGGTCATGGCTCCGGGAAGGTAAGAGTCGCCGTCAGCGGTGAAGAATGCATCCACCCGCTCATGTTAGGGAGCGGGTGGAATTGCACGGACCGCCGCGCCTAGCGACAGTCTGTATTGGTGCGGGCGGAGGGACTCGAACCCTCTACAGCTATCCCGATCTGTGGCCTAAATACGGTTCTAGCTGCGAAAAGACGCCACGGTACTTAACGCTAGTTATCTGTAACTCCCACAATTTTGTGGGAACGGTGTGGGTGCGACCACCGCCAAGGGTCGTTTGCTGTCATTGAACATCCACAATCAACCGATAACGGAAGGCTTAGAACCATGCCCTACCTACCGCTGAACTGGCGCAGATACCTCACTATGACCCCGCTGGTGGTCTTGATGGCCGCGAGTATCGCTGTGGCAACAGCGATTATCGCCCGCGCCGACTCCACCGATGACCAAATCTGCCAGCAGTCAACACAATTCGGATTAAGTCCCGATCAGATCACTACCAACCTGCATAACGGCCAGCCGAACATGCCGGAATTCCGGCAACGCGGTGAAGTCCTCAACGCTCTTGGAGGTTGCGACCAACCCTGATCATCACCAAATCGGCACCGTGGGTCACCGGCCTGCGGTGCCCTTTTTTGCCGCCCAGCTTCAACGGAGAGCAACTTTAGCCATACCGGCGTGTCATCGCTGGAATGTGGAAACATGCGGACCTGTGATTGATGATGACTACCCCGAACCCAGCGCTACGCAGAGCCGCCTACGCAGGGTCCACCGATGACCGATCCCATCACCGCGTGGGCGGCTGCCATGGAAGCTGCCGAACCGCTCTACACGCGTGCCATCGTGCTTGGCTACAACGTGAGCGCCAGCATCAATGCGGAAATCGGACCAACACCGGAAAAGACAGTTACGGAAGTGTCGTTTTGGGTACGACGGTTTGACCTGCCATCCGGTGCTGAACACACCTTCGCCACGACAGCAGAGGCCAGCGCATACCTTGACCACCTAAAAACCTTGCCAGTGTATTGCCTTGAGCTAGAGAACAATCCGCGTATCAAGGTTGAAACCAAAATTGACCCACTGCCCCATGGTCATGCGAGCACGTGGATCACCGACAACCAGACCGGTGAGGTTTTCGGCGTTCGATCCGCAGACCTGGAGGCAGTCACGCGGTTGTGCATCCACGCAGAAAGCCAACCGAAAATTGGCAATTGGGAACCGGCTTAGCCGGCTGGACGGTTGCCCCTCAGCCGAAAGGAAGGACAGAACGAGTGTCAAACCTTCAAGATCTGGCGAAGTACCCGCGATGGCTCATCCTGATCGGATTCGGATTGGGCTCAGTCATCTTGGCGGTCGCCTGGGCATCTCTAGCCAGTGCCGATATCTACGGAGTGCAGATCAAACCAGATCCGGAAAGCGCGTCTCGCTATGTTGGCGGAGCCGTTCTCGGGTTGCTAGGTCTAGTGCTAATAGGTTTCGGCCTCAAAGGCCGTCGCACCGAGCACAGGGAAGCTGATCTAAAACAAGTTCCAGTTGAGCGGATAGAGATAAAGGACGTTCGACTCGAAACGCGGCGTCCCCACGATCCCCAGTACTGGGCGTCGGGGAGCGTTACACCCCCACAGCCACGGATCAGGATTTGGCTTCTTCGGGAGAGCCTGGCTCAGGGGACAGGAAAATTCACCCTTAACGGCAAAGGTCACGCAACCACCGATGAAGATGGCAAGTGGGAACAGTCAATTGGTATGTGGCCGGGGAGCTTCTATATACATGCCGTCGTCACAACGGACGAGAATGAAAAGTTCTATCGGTGGGCGATCAGCGCTCGCGAAGCGGCACTAAAGATCGTTCAACAGCAGCAGCAGAGCACCAACTCGTATGACGTTCCGGGATGGCCGCCGCTCGAATCCCTTCCCGACACGTGCCGTAGCGACAAGTACCGCATCGACGTTTGAGACGCAGAGGGGGCTAGACGCGATGGGTTGGTGGGACCATCTGACGCAGGCACAGGGCACCGTGATCGGCGGCGGATTCGTACTCGTTGCAGCGTTTATCGCGTTCGGCACTGGCTTCTTAGAACGCAAGAGACAGCAGCGCAATTACCATTACGAGGAGGCGAAACGCGCCTACCAAGATGCGGTCGCGTACGCGATTGCATCACGTGGCCTCCACAAGGTGCCGCAGGAGGAACGCCGCGAGGTTGTGCGGCGGTTAGAAGCCACGTCGCATGAAGGCGCCGCTCAGCTTTTTCTAACCGTACCCACTGCTTCGGCTGAATTGGTCGACCGATACACGAGGTTGGCGGCCCGAAAATCAATGCAGGAGTTGGGTATTCCGGAAAACAAGCAACCGTCGATGGTTGAGCCAGACGAAGACTTTGACACCACCCTAGAACATGTCCGGCGACAACTGGCGCGAAACCTGCTGCCTCTCAACAAACACCGTCGCGATCTGCGCAGGCCTGTACCCAATGCCGCCAAGCCACCGAGGCAACTATTCAAGCTCGGTCCTGTAGTCGTCCGTTGGGGATAGGTAGAAGATGACAGACCACGACTCAGAGCACGACACCGAGCAAGCTCCGACGGAGCAGCCCAGCGCAGAGACCACCGAGCTAGCTCCAGTCAACCATGCCGAGCAGGTCCAAGCGTGGTCGGCCGATGACGCCGCCGAAGTTGACTCCGACTCACCACGCCGCTGGCTGTCGGTAGGACTCGTCGGCCTGGTCATTCTTGTGATCGGTGCGTTGATTTTCTTTGCCGCAACACTTTTAAGCTCGCACAAGT
>NZ_JBAPRN010000749.1:0-2223 GCF_049281135.1 Mycobacterium sp. | reverse complement strand
CTGTCAATGTCGAGTCCGGCGTTCCGTTGGCGCCGTTGCCGATCAGGATGCCGCTGCCACCAACGTCGTGCCACAGCGTGTTGAGCTGGGCGTCGTACGCGGCACCGGATTGGCTGGTGATCCACTCTTGCGCGAGTGTCTGCAGCATCGCGTCGAACGAACTGGCTGCAGGGGACGGATCGGACGCCGCCGTCAGCGCCGAATCCGCAGAACCCACGCCAAGGCTGCTACTACCGGCTAGATCGGCGGCAGACGACCCCAGACCGCCGATACCCAGACTGACCAAGGGATCCGCGGCTGACACGGAATCAAGACCGGCCAGCGGCTCCAACAGACTCGCCAGCGAATTAGCGATGGAGTTCACGATGGGATCGATGACTATGTCAAACCCGTCGGCATGGGCGACCGGCGCGCTGGCCAGCGGAGTCATCGCCGCGCCAAGAATCGCCGCGGCAGCCGTCGCCAGACCGGCCGCTCGACGATGCCGGCGCGCCTTGACCTTGCGCGGCCGACGGTCCCGCTTGCTTGGGCGTTGAGCCATTTTCGGATCCTGAAAGAATCTAAGATTATCCTTAGGCACTTGTAAGGTAGCCGCAAGATGGCCCTCGGGCGTGCGTATCCGCGGAATCGTCGGATACTTTCCAAAATATCCGGCGCCCGCGCTCAGTGGGGTCAGCCGCCGCGGGCGTCGACCATCGCCGAACGGTTGACTTTGGTCGCGGCCGTTCGCGGGATCTGGTCGACGAACTCCACGGTTTTGGGCACCTTGTACGCGGCCAGCCGGGTCTTCGCGAAGAGGATGACATCCCGTTCGGACAGCGACTGTGTGCCGTCGGCCAGTTGAACCACCGCGTGTACTCGACGGCCCCACTCGCGGTCGGCGAGCCCGATGACCACCACATCGGCGATGCCACGGTGTTCGGCCAGCGCGCATTCCACCTCAGCGGGAAAGACATTGGCGCCGCCGGTGACGATCATGTCGCTGCGGCGATCGGCGATGTAGAGATAACCGTCGGCGTCGACGTGGCCGATATCGCCTGCTGTGCGGAACCCGTCGGGTGTCGACGGCAACAGCGGCGCGCCGCCGAGATAGCGGTATCCGCCGCTCATCGGCGAGCGCAGATAAATCTCACCGAGCTCACCCGGACTCACCGGCTCGCCCTGCGGGTCCAGGATGCGCACTTCGGTGTCCCGGAAACCGCGCCCGACGCTGCCAACGTGCGCCAGCCACTCGTCACCGCGTAATGCGGTTATTCCCAGGCCCTCGGTCATCCCGTAAGCCATCACGACCTGTTCCGGGCTTAGCAGGTCGAACCAGGTTCGTAGCAGCGTATGTGGCATCACCGCGGCGCCCTGCAAGATCCACGCGACGCTGGATAGATCCCGTTGACGTATGTCCGAAAGGGCCGCGATGCGGGCGAGCATGGTCGGTGTGGCCGTGAAGTTGGTGACGCGGTAGCGCTCGATCACGTCCACAACGGTTGCCGCATCGAACTTTTCGAGCACCACCAATCTGTCGCCGCCCAGCAGGTAGGTCATCGGTGAGAAGCCGTTGGTGTGATACATCGGAGCGGGCACCAGGATGGTCTGCGGCTGCGCCGTCGGCGCCCAGGCTGCCAGGAATGGGAACGACGATTCAGGCGTCCAGATACCTTGCGCCAGAGTGAGAATGACCTTCGGCAGACCGGTGGATCCGCTGCTGCATATCCCGTTCGCGTTGGGGGACACCAGCACCGGCAGCGGGTCGTCGGACTGGTCGCCGGCGTGTGCGGTCAACGTCGACAGCGTCTGTTCGTCGACGGTGACCGCCGGGTCGATGACCTCCAGCACCCGGGACCGCTCCCAGTCGGGCAGATCCCAGCGCATCGGAACCGGGACAGCGCCTATCTTCCAACAACCCAGCACGGCCAGCACCAGGTGCTCGGAATTGGGAATCGCCAGTGCGACAAGCGAACCGATCTCAGCGCCGCCGGCTGTCAGCGCCCGTCCCCATTGATTGGCCCGGCGGTCCAGTTCCGCGAAGCTCATCGAGTGCCCGGTACCGTCACGCGCGATGACGGTCAGGGCAATATCGTCACGACGTTGTTCGGCGAGCTGCTGAAGTTTGGCTCCGAACGGAATTCCTTCGTCAAGCGGTTGGGAGGCCTGTTCAGCAGCGACCGGGTCGGTGCTCACGTGCGCCGCTCCTCCTGCCCTTTTCCGATCGCAGTGCCCTGTTGATCG
>NZ_JBAPRN010000748.1:0-3527 GCF_049281135.1 Mycobacterium sp. | reverse complement strand
TGCACACCCTTTTCCATCTGAGCGCGCACGCCCTTCTCGACGCTCGGGATGAACTGGCGCGGCACCGCGCCGCCAACCACCTTGTCGCAGAACTCGAACCCGGAACCTTCGGGCAGCGGTTCGACTTCGATGTCGCACACCGCATACTGACCGTGACCACCGGATTGCTTGACGTGTCGACCGTGGCCTTTAGCCTTGCTGCTAAACGTTTCTCGCAGCGGCACCCGCAGCTCGACGGTATCCACGGTGACGCCGTACCGATTGGCCAGGGCGTCCAGCACCACACCGGCATGGGCTTCGCCCATGCACCACAGCACGACCTGGTGTGTCTCCGGGTTCTGCTCGATCCGCAGCGTCGGGTCCTCGGCGGCCAATCGTCCCAGTCCGACCGAGAGCTTGTCCTCGTCGGTCTTGGCATGCGCCTGAATCGCCACCGGCAGCAACGATTCCGGCATCATCCACGGCTTGAGCACCAGCGGCTGAGCCTTGTCGGAAAGGGTGTCTCCGGTTTCGGCCCGGCTCAGACGTCCGATGGCGCACATGTCGCCGGGCAGCACCATCGATGCCGGCCGCTGCTGCTTGCCAAGCGGGAAGGACAGCGCGCCGATCCGTTCATCCTCGTCGTGGTCCACGTGGCCGGCCAGGGAATCGGGGCCGGCGTCGTCGGGCGAGCCGAAGAACGACGAAAAATGGCCCGACACATGAACCGTCGTGTCGGGCCTGATGGTCCCGGAGAACACCCGGACCAGGCTGAGCCTGCCGACATAGGGGTCCGACGTCGTCTTCACCACCTCGGCCAGCAGTGGCGAGTCGGAGCCGCACGTCACCTTCGTGAACGCGGCGCCTTGCGCCGTAAACACCTCGGGCAGTGGGTGTTCCGCCGGGGACGGGAATCCGCGGGTGGCGACCTCGAGCAATTCCAGGGTGCCGACGCCGGTGCCGCTGCAGACCGGAATCACCGGGAAGAACGAGCCGCGTGCCACTGCTTTCTCCAGATCGTCGATCAGCACCGCTTCGTCGATCTTTTCACCGCCCAGGTACCGCTCCATCAGCGATTCGTCTTCGGACTCCTCGATGATTCCCTCGATCAACGTGCCGCGGGTTTCCTCGATCTGATCGGCGTAGGAGGCGTCAGGCGCATGGGTGGTCCGCTTGCCGTTCGCGTACTTGTAGTGCGTCTGCGACAACAGACCGATCACCCCGTCACCGGTAGGGAGATAGAGTGGTAAAACCTTGTCGCCGAACGCATTCTGTGCCGCCGCGAGGGCATTCTGGTAGTTGGCCCTGGCGTGGTCGAGTTTGGTGATCACCACGGCTCGGGGCATGCCGACCTGGTTGCACTCCTGCCACAGCGACTTCGTCGGCTCGTCGACGTCCTCGTTGGCGGCGATCACGAACAGCGCGCAGTCCGCGGCGCGCAACCCGGCCCGCAGTTCGCCGACGAAGTCGGCATAGCCGGGGGTGTCGACGAGATTGACCTTGACGCCGTCGTGCGACAACGACGCCAAAGCGAGACTGACCGAACGCTGCTGGCGGATCTCCGCCTCGTCGTGATCGCAGACCGTGGTGCCGTCAGCGATACAGCCGGGTCTGGACAACACGCCGGACGCGACAAGAAGCGCGTCGACCAAGGTGGTCTTGCCGCCGCCGGACGGGCCTACCAACACCACGTTCCGGACGGCGGCCGGATCGTCTACGGCCGGAGCAGCTCCTGCGCCGTTCGGACTGTGGGACTTGTCTGCCATGACGTCACTCCCTCGCGTCCCCCGGTCAACGTGATGCACGTCACTTTTCTCCTAGCGTCCGCGCAAAACAAGAGTGAACGGGCGGTGAAGGTAATCAGGAAAGGCCTCCGGCTCAGGCGTGCCAGCTGCTCCAGCGCTGGACTGCGACGGCGATTACCGGGCCGTCCAGCGAAACCGATTGGTATTGGGCATATTTCGCGCGTAGCAGATCGCGGCCGACGTTCATGGTGTCGCCGTCGTGATGGATCGCGGCAACACCGTCGGCGCGAACCCACCACAGCTGCGTCCAGTCATCGGTGTAGTGGTCGACCAGCAGGCTCACCTGCGGGTTGCGCTCGATGTTGGCGAGCCGGCGTAGCCGTTGGGTCGTCTTGGGCTTGGCGTCGACCGCTGTATAAATGACGTCGTCATGCAGCGCGAATACCACCGGCACCAGGTGCGGCCGGCCGTCGAGGGCGGCGGTGGCCAACCGGGCTACCGGTGAGTGCGCGAAGCGGGCCTGGGGGTCGAATTCGACCACATCGCCGAGCCTAGGTGCCGGAGTTGATTTAGGTAATGCTGAGGCCGCCGTCGACGACGATCGTCTGGCCGGTGACGTATCCGCCTGCCGCCGATGCCAGCCAGACCGCGGTGGCCGCGAGTTCGCTTCCATCGCCCAATCGGCCCAGGATCAGTCGATGCGACTGGCTCTCCAGGTAGCCGGGTTTGTATTCGTCGGTCATCTCGGTTTTGAAGAATCCCGGAGCGAGAGCGTTGACCCGAATGCCCTTGCGCGCGCCCCACTGCTGCGCCAGATCCCGGGTGAGCCCGATGACCGCGGCCTTGCTTGCGCTGTAGGCCGCCTGCGGCAATCCGGCGGTGGTGATCCCCAGAATGCTGGCGATGTTGATCACCGAGCTTCCGGGCTGCATGACCCGCCCGCAGGCCTGTGCCATCCAGTACGCGCCGTTGAGGTTGACGTCGATCACCGAGCGGAACTGCTCGGGCGTCTCGCGGGTGGCCGGGTGCGCGGAACCGACGCCGGCATTGTTGATCAACACGTCGACCCGGCCGAAGGTCTGCATCGCGGCATCGACCAGGGCCTGGCACTGCTCGGGCTCGCTGACGTCGGTCGCGACGGTCAGCGCCTTGCGACCGCCGGCCTCGACGAGAGACGCCGTCTCGGCCAACCTGTCGACGCGGCGGGCGCCTAACACGACGTCGGCGCCGGCCTCGGCGAACGCCTGGGCGAACGACACGCCCAGTCCGGACGAAGCGCCGGTCACTATCACGACTTTGTCGTCGAGCCGAAATGAATCAAGCACGCCCATACGAAAGACACCTTTGCTCATCAGTTGCCGTTCAGCCGAAGCTATGAAACTACCGCTTGGCAATATGCCGGTGGATCGACCTCCGGCGGGACCGGGAAACCCGACGTCGATATGCCTGATCGAGCGACGCAGGCTACGGTTATATGAACAAAGTTGTGTCGTCAAGATCAAAATCTTGCGACATTCTGGCTGAATTCGGCCGGTACTCAGCAGGAGGTATTGGGGATGAGCGGATCGCACCGCGGCATACCGCGGGGGTCGCTGCGCTTGCTCAGTCTGCTGGCAGTGCTGGGATTGGGTCTGGCCACAGCGCCCGCGCACGCGTCGCCCTTGACGCCGCCGGCGCCGCAAGATGCGGCGACCGCCATCGGGCGCGTGGGTCCGCAGATCGTCGACCTCGACGCCAAGCTCGGATACCAGAGCGCGATCGGCGCGGGGACCGGCATCGTGATCGATTCCAACGGCGTGATTC